>CAYUNS010000041.1:19905-26903 GCA_964446155.1 uncultured Tepidisphaeraceae bacterium | reverse complement strand
CCGGCCGGAGACACCTCGCGCGAGGCGCTCGACGCCGCGACCGATCGCCTCCGGCCGGCAGGAGGATCGGATCTCCGAAGCTCACACGGGCCTGATGGGCGACGAGAAACGCCGGCAGCATCTCCTTGTTTCGTTGCGTTCCATCCAGGTACGCCGGATGAATCGGCACACCGGTCTTCATCGCCATCATCGCCACGCCGGTTTGAAAGGGGAGCAGTTCGCGCGTGTTTTCGATCCGCCCTTCCGGGAACACGCCCAGCACGCCTCCTCCGGACAGCACGCGCATCGCCATTCGCGTCGCCGACACATCCCGGCCGCTGCGCGCGACGGGAATCGCCTGGATCGTCCGAAAGACCCAGTTCAGCGCGGGCATGTCGTAAAACTCCTTCGCCATCATCCAGTGAATCACCCGCGGGCACACCGCCTGCAACAGCAGCGGGTCCAGCCCACTCACATGATTGCAGATGACGATCGCCGCCCCTTTTTTCGCGATCCGCATCTTCCGGTTCACCCGCAGTTGATGGTAATTCCGTGCGAACAGGACATTCGCGGACAACAACCCGCGCAGCAAGTAAGCCTTTTCACCTGGTTTCCGGGATGGGTCGGGTTTCGACACGGCAGAGGAGAGTACGTTTCGCCCGGCAAACGTCAAAGAGAGGCGGGCAGGACGACAGGAAAATGAGAGATGGCAGGGATGCGGTTGCCCTGGTGGGGCATCAGCCTTAGCTTGATGGGCATGATTCTTGGAATTCTCAGCGATACGCATGATCGCGTTGAGATGGCCGCCCGCGCGGTCGCGCGATTGAAGGAACACCAGGTCGCCTTCTTCATTCATTGCGGAGATGTCTGTAACGACCTGGTGCTCGATCAGCTTGCCGGGCTGCCCAGCGCGTTTGTCTTCGGCAATTGCGACTGGGATCGCGACCTCCTTCGGCGATACGCGTCGATCGTCGGCGTGCGATGCTGCGAGAGATTCGGGGAATTTGAATTCGATGGCAAACGCCTCGCGGTCGCACATGGGGACGATCCCGCCGTTCGCCGACGGATCATCGAGGGGCAGCGGCACGACTATTTTCTTCAAGGCCATACCCATCTTCGCGAAGATGACCGCATCGGCAGGGTGAGAACGATCAACCCCGGCGCCCTGCATCGCGCGGCCGAAAAATCCGTCGCTGTCCTCGACACCGCTTCCGATTCGCTTACCTTTCTCACCATTGCCTGATGCGTTGGGAGAGGGTTTCGGCCTGTCCCTGTTCGTTCCCCCATCGGCCTGGCGTTGCTACAATGAAAACGACATGAACGACCGGTTGAACAGTTCAGTGAAGGTGCGCAGCTTCAAATCCGGTGATTTGCCGGCCTGCCGCAAGCTCTACAGAGAGGAGCTTGCCGGTGCGAAGCTCGCGGAGAACGACACCGGTCTGGACATTGACGATATTGAAACCGTCTACATGAATTGCCCCGGAAATCATTTCTGGGTCGCCGAACTGGACGACGGGCGAATCGTCGGCATGGTCGGGGTGCAGCATCACGAGGAAGGCGCCGGTGAGATACGGCGGCTGCGCGTCACCGACGAATACCGCCGCCAGCGCATCGGCACGCGGCTCGTCGAAACCGCCCTGAAGTTCTGCCAGGAAAACGGCTATCTCAAGATCACGCTCGACACCTTCATGGATCGCGATCCGGCGATCCGGCTGTTCGAGAAGTTCCGCTTCCGACACCAGCGCACGCGCACCGTCAGCGGGAAAGACCTGATGTATTTCTACCTCGATCTTTACACGAGCGAGGCCCGTCCCGCAAAAGGCGAATGACGAGGTTCGCTCGCCTGTTCACTCGTCCCGCAAGCCTGTTGATCCATGTCAAACCACCCCATGCCTCCGGAGCTTGAGCGAAAGCTGTATTACGACGGCATTCATCTTTTCAACGACCGTGAGTTTTTCGAGGCGCACGAGGCGTGGGAAGACATATGGCACATGGCGTATGGGCTGAAGCATTCGTTCTACCAGGGCATGATCCAGTGCGCCGTCGCCCTCGAGCATTACAAGCGATCCAATCCGCGCGGGGTGCTCAGTCTCTATCGCAGCTACCAGACCAAGTTCGTTGACGTGCCTCCGGTTTTCATGGGGCTGGAGGTGACTTTATTCCTTGAACGGATGCGCGATGTGCTTCGGCCGGTCGTCGAGGCCGATCCGCTTCCCGCGCGCGGGGGGGTTGCGCTCGATCCCTCGCTCGCGCCGATCATCGAATTGCTTTATGACCCGTTCAAATCCGGAGAGGCCGAACGATACGATTGTCCGGGCGGGTTGTGATTCGCAAGCGAAGGCGCCCTGCCATGCGCGAAGCCGGGATGCGGTTCACGGCGTCGAGCCGGCCGCGGCTTCCCTTGCGTCATTGATTGCCGCCCACGCCTTCGGGTTTCCACGGATAGAACAGCTTTGCCGTTCGATCCGCGAGGGCGCGGAGGACGCGCATGCGGATGTCGGTCATCGTCACGCCTTCACCGGAGGAGCGGTAGGGGGATTCGTAGCTGACGGGATGCCCGCCCGCGCTGTCGCTCGGCCAGACCGTCGCCCCGCTGGCGACATCCACGATCCGCACATAAACCGTCGCGCTGCCCCTGGCCATGTCCGATCCGTCCAGTTCGCTCATGGACCAGTGGACAATGTCCATGTAGAGCACCTGTTGCGCGCCGACGGCCGCGCCGACTTCCTCGACCTTCATCCCGCGAAATTCATCCGGACGCTCCCGCCGCAGCGCCTCCAGCTTCGATTGCCCGACAATCGGAGCGATCTTGCGGCGTTCCAATTCCTCGGAGACGAATCTCGCCAACTGGTCCGCTTCGATCGCATGGGATGCGGGGCTGCGATAGTTCTCCGCGAGCACCAGCAGGGGGACTCGAGGAGGGACGTACTTCGCCGGGATCGGCGGCTCAAGCCCGAGCTTGTACGCCAGCACCGCCGGAACATAGCAGCCGCTCAGCAGTGGCAGCACGCCGAGCAGCAACAGCCCGAACGCCATTCGATGCCAGGCCGCCAAACACCGATTGAAACGGGTGGGGTGATGCAATCAATCCTCTGCGGAATAAGGGACGAATCGGCGGGTGATTTCCTGCGCGAAGCTTCCGAGCGTGCCTACATAGACGTTCCACTCCTTGACGTTGGGCATGCCTTCGCGCGGTGATCGACGGGGGAACAGCGAGGAGATGTCCTGCTCCTCAAACGCCAGCGTCCCCACGCCGTTGGAGATTTCAATCACCTTCACCGTCCCGGTGATGTGGCCGCGATACAACTCGATGTTGTAGTCCGTCCGCGTGCCGAAATCCTCGATCTCGATGTAGATGAGGCGCGTGATGTTTGAGATGCGGGCCGCGGCCTCAGTGATCGGTTGGGATTCAATGTCCGGATGATCGCGTTGAAACCTCGCCACCGATTCCGCCGGCCAGGGCCAGGTCGTCCCCTTGAACTGCCGGGCGTCGGTCTCCTGGAGCAGTTTTTGGATGGCCGATGCGATGTCGATCGGCATTTTCGGCCAATCCATCCGCATCCCGCGATCCGCCCACACCATCACGGCGACGGATTCCCCGGCGAATCCCTCGTATTTCGGTTGGATCGTCGGCGCCGGCAACGCCTGCGCCGCCCATCCCAGCACGTTGCATCCTCCCGTCAGCGCAAGCGCCGTCAGAAGTATGCCAAGGTGCAGGCCCCGCCGCGCGGTGAATGAACGCTTCATCGCCGGTGGTTGTACCGGAGGGGGTGCACCGATGCAATGTCGATGACGATCGTCCGAACGCGGCGATGCCGCGCGGTCATCCCCATCCATCCCATCCCTGGAGATGGATGAAGATCTTCCAGGCCCATGCGAGCGCCGCGAACAGCAGGATGGCGAAGAGGAACCGTCCGGTGGAGAGGAACCTCGCCGCGCGGTGGATCGGTCGGCCGGTGAGGGCGATGTAGAACGCGATCCAGAAAGTGATGGCGCTCATCATCGCCAGCAGCGCCCCCATCGGCTGCACATAAACGCTCGCCGCCAGGTTGCCCCGCACGAACCACGCAAAGCTGGTCGTCATTCCACAACTCGGACATGGAAGTCCCGAATTGCCAAGAAATTGACATTTGGTCAGCCCCAGATCGGTATGGCTTCCCATTCCGGACGGATTGGGTTGAATGCCCGCTCCGATCCATAAGACCGCCAGGCACGTCATACCCACCCCCAGCGCCAGCAGCCGCGGCATCAGCGAAACCCGCCGCGAGGCTTCATGAATGGTGTAGATGGCGGGGACGGCTTCGTTCATCGCAGGGATCAACAATAAGGCGGGTGGGGCGGGATGGCAAATTCGCCTGTAAAACAGGCAATTCCTTTCGGTGTTGCGATCGAGTTGCCCCGGTGGTGAATCCGGCGCCGGATGGCGCGCTGATAAAGAAATAACAACAGGTTACAGTCGTGATGCCGCTGCCGCCCGCCGCTTGTGCCGCCTATGCGACCGGCAATCGGCACTTCATTTGCGTCAGCCTTCTTCCAGCCGGATGAACGCCCGAAGTTTGATCTGTCGCTCTTCCGCGAGTCAACGGGAAGATATAACGAAGATATTGACAAGGAAGGTTGGGAGTTTTTAAGGTATAAGAGAAGCCGAGAGGCGGCAGGACTCTCTCCCAACAGCGGTTTTTATGGGAATAGAGGACTGAATAGTCCATTTTGGTTGCCTCCTTATCGTTTTTGGGTGGCGTTGGAGAAGATTCTCCATCGCATTCATGCAGGGTTGGAGAATGGTTTCCTCGCGCAGCGCGGCTGCGCGGATGGAACGAATCGACCACACGGCGCGGGCATTTCAGAAAGTAGTTGGCATTATGCGCGTGTTCATGCTCGGGTGGGAGTTTCCCCCCTTCATCAGTGGTGGACTGGGAACGGCCTGCTATGGACTGACCAGGGCGATGAGCGGTCTTGGCGCGGACATCATGTTCGTCCTGCCCCGGCCGGTTTCAACGCCTTTCTCCACGCATCTGCGGCTTGTCAGTCCGCGCGCCGGTTCGCCTCTCGAAGCGCCTTCCACGGAATTCCGTCTCGACGAATTCGACCGCGTGCGGTTTCGCTCGGTCAGCTCGCAACTCACCAGCCCGTATGCCTCGGCGGGGGAATATCAAAGCGCGATGGGGGAGAGCGTCGTCCGGCGTTCGCGCGTCGAGACCCGACCCGGAGCGCCCGCCGCCCTGGGCGCCGCCATCGCCGCGGCGCCGGCGGCCTCGGGACAGCCGGGTGGGCATTATTCGGGAGACCTCTTCGGCGAAGTGCAGCGCTATGCCGCGCTGGCCGCGGAAAGGGCGCGCGGCGAGGACTTCGACGTCGTTCACGCGCACGACTGGATGACCTTCCCGGCCGGACTGGCGGTCGCGGGCATCAAGGGCGTCCCCCTGGTCGTCCATGTCCATTCGACTGAATTCGACCGCTCCGGGCAGCACGTCGACACCCGAATCTACGACATCGAACGCCGCGGCATGCATGGGGCGATCAAGGTGATCGCGGTCAGCCATCTCACGAAAAACCAGTGCGTCCATCAGTACGGCGTCGATCCGTCCAAGATGGAAGTGGTCTACAACGCGATCGAATCCAACGGCAACGGGTTCGACACGGATCGCTACGCGATTCGCAACAACGAGAAGATCGTGCTGTTCCTCGGCCGAATCACCATGCAGAAAGGCCCGGAGTATTTCCTCGCCGCCGCCCGCAAGGTGCTCGAGGTGATGGACAATGTGAAATTCGTGATGGCCGGCTCCGGCGACATGATCCGGAGGACCATCGAGATGGCCGCCTCCATGGGCATCGGACACAAGGTCCTCTTCACCGGATTTCTCCGCGGCGCCGATGTCGATCGCATCTTCAAGATGGCCGACCTCTATGTCATGCCCTCGGTCTCCGAGCCGTTCGGCATCGCCCCGCTCGAGGCGATGAGCAACGACGTGCCGGTCCTCATCTCCAAGCAGTCGGGCGTGAGCGAGGTGCTCCAGCACGCGCTCAAGGTCGATTTCTGGGACATCAACGAGATGGCCAACAAGATCGTCGCCGTTCTCAAGCATCCCCCGCTCGCCAGCACGCTGCGTCAGCACGGCAGCTTCGAGGTCCAGCGCATGAGCTGGAGCGATTCGGCCAGACGATGCCTCGATGTCTACGATATGGCCCGCAGCGCCATGCGCGGCAACTGAACGCCGCCTGCGAGAGAAAGACCCGACAAGCGCTCCGGGGGGGCACGCCTTTAACATGCCATCGAATATCCGAACTGCGGGTCACGTTAAACTCGCAGGTAAAGACATATTGAAGGAGATGGCATGTTGCACAGGGGGATCCTGAATGATCTTTCGTCGATTTTTGAATAACTGATGTCCGTCACGGTTTTGATTTGGAGTGGAAGATCATGAAGCTGAACGAAATCCCGATGCGCAGTGCTTTTTTGTTCGCGCTATTTCTTTCTCCCGTCCTATTGATGGGAGCTATTGATGAACCCGCCCTGCGTAAAGCATGGGGCAGCGGATCAGAGAATGCATGGAAGACCGCTCAAGGATACATTCATTCCACACCAGAAAAACGAGAATCCGAACGGGAGCGATTGCAGCGCCAGTTTCCGGATTTTCCGGAGGATGAGGCGGATAGAAACCAACTACTCGATGATTACATCGCCATGTATCGGAGTTTCTATCGCTACATCCATCTTGAAGAACCGGTGGATGTCATTGCGGCGAAGCGTGTGGCGCAGAATGAAAGAATCCCGGCCGTGGACCGATCGGTTGCGCTGCTGCAGATATATGTTCATAGTAAAGACCCCGCGGCGCTAAAAGATTACCTGCTTATGGACCCGGCAAATGCGCGATTATTTCTCAGGGTGGCGGACGATGCTTATGCCGATGTCGTGCGACAGATTGTGGCCGAGGCATTTAAGGAAATGGTCCTTAGTCCCCAGCAAGCCGGAGGGAAAGCATCTGCCCAGAAAATATTTTATGATTATGCCCGCCATG
>CAYUNS010000041.1:0-19895 GCA_964446155.1 uncultured Tepidisphaeraceae bacterium | reverse complement strand
CGGCTCTTATTGGGGCGCTCTATACGCAGCCGGCTAGTGACATCCGCCTGGCGAAGACGCTGATGCAACAATACGCTGACTTGCGAAGGGCTAATCCCATGCTGACTGCCCATGATGCGTTCGACACCATTTCGCGGGCATCGCCAATAGCATCCAAGGAGTTCCTTCGAACGCTGTTCGAGTTGCGGCAAGGCGATGCCCTGCGGTCACTGTTGCGTCACCCGGAAGCAAGCGAAAAGGTTCGTGATGAGGTTCGTGATGTGGAGCAATTTTATCGTGCCGACATTCGTCGATTTCTGGATAAATTGGAGGAAGGCAACAAGGAATCACGGTAATCGGAAGACAAAAAGGCGACATCCACCTTTTCTCCGATTCCGTGGGTGTCATTGAACACAACACCATTCTCGCAGAAGGCCATGGCTGGCGCGAGCGATCATAAGGCGCGTCGTGTACGGCTTGTCTTTGTGCCATTGCAGGGCGACCTCATTTTTGTCTCTCGGTCATATATCAAGCTGATCCCCCTTTCTGTCCTGTCCATGTCTGGCAATAAGCATGGCGATGGGTTGCGCACAGGGAGGGAGGTGCTTGACATGCTGGACTTCCCAGACTAAGTTAACCATCGTTTAACCATGGGTGGTGGATATCGATTCGCCCCCCTCCCAGGACGGCACGGTAGCCGAAGTTTTGCCCATCGCCTCCGTTTCGTCACGCCAGACTTGTCCTGTGCAGACTCGCATTTGGTCGCCTCAACCCCTAACTCGGAGTGCATCTATGTCACCGTTGCGGCTTGGAGCCATCATGTGTAGCGTCGTCGGATTGATTTCGTCGCAGGTACTTGCTGGGCCGTTTGAGGTGGAGGTTGAGAGCAATCGCTACATTCGGCTGACGTTCATACAGAACATGGCAGGGGCCGAGCCCAACTTCAAAGCGCTCGAGTCGCCGCAGGCATATCTGGTGGGGCCAGCAAACGGTAGAGGGGAGCCGCCGGCGCGCGTGGGGCGCGAGTCTCGGCTGGTAGCGTTTGAGAACATTGAATGGCCGTATCGCATTGAGACGGTTGAACACCATATCTACCTTGAATTGGCCACCCCCTTGAAGCCCAAACAGGCGTATCGCGTCAGGGCTGGGTCGGGCGACGCATCGGGCGGTACGGTCGAACAGCGGTTCAGCTGGGATGACACATCGACAATCAACCGCAACATCAAGGCGAACCAGGTTGGTTACCTCCCGCGGGCGGGCACGAAGATCGCTTACCTGGGCGGCTACCTTGGCACACTGGGTTCCCTGCCGCTCGATCATGCCGACGCGTTTCATCTGGTCGATGCAGATTCCAGGAAACGTGTTCTGAGCGGAAAGCCGTCGCTGGTCCGAAAGAACGATCGGGAAAGCGGCGAAGACCTTTACGTCCTGGATTTCTCCAAGTTCAATCGGCCTGGTCGCTACTACCTTCATGTGCCTGGCGTGGGGCGGTCTTATGATTTTCGCATCGCCGACGACGTGTATCAATCTGTTTTCACGACGGTGGCGCGGGGGTTGTTCCATCAGCGGTGCGGCATTGCGCTGACCAAAGAACACACTCAATTCACGCACGCCGCGTGCCATACCCGCCCGGCGCTGCTGACCACGGCCCAGGGCGATAGCGACGATTTGGCATCGCTGCCGAACAAGGTTGTCGACGGCAAGACCATCGATGGATGGGGCGGCTGGCATGATGCGGGCGACTACGATCGCCGCGGCGTCCACATCACCATTCCGCAGCAGTTGATGACGATCTATGAGATCGCGCCCGATCGGTTCGTCGATCGGCAATTGAATATCCCCGAGAGCGGCAACGGTGTGCCGGACATCCTGGATGAGGCGGCATGGGGGCTGGACTGGTTCGCGCGGATGCAGGATCCGGAAGATGGTGGTGTTCATTACCGCGTAGAGACCGCGAAATTTGCCCATCATAAGATGCCGGATGTTGATGATCAGCCGCTTTACGCGTACGCCAAGGACACACGGACCACGATCCACCTGGCGGGGACGGCGGCGCAGGCGGCGCGGGTGTTCCGGGAGATCGATCCGGATCGCTCGGCGAAGTACCTGCGGGTCGCCGAAGCCGCCTGGGCCTACGGGCGTGAGCACGCCGACCTAAGCAACCGAGGGATCGCCTCGGCGACGGCTTACGCCGCGGCGGAGCTGTTCAAAACCACGGGGCAAGATGAGTATCATGACGTGCTTAAAGGTGAATCCATTCCCTACGAGGCGTGCTGGGCCTATGCGACCAGCACCCAGCCCGGCACGGATGAACAGCTTCGCGTTGCGAGCGAGCGGCGGGTCATCGCGCAGGCGCGCAAATACGCGCAGGCCACGCGTGAGCCGGGGTATCACCGGCCGGTCCGGCAGGATCCTTCGTGGGGCAATGTTGCCAATACGCCCCGGGTGGTGATCGACATGATCCAAGGCTATGTGCTGACGCAGGATAAGGAACTCTATGACGCGGCGCTGGTCGCACTGGGGCATCAACTCGGTGCCAACCCGCTGGGTATGACATGGATCACCGGCGTGGGGCATCGATACCCGATCACCATCGCCCACAACCCCAGCGCCGCCGACGGGATCGACGAGCCGGTGCCGGGGATCCCGGTCTATGGTTATGCCCGCATGCATGGTGGCAGCGACAAAGTCCGGCTCTATTGGTCGGCGCAATACCCCGGCGTGGACAACGGCTACGCGAACGATGGCCAGGCCAGCAACTTCCCCATGCTCCGACGCTGGTGCCCGGAAGAGCGTATCTACATCATGAATGAGTTCACCGTCCATGAGAACATGGGCCCGGCCGTGTTCTGCTACGGCTTCTTCATCCCGCCCGCCAACGCGTCCGCTCGCTAACCCACGTCGGCCGAAAACGGGATTCGTGACGCTCACCTTTTTGAAACTGGATGTTGAATGGTCGCCCATGCGCATGCAGGGCGTGGTTTCCGCGGAATGAAAGATTTTAATGAGCCAAAGCACATGCCACTGTCCCTCGGTTTAGACGTTCATCCATTCTGGAGATTTCGTTCCTATGCCTCACTTTCATACAGATCTCATCGGCGGGGTTCCTCACTTTCTGGAGAATGGAAGAAGCTTGGGGATGAACTTCCCATACGTGTATGCGTCAGGATCAGAGGTCTTTCGGAATTGTGGATATGACGTTCTCAGGTTCACCCTTCCAACGGGGTGGTGTGGGCCGGGACGATATGATTATTCCGAAACGGATGACGTCATTGGCAAACTTCTAGGCGACAATCCCGATGCATGCCTTCTTCCGATGGTCTGGTGGAGTGGACCTGATGAGGCGTCCTGGTGGCCGGACTACTGTCCGGCTGAGCAGTGTGTTTCGGTTGATCCACGTACGGGGGTTGCTGCTGCGAAACGCCCGTTTGCCTTGAAGTCTGACGATGGATTGTCCCTGAAAGCGAAGTATCACGGGCGATCGCCGTCGTATGTGTCGTTTGCCGGACCGACCTGGAGACGCGAGGTTTGCGAAGCGGCACGCAGCCTCGTCAGACATTTGGACGAGAGCCCCTGGGCAGATCATATTATGGGCTTCTACGTGGGTGGCGGACATTCGTATGAGTGGATGTATTGGGGGGCATTCATCTGGGATGGAGTCTGTGACTATAGCGAATGCATGCGGCGATATTTCCGCAACTGGCTGAAGGCCAGGTACGGCAGCGATCAGGAACTGGCGCGCCGGTGGGGAAAAGTGGAGGCACGCATCGAAGATGCGGAGCTTCCCTCCGCACAACGGCGGCTGGCGACCAGCCCGCGCCTGCTGTTTGATCCTGTGACGGATCAAGACATCATTGATCTGCATCTATGCACAAGTGACCTTGTTGCCGACACCGCCATCGACATCTGCGGCGCAATGAAAAGCGAAAGCCGCTGTGCGCGGACGATGGGCATCTTCTATGGCTACGGTTTCACCCATACTGGTGGGGCAGGCCTTTCCAATCCACAGATGAAGGGGCATCTCAGCGTTCAACGGATTCTCGACGCGGAAGCGATCGATTTCATAGCCTCCCCCTATGACTATGCGCATCGCGGCGTGGGTGGTGTTCATACCGCACAGGCCCCTGCCGCGAGCGCTATTGCGCGGAACAAGCCGTATATCTCATCAGCGGACATCGCCGTGTTTGAAGATGTCGGTGGTGGGCCGATGATTGGTGTGCGGCCTGCATCCTGGGAGCAGAGCAACGCAATTCTACTACGCGATTTCGGCGCCGCACTTTGCACCGGCATGACGATGAGCTGGGTGGACTTGAAGGGTGGTTCATTCAATGCGGGCCAGACGCAGGAAGCATTGTCGCGAATACGCGGCGTGGAGAGGGCGATCGCGCAGGCCTCCAGAGCTTCCGCCGCACAAGTGGCGCTTGTCTGGAGCAGTCGGTCCCAGGCCTGCATGCAATACTCACCTGCGTTGTCCGTTCCTCTGTTAAGTATCCAGAAGCAGGTGGGCGCGGGATCACTGGGTGCTCCTTTCGATTGCATTGAGGAGGGGGATCTGGTTCGCGGCATCGGAAAGGCGTACCGGTTCTACGTGTTCTTAAACAGCTTCCATCATTCGGTGGAGTCGCAAACTACAATCCGTGCCCTGCTTCAGCGGCAGAAGGCATCAGCGTTGTGGATCTATGCGCCCGGGTGCATCGGCGAGTCAGGGATTCGTGCGGCCGATGCGCGATCGCTCTGTGGCGTTGCACTGGCTGAGGTCAATCTCACGGGGCCTCTTCAAGTCGTCTATGGGACGAACAAAGCCGTGTATGGTCTTGGTATCGACACGGAGTTTCGCCGCCGCGAGTTTGGTTGCGACGCCGAGTTCGATGAGACGGTGAAGTCGGCGTTCATTCCAGTTCCGGCAGCGGGCGACAGGGTTCTGGGTACGATCCGCGGGACTGATTGGCCAGGGTTGGTTGTACACGATGAGGGTGAACGTGTGGATGTCATCAGCTCAGGGCCTGCAGTTCCGGCTGCACTTCTGCGGCAATTTTCGGCTGACGCAGGCGTGCATATCTATAGTGAGCATGACGATTTTGTCATGGCAGGGGGTGCCTACCTCATGCTTTACAGCCGATCTGACGAAAACCGCGTTCTCCGATTGCCCGGAAATCCTCGCGCACTGAAAGATGTGATGACCGGTGAGCGTGTTGAAGTGAATCATTCAACGTGCATGCATCGTACGCCGAAGGATACCACTGTTATCTGGGAAATCTGTCAATAGTGGAGGGCAGCAGACAATGACCTTTGGCTTCACTCGCCGATGTCTGTCAGTGCCGATCACAACCACTTGACGTGCAGGACGCCGGGGCAGGTGATCAGGTCCTCGACGACTTGGCGCGAGAGGGCGTTTCGCCCTGTGTAGTATTTCCTGCCGGGCGCCCGCCCTCGCCTTCCCCTGTCGCTCGGCCATCGAGAAGCACCGTCACCATTCCGGACGACACCGTAACCGGAAACATCTCCAGCGCCGGATCATCGGTATTGCATGCCGATGTACAGTCGCTATCTCGTTCCACCGTCACGTCATAGGCCATGACCCGCAACTTGTGCGGGTTGAACACGGATCGGCCAGTGCGAATGTCGAATTCCCAACCGTGCCAGGGGCAACGAAGTACGTCACTAGGCTCGCTCATCTGCCAGTGGCCCGGGCCATCGCTCGTGACACGGCCGGTGAGCTGTCCCTTGCACAGCGGCGCCTTGCGATGCGGGCAGATGTTGCGCAGTGCGTACAATGTCCCATCGATGTTGAAGACGCCGATACTGATCCCATCGCCAGTTTCAGCAATTCGTCGTGTGCCTGGTGGTAGGTCGCTGACCGGGCAAACGGTCAGCTTCCTTGGGTCGGCATGGTGGCCGTGGAGCGAAACACCATTGTTACTCATTTGTCGGGCTCCTGCCTGTCTGGGCGAACTTCCTTCTGATCCAGCGCGTGAAGCGTGCTGTAAAGCATGGATGATGCGCCGATCGTCTCGGTGATTGTGAACTCGCTGCTGATTTCTGCGCCGCCGTTGCCAATGTCGCGCCAGCGTCGCCACGGCGGAATGGACGCCGGATACCACGACAATGCGCGGTCAGCCAGACCGTAGATCGTGATGCCCCGCACGGTATCGCCGGTTTTGCCCGGGCCGGTGTAAAGGTACGCGGCGATCTGTGGATGGCGGGGCGGGCGGTCGCCCATTCCGGTAATGAATGTCTTTGACAGTGGGTTACAGCCAAGCTGGAAATCGGCATTCAGGCTGGCGCCGTCCAGGTAACGCTGTTCACCGGTGAGATCATGAGCGAGCAACAGCAGGTTGGCGTAGTGGCCGCCCCCATTGAGGTTGCCCCAGCCGAAACCGCGATTGCGGTTGCCCAATCCGGCGCGATAGGGCACTTCATCGAGCTTCCGCAGGCCGTCATTGGCGCGCCGGATCAACTCGGCGCGCATCGCGTCGCGAATCTCCGGATCAGTCCGATCATCATCCAGTCGTACATAAGTTCCCATGAATGCCGGCAGATATGCCGCCATCCGGTAGTGGTAATTCCGGAACGCGCCGTCATTGAACAACTGCCGAAACGCCTGGTGATGCGCATCGTTGCCGGTGGTGGCGTACAACTCGGCGGCAGCCGACGCGCGGAGCAGCCGGGCATCGCCGTCTCCCTCGCCGGCTTGTGACTGTGCCCACGCGAATGCCCGCTCGGCCGATGCGAGATAGGTGGCGGCTCGCTCGGGATTGTGATCGCGGATCAGCCGGGCATATTGCGCCGCGACGGCTGCATATTCAGCCGCGGATGACACGCGCGGCGGGAAAATCCCATACGGCGGCGCGCTGCCGTGCTCGCGCACATAATCCCGCTGGGCATCCTGGGCATTGCCCCGACCCAGCGGCACCGCGCCATCCTCGTGTTGCAGTTCCAGGTACGCCAGCAAGGCCCAGTCGGCTTCATCCAGCACATCGGGAACGCCGTTGCCGCTTTCGGGGATGTTCAGATCGCCGTCGCCAAATGCAGCCGGGTTCATCTCGTAAGCGAGCAGCGTATGGGCTGTTGCGCGCAGATGATAGGTGAACACGTCGAAATCGGCTGCGTCATGATAGCCGCCGCGATAGGTGCGCGACGGATCGTTCTCCCGCTCGGGCGCGTCGTCAGACAGGACGCGGCCGCTGAGTGTGACGCGATGATGATGAATCGGCGTGGTGAAGGTGGTGTACGGCTCGACCAGCGGCGTGCCGGCGCGCTGGTGGTAGTAGGCGCGGTTGGTCTGGTGGTAAAGCTCCGTAATGCCCTCGCCGCCGACGCCGAAGCCACTGGAGCGGCCCAGTCCGTCGATCCGAATGTGATACCGCCCCGGCTGAAGGCTGCCCAGATCCATCTGGTAGACGCGCTCGCCGCTGAGCGGATCATTCTCGGCGCGGAGGGTGATGTCGCCGGTCGCCGCGGCGTCGCCGGTGGCTTCGTCGACGACGGTGAAAGTCTTGAATCGATCGAAGTTCACCGCGCCCAGTTCGGCTGCCCACCAGCCGAGATACGCATATCGGCGCGTGCTTTGGGCGGAGTAGGCGATCTGGTTGACTTTGATGACCGGCGTCACTTGCTTGGCGGGATCGAACGTGAACGCGACCTTGCGGACAAACGCCTCGTCGATCCGCGGGACGCTGACACTGACGGCCGCCCCCGGCATGATCGGCTGATCGAGGCGGAGGTAATACTTGTGCCAGTAGGTCAGTTGCATCTCGAAGTTGCCGATGTCGCCGTTCCAGTATTCGTAGCTGAGACGGCCGACCTGTTTCGGATGAACGGCTTCGCCACCGTTTACGGTGATCTGGAATGACGCGGGCGCCTGGAGGGCGGCGGCTTGGTCCTCGCCCGATCCGGGGCCGCCGGCAACCCACGCATCGAGCGTGACGGCCAGCAGATCCGGCGCGATCACCTCGACGCCGCGCATGCCGCTGATCATGTCTTGCTCGACCATCGTGTCGAAGATTCGGCGGCGCTGCTGAGCCAGCTTTTTGTCGAAATACCCGAGCGGAACTTCATCCGGGCGGGAAAAGTGCGCCTTGATGTCGTCGCCGGCATGATAGTCTTCGTTGTCGATGGTGATGGCGAAGATCGCCGGCGCAGCCAGGCCGAGCGATTCGAGTGTGATCGCGGTGATCGGCTTGTCGGGATGCGGATTAGTCCAGCGGGTCGCCCAGACGCCGACGTAGTGCTTCCACTTGCCGCTCGCGGCGTTGCGGCCAACGAAGATCGGCCAGGCATCCGCGCCGCCGTTGTCGTACCACTGCCTGATCCACCAGTGCCGCAGTTGTTTCCCGGCTGTCAGCGTGAAAGCCGCCTCCGAGCCGTCGGCGTATCGCACCGTGTAGCGGGCGACTTGGGCATCGCCGGGCATGTCCTCGGGCAGTCGCACCAGGTTTTGCAGGAAGTAGATGTAGGTTCCGGCCGCTTCGTCCACCGGGACGGTCACCTTTTCAGGGAGATCCGGCAGAAGCTGACCCCGCAGCATGATGACGGTCGCATCCTCGGGCGAATCGGGTTCGGGCAGGCGGAAGTGATGGCCGTTGCGCGTCACGTCGCCGAATGTCACCGGGGGGTACATGAACAGGTCATTCGGCCCTTCATCGGCCCAGCCGCCCTGGCCGTTGCCGATGACGCCGTCATCCTCGAGTGAGCGATTGACGACGCCAGACAGGTCAACGTAATGCGGTTGGGCGCTTGCGTGCCATGCAATGACGGTCACCAGCGTCGTGACTATTCCCAATAGTGGGTTGAGCTTCATCGTTGTTCTTCCAATGCAGGATGATCAGGCCGCGCCATCGAGAGGGCGGAGGTTGAACGCTTCGACGGCATTGTCGGCCATCACGCGCTTGCGCAGCGGTGGCGACAACTCGGTCAGCGTGCGGGCCGGAGCGTCGTAGTCCCAGTGGGGAAAGTCGCTGCCGAACATGAGCGTGCGTTCACCGTGCATCCACTTGACCAATTGCTCGACGTCGCTGCGACGCGGCGGTTCGTCGATCGGCTGGGAGTTGAAGCGAACGTGGTCGGCGACGTATTCGCTGGGCAGGCGCCGGACCCATGGGACCTGCTGGCGAAGCCCCTTCCAGTCGCTGTCCATGCGCCACAGCGCTGCCGGAATCCAGGCGAACCCGCATTCGAGCATCGCGAACTTCAGGTTTGGAAATGTCTCGAACAGGCCTTCGTAGATCATGCTGGCCAGGTGCGCCAGGTAGATCGTGAAGCGCGATGCGCGGCTTTCTGCGTAGGAGCCTGGATAACCCGCGGGCGTGGGTGGGGGGTTAATCCCGCCGCCCTCGCTGTAAAAGTGGATCGCCGGCGCCAGGGTATGGCGGCAACAAGCCTCATAGATCGGGTGATAGAACTTCTGACCGAACGGCCGGGGCGCGCCACCGGGCATGAGCACACCGCATATCTGCGGGTGATCGCCAATGCGGTCGATTTCCTTCGCCGCCGCGATGGGATCCTGAGTGCCGATGGCCATGCAGAAGCGGAACCGTGTATCCCGCGGCAGCCAGTGCTCGATCGTCCAGTCGTTGAACGCCCGGCACAGCGAAGCGGCGTAGGCGAAATCTGCGATGGCGCTGGCGTCGTAGGCGGACTGTCCGGTCAGAATGCCGATGTCGAACCCGCTGTAGTTAAGGTGGTCACGGATAACCTTATCGATGTCACTGCCCGGCTCGACAAAGCGGCCTTCATCGATGACATCCGCCCGCCGCCCATGCACGCCGCCGTTGTAGGCATAGGGATTGCCCGCCGTCCCCGTGCCGAAGCCTTTGAGACGCTCCTGGTCGTATCGAGAGAGGTAAGGGAGGAGGTCGTTCGTCGACCGTAAGCAGTGATGAATGTCGGTATCGACCAGCGAAAACGTCGAGGCGCCCTCGACAGAGTGCTCATGTTGGGCATGCGCCGCAGGAACTTTCGTAGTCATGAAAATCTCACTCTCGAAGCGACAGGGATGATTAAACAATGGTTAACTATAGTGGGGCGACCTCCTTTCCGTCAAGGACAATCCCACTGGGGGGGAATCCATGGAGTCCATAGGCTGGCCGATCGGCCCGGGCGTCGTCGGGGCGGGCGTGAAGCAGTCCAACCAACGGGTCAAGGGGACCGATCGGTTCTGGAGTGAAGCGGGCATCGAACCGATCCTGTCTCTGCGAGCTTTGTGGCTCAGCCAGGATGAACGCTGGCAACGCCACTGGGCCTCCCGTCCCACCTGCCCAAAGGCGGCCTAAAGTGTTATGCACCTCGATCCATTCGATCTCGATCGGGATAACTTGCGTGCATACTAAACGTATGGTTAACTGCTCTGGTTAACAGTCGTTTTCCAAGTCTTCGAGCAAGCCGGGAAGGTGCAGAATTGTGGCAGATCACCAGGTAACACTCAGGCAAATCGCCAAGAAAGCGAATGTTTCTGTGGCGGCTGTTTCCTATGCCCTGAACGGGAAGGGGCGCATGTCGCCCCAGATGCGGTCGCAGTTGGAGCAGATGCTGAAAGAAGCCGGCTATAAGCCCAGCTACAAAATGCGGCCGGTGCTGTACGTCAACTCGCACAACATCTTCCGCGACATGCACATCCTGCATCCTCTGCTGTCCAAGTATGAGGGCATCAACACCTGCTTCCACGCCGAGGACATTCCCTATCGCCTCGAGTTGCTGAACATGCCCGGCTCGTCGTCATTACATGAACAGCTCGATCAGCTTCTGACGTTCCGGCCCAGTGGCGTGTTGCTTGATACGGATCTCGGCGACGAAATGGAGGAAGCGGTCTCCTTCTTCAACAAGGCCGGCGTCCCGGCTGTCCAGATCGGCCACGTCCAGCGCGCCCAAGGGGTCGACAGCGTCGTTGTGGATAGTTTCGGCGGCGCCTACACCGGAACCCAACATCTGATTGCGCAAGGACATAAGCGAATTGCCACGATTCGCTGGAGAATTCATGACGATCCTGCCAGCCGCCAGAAGTTCGCCGGGTTCGGCTGCGCCATGAGCGAAGCCGGACTGCCCCTTCCTGATGAGTACGTTGTCGAAGCCCCTCCCGGCCGCCGCGCCGCCGACCAGCCCGGACGCGTGGCAATGGAGCGCCTCCTGCAACTGCCGCAACCCCCAACGGCGGTCTTCATCGAAAACAGCTTCGTCAGTCCCAGCCTCCTCTACCCGCTCCCCCCGGAAGAGGCCGTCCCTCAACGTATCGCCGAAATGGACATGGTCCACTTCGAGGCCTGGAGCCTCGACTGGATCGAGCAGGTCGTCGTCAGCAAGCTCAGCTATCCCTCACGCAACGCGAAACTCCTCCGCATCGACTGGTACCAACTGGGCCAGGTGGCTGCCAAACGCATGCTCGCCCGCCTTGAGAACGAAGACATCCCTGAACAGATCGCTCGTCTCGCCCCACGACTCGTCCATGTCCACAACGAAGATGAGCGTCCGCTGAACGTTTAGTTATAGTGAAGCGGGGGATGATTTTATCACTTTGGATTTTTCTTGCTTAACAGACGATTATGGATTAATGTCATCCGTGCAATGGTGGCGCGTGTTGCCTCGCATTCCTAGTGCAACGTCTTTGATTACAAGACGGCTCCATTGGTCACATCTGGTTCAGGTGGTGGGTGTGGCTTCGGCGCAGGCGAGTTATATCACGACGTTCGGCGCGGGCGCGAGCGATGTTTTTCAGTATGGGCACGTTGGCCAACGCGGCCGCGACAGCGCGCACACCAATGCTCCGGTCGCCTTTGGGATGGCTATCTGAGTTTGACCGGTAGATATCACGGTACCGCATCGCAGATGCTGCATGTGAGCGGTGGGTCCGGTACGTTCGGCGGCGATTCTTACGGTGGCCTCTACGGCGACACCTATGCACGCATGGTCTTCACCTATGTTGGCAATGACCCGGACAATACGATCACCGGCATGGGCGTGCGCATTCACGAGCCGGCGGGCCCGAATAATTATGGGTATGTCGTCGAACTCAAGGGCACGGCGACGGATGAGGTCACGTTCGAGTTCCTTTGACTGGGTGACCTACAACGATTCGCAAGTCCTCGACTCTCATGTTTTTTCCGGGGCGAATCTCCTTGCGGCCGGGGATACCGAATATCAGCTTGATCTGAGCGCCGTGGACGATGGGATTGGAAACACCACCGTAACGGCAACGCTGTATACCGGAGGCAATGAACTGGCGAGCCTGGAATCCACTCATGCGACGGTCAATGGTGCGGGCTGGGTGGGCATGTTCGCGGGACAGCACAACGGCAGCAATAGCTCGTTCCGCAGAGTCGAGATCACCGGTTTCAGCGTGATTCGTTACGGTTCCCGATCCCGGGTCGCTGAGCGTGATGGGGATGGCGCTGGGCTTAATGCTGCTTCGGCGGCGGCGCCAGTCAGCGTGACCTTTCACCGCAAGCACGCGGTGAACAACGCCAGCTATTGCCCCCGGAGAGACGGCAGTTCATCGCCCGCACGGCACCAGAAGGAACGCAATGGCCCTGTCATGATTGCGTGTAACTTTCCGAACATCAAACAAGGGCGGACAGGCTGCGCCCCGTTTCAAAATTCCGCTTACCCGAACGGAGCTTAATCATGTGGATGCGTTGGACAACGAGCTTGGTCATTGTGGCTGTCGCCACCATCGCGCATGCAGAGGACAACACCGCGCCGGTTGAGGTCATTGACACATTCTACGACTTCCGCAACGCCACGCCCGGCCCAGCCCAGCCGCTGGTCATCCAATGGAGCTGGAGCGACGAACAGAAGCAGCAAGCCGCCTCATTCAGCACGCGCCAGGTTGTCGAGGTTGAATCCGGCCGGGCGTTGCAACTGACCGTGACTTCCCAGATGCCCTGGGGCCCGCCCCCCGGCCACCGCGCCATGACCATCGGCCCGGACCTGCTCCCACCCACAGCCGACGCCATCCGTCTGCATTACCGTGTCCTTAAAGGGGAAGTGACGATCGCCGTCGGCGGGCCAACCATATCTTTTGGACACAGCGACGTGCTATCGCGCGCCGTGACGTTGACCGCGGACGGAACGGATCAATGGCGCACCGTCGATTTTCCACTCCACTCGCCGGTGACGCGCAACTTCCGGCGGGCGGGGTTTGCACGCCAGTCACCGGTGATTTATTACACGCGCTGGATTCAGGAGCCACTGGGCATCTATCTCTTCCGGGATTCCGTCGGATCGTTCCTGATCAGCCATGTCGAATTGCTCCATACCGGTCAAGGACGCCCCTATCCCACGTTCAACGCCGACGAAACAAAGGTCATCGCGACCATCAATGAGTTCGACTCGCCGGACACGATTGACAAAGCGTTCCGAGCCATCCATGCGAAAGTGGATTTCAGCGGCCCACCCAAACTGGTGCGAGGGGACTGGACACCTCCCAAGCTGTCGCACGTTCCGGAGGCTGACGACCGCCAGGGGCTGCTGCGCATCGATCACAGCGGCTTTGAGGAAGTGATATTCACCGGCATCAAGGTGGACGGCGTGGCCGGCGCCAATGCGATCGCCATTGACCTGCGCGCCACCCATCCCATGAAGACGTTCGATGAACTGTCGATCGATTTCAGCGCCTACACGGCACCACCATCGAACCCGTTTGACTGGGCACGATTCGCACCCCCGCCGGCGTGGCTGGAGCAGCCCGAACTCAGCTTCGATTACTATCTCGACGAGTCCACCGTGCGCGACGTGCCGCATACCATGCACCACGCCCGACGCGCCGTCGCCAACGGCGAGTGGACGCGGATCATCATTCCGCTGGCTGACTTCGTATGCGTCTATGGCGGCGGTGAAATGACTGATGCATTGCAAAAGCAGCAGCCGATTGACTCCGCACGGGTGTTCGCCATCGGCATGCTTTCTTCGTGGCGGCAACGATCGGGTGTCACCACGTATGAGATCGATCGTATTCAGTGGGTACACGTTCCCGGAGACGACGCAGCCCTTCGTTCGTTCCCCCAGGTGGGCGTTGACCAGGTGCAGCTCGTCCCGGGCGCCAACACCTCCTACGGCAGGGCCTTGGAAATGATCGTGAATGAGTAACCAGCCAACCGGCATGAATGGCGTGCCTTCGGCGCCATGGGCGCAACGCGTTTTTGCGGCGTCATGCACGACGACATCACGTCAAAGTGCGCCGCAGGCACACCTGGAGGAGGAGGCAGCCCGCTGTGCCATGCCATCAACAAGGGCGCAACCGAACACACGCCATGCGGCGCGCGTGATTCAAGCCTGGAAAGTATAAGTTGGGTTAGCTTCGTCCCATTGGGGTCACCTTGAGTTCTGGCCTCCCGAATCATTCCTTACGATCCAACGCGAACATCCAGCCCTGCGCGGTCGGATCGGCTGAGAGATGATCGAAGTATTTTTCGACGAACACCTCACGGGCTTTGGGGGAGGGATGAACGCCGTCGGTGAAATGGCTTTCGTCCCACGTCGGATCCCAGATGTACGGCCCCCACGCCATCCAGGGCAGCCCCGCATCGCCCTTGCCGTGCGCCGCCCAGCCCTCGCCGTTGATCTGAGCCGTGATCAGCCACTTGATCGCGAACGCCTCCCGCCACACGTCCGGCTCGAACCCGGTGAATCGGCGCAGGCCGTCGCTGGTGAGGTAAACCATCTTGAGGTTGGGATACAGCGTCTGGACATGACGCAGGACGGCGGCGAGGTCATCGCGCATCTGCTGCATCGTCTGCGGAAACGGCCCAGGCGGCGCGTCGCGCAGGTTTTTCCAGCCATGATACGTTGTATGCAGAAACAGCACCTGCACTTGCTTGTTCGAATATCCCGGCAGGGAGAGCAGTTGCGTCGCTTTGTCCCAGACCGGGCCTTCAAGCCGCCGGATTTCCGGAAGTTGCTGTCCGCCCACGGCTGCATTGATCATCTCGAATCGCGGATGCAGGCGGGCTGCCTCCCGCTCCAAGCGCTTCTGGAAGGCGCCGAAGTACTGGAGGCAGTTGGAGTGGCCCATCACCAGCGCAAGGATCCGGCCATTCTTGTCGTCCCTGTGTCCTCCGGTGTCGAGCGGCTTGATCTTGGCTGCGATCCGCACGCCGGCATCGCGATGGGCCGCGGGGATCTCATTCACGCCGCCGGGATACAGCCCCGTCTGGTATTCGCCCAAGTACAGATGCGTGTCGGTAAATGGCCGCAGATCCCCAATCTCGACGGGGCGGGATCGGTCCTCTCCAGGCGCGTCCACCGCCAACAGCGCCAATAGCCCCACAACCATCACCAGCAGTAGCATCGTGCTCATCGTCTACGCTCCCATGTAATCATCTGGCGTCAACGGACGCCCTTGCCAGCAACAGTATATCGCGCCGCCCACAATTTGGTTAACAAAAGATTATTAATCGCACTGTGTACCGCTCCGCGAGTGCAGGCGTAATCCCCGCAAATGACTGCGGAAAGTCATAAAACCATCCCCGCGATACGCTATTGACGACCCGATACACGACAACGTTTTCCTGCCCACCAGCCGAGATAGGCATAGCGGCGGGTGCTCAGGGGCGAATAAGCGACCTGGTTCACCTTGGTGGCGGGCGTGACCACGTCGGCCGGTACGAACGCAAGCTGGGCGTCGGCGTCATTGATGCTTCGGGGGCGTGGAGTCAGAGCCACTTTGGGCTGGCGGCCTGCTACCATTTTTGCGCAAAATGTCCGCGGAAACTGCGGACCTTTCGCTTGGAACCGGTTCTCCCATTCCACCGACGCTTGTTGCGGCGTCCAAAACGGTCGGCACCCCGCCTCGTCCACGTTTACAAAGCCGAAGAGTGTCCGCTGAACATTTAGTGACGGTTAGCGCTGGGCGTGCAAGATTATTTCTATATTTCTCTTGCTTAACAGTTGGTTGCGCTGTAGATTTCTCTCTATGACATTGGCGCGAGATGTAACGCACATCCACGCCCGGTAGCCGCTTAACAAGATGAAGCGGCTGCAAGGCAAGGCATTTCAACCCCCGCAGGAGGATCGTGATGATTCGCAGCACATCGACCTGGAAACGAGTTGCGTCCTTTTCGACAGTCGCCGCCGCATTACTGCTGGCTGCTCCAAGCGCCCAAGCCGTCGTTATCATTTTCGATGACGCCGACGGCCCCGGCTGGTCGCGAAGCTGGACAACCCCATCGCAGGCCACGCATGTTTATGAGGGAACGATGGCGTTGAGGAGCGCCCAGGGGCAGTTTGGCATGAGTAACACTGGCGGCTTTGTTGGTTCCGAACACATTCTGGAATTCTATGCCAACACCACGGATGAGACGCCGGCGCATCAACTGTACGTTACGCTGTCATGGACGGATGCCGATGGCACGAGTCATAACTCGATCTCCTTCAGCAATAGAAACATCCCGGCCACTTATATTATTATTATCGATGACGTGTCGGTCGAGGCGACGACAGGGGGGTTCTCCCTGGATACCGACCTCGATACCTGGCAGAAAGTTCAACTCGACCTGACACAGACGGCCTATACCGGCTGGCCATATATATCCCACACCTATGTCCCGGGCGCGGACACCATCGCCAGCATCCGCCTGGGCCCCTATTCAGGCAGTCAATCAGCGAATGTCGTCATCGACAATGTCCGCCTGATCCCCGAACCGACATCGCTGAGCCTGCTGGGACTGGGAATGGGCGCGCTGCGTCGCCGCCGTTGGTGAGCCTTGGTTGGAGGTTGAAGGCCGTTCAGGCCGGTGCTTGTCGTCGCCCCGCGTCGTCCGTGAAAATCGCGGGGACTCCGCTTCAAATTACGCCCATGTACGGGTTGGGTACTCGAGCAGGAGTAATTAGGATGACCTCTCATATCACAAAAGGTCGGTCGGCCTTGGGTTTTACGCTTGCCGAATTGTTGGTGGTGATCGGCATTATCGCATTGCTGATCTCGACCCTCATGCCCGCGTTGCAGAAGGCTCGGGCGGCGGCGATCAATCTCAATTGCCTGTCCAATCTCCGCCAGCATGGGATCGCGATCGCCAACTACGTCGTCGACAACCGGAATTACTTTCCCAAGATCCGCGACGAGGTCAAGGACGACGGAACGATCGAGCCGCGGGTATCCAACGACTACCGTTGGTACTACCTTGCGATGAAAGGCAAGTATCTGCCGCTCGGAGCTGCATCGCCCAATCCCGATGTCGATAACCTAACCGATCTGTCTCTGATTTGTCCGGCTTACCGCGCCCTCGGGGATAATGCGCTGGGAACAAGCTGGATGTTGGCGCCGCGATCCGTCGGATATCAGACCGCATTCGCCAATTCCGTGGGAGTGAAGACACAGACGGATCAGTGGCGATACCGATACCTCGGCGCCGTGAGAATCACGGAAGTGGGCAGCCGAAGGGACGAGCCGGCCAGCGTCGGCGCGGTTCGGATCACCAGTCCGTCGCGCTACATCATGATGTGTGACGCCGGGTTCAATGGGGCCGTCAACACGGCGATACTCCAGACTGGCAGGCCCGTGGTCCACCGCGGCGGCTGGAACGCGCTGTTTGTCGATGGGCATGTACGGACGTTCACGTCCCCCAATATGCCGGCGGCGTGGCATAACCAGTACCGGCTGATCGATTCGCTGGACGAATAGCCGCACGAAACGTGCGCGTCAGGCCGGTTCATCATCGACAATGCAACTTTGGAGTATCGTATGTTTAAGTCCGCTGGGATCGTGACGGGGTGTTTGTTGGGGTTCACGCTGGCGACGGCTGTCCATGCTGATGGATTGGGCGGTTCGAAGACGCCCACAGTACCCATCGACGAGCACCTGCAGGGAAAGCATCCGGTCCACATGCCGGAGTACAACGGCATCGAGCAGTTGCTGGTGCTGTCAGATCGGTGGGTGATCGTCGTCAGCAATACCAACGACGAGGTGTTCGCCGAGATCGATAAGCTCTCCGGCGGCCAGCTCAAGGATGCAGCCGATCGCTGGGCGGCCTATGAAAAATCGGGCGGTAACCCGCCCTGGGATGCCTACCACGGCCGCTGGAAGCTCCGCGACCAGCACGCAGCCCAGGCACGCGAGAATATCGGCGAGCGACGCCTCGGCGATCCCAGCTACTTCCGCGTTCAAAGCGCCAACGACAAAAACTATTCTCAACCGACCGCCCCGAAGCAAGCCGACCTGCTCTACCTGTCTTCCGGCATGGGCCGCACGTTCTCCGGGACCTTCCGCTTCGAGTACATGGTCTACAGTTATCTCGAGCTGCCCCAGCCGATGCAGGACGGCAGCCGCTACGAGATCCGCCTGGAGAACGGCGATCAGGTGACATTCACCTATGACCGTAAGTCCACCGTCTCCCGCGCCATCAAGGTCAATCAGGTTGGCTATCTCCCCGATGCGGGTCATAAGCGCGCGTATCTGGGTGCGCATCTCTACCGATTCGGCCCGCTCGACTTGTCGCATATCGATCGGTTCGAGGTGATCAATGCACATACTGGCGACGTCGCCCTGGAAGGCAAGGTTAAACTGCTGGAGAAGAATCCCAAGTTCGCACCCAGGAAGGAGGGCGACGATGCCGAGTCACGGCCGTACATGTACGGCGAGGATGTCTACGTCGCCGATTTCACGGACCTGGCCGAAGAGGGCGTCTTTTTCATCAGCGTGCCGGGGGTGGGGCGGTCTTGGCCGTTCGTGCATGCGCCGGATGCCTACGGGTCTGCATTCTTTACAGCCGCAAGAGGGCTGTTCCATCAGCGCGCCGGAATGGCGATCTCCATGGAACATTCACCATGGACGCGCCAGATGGCAAAGATGGCGCCGTACTACGAGTCGGAGCACATCAACTTTCCTCACCACGCGCCCGCGCCTCGCGGTTATCAAGTGTTTGATGTAATCGGCGGAACAATCGATCGAACGAAGCAGAAGCAAGGCCATCCCGGCGGCTGGCACGACGCGGCCGACTGGGACGTGCGCGATCAACACCACGTCGCAGTCTTCGACATGCTGCACGCCTACGGGTTTGCGCCGAAGAAGTTCACTGACGGCCAGCTGCGCCTTCCCGAAGCCGGCAATGGCGTTCCAGACGTGCTCGACGAGGCGCGATATGGCCTGGAACTGTATCGTCACGGCATGGACGAGCGCGGCGGCGTCGCGGGAATGCTTGAAACGTGGACACATCCGCCGATCGATGGGAACGTTGATTACGCCTTCAGCCAGCGGACGCGCTGGTCCAGCCTGCTGTTCGCCGCCGCCGCTGCCCAGTACGCGCAGCATGTTCAACCGTTCAACGCGGAGGATGCGAAGCTCTACCGCGAAGCGGCCGAACGTGCCTACGCCTTCGGCAATAATCCGGAGAACTCGCTGGGCAAGATTGTCATCAACGCGAAGAAGAATCGCGGGCGCGGCGACGCGTATACCTTCGAATGGGAGGAGACGGACGATCATGTCTATCCCTACCTGCTGCATGCGAAGCTGCGAATGTTCCTTCTCACCAATGACAAGCAGTACCTTGATGGCGTCCCCGAACTGGCTGAGAAAGCCCATAAGCCATTCGCGCATCACTTCAGCCGCAAGGATTATTCCCCCTGGATCCATTACAGCATCATCGAAGCCGGCGACGCGCTGCCCGCAAACCTGGTCGATTACTGGCGCAAGTGGTTCATTAACGATGCCGACACGCTTGTTGCGCAGCTCGATGACATGCCCTACGCCATTACCTGGCCGCGCCGCCAGGACTTCTGGATGGCCTGGGGCGCTGGCATGATGATGAACTTCAACCGCAGCCTGGTCATTGCTTACAAGCTGACCGGTGACGCAAAGTACCGCGATGCGGCCCTGGCCAATACGGATTTCATGCTCGGCGCCAATCCCATGGGGATGAGTTGGACGACAGGGCTGGGCTATGTCTATCCCATCGACATCCAGCACGCGATGAGCGAGGACGACGGCATCGTCG
>CAYUNS010000040.1:0-26937 GCA_964446155.1 uncultured Tepidisphaeraceae bacterium | reverse complement strand
CATCAGGCCGAATCCGGCCAGCACCGCGAAGATCAGCCGCCAGCCGCCATGCAGCAGAATTTGTCCCCCGATCCACGGCGCGATGATCGGCGCGACGCCGACGATCAGCATCAGCAGGGAGTAGAATTTCGCGGCCTCGACGGTGTCGCAGCGGTCGCGGACCACCGCGCGACCCAGCACCATTCCCGCACCCCCACCCAGCGCCTGGACCAGCCGTGCAACGATCAGTTGACGCATCGAGGTCGCCGCAAGACATCCCAGCGCGCCCAGGATGAAGAGCGCGCACCCCGCCAGGAGCGGCGTTCGCCGGCCAAGACGATCCGACACCGGCCCGTAAAACAACTGGCTGACCGCCGCTCCCATCAAAAACGCGACCAGCGTGAAATGAACAAACCCGTCCGGCGCCGGCAACTCCCGCGCGATCTGCGGAAACGCCGGCAAATACATGTCGATGGACAACGGACCCAGCGCCGTCAACGCCCCCAGCAACGGCGCCAGCCACGCGATCGAACGCTCCTTTTCACCACCTGCCGTCACCAGCAACGCCTCTTTTCCCTCTGACGATAAACGCATGCACCGACTTTAGGCGCGCTCCCGCCGCAAGAAAAATGGCGTGATCCCGCTCCTCATACGATCCACTCGACGCGATCCCGAACCGCCACGCCGCATCCCGTTCCCGCGCTTTCACGGGCGGCGTCGAGCAGCGCCATCGTCGGCAGCACCGTGCGCGCGGGGACCGCGGGCACGCCTTCGCCTTGCACCGACGATGCGAACAGATCCCAGATCTGTGTTTCATTCAGTCCATCCTCCACGCGCGGGAGGCGCGACGAGGAGCTTTTGGCGTTCACCGGGGTGAAGGAGACGGTCGCCCAGGTGTTGAGATCGAACGCGAGGCTGTGCGGGCTGTCGATCGAGCCTTCCGTGCCGTCGATGTGCCATCGCGGCAGCGGCCGCGTGGTCGTCGTGTTGATCTCGACCAGACCGGCGGCGCCGTTGTCGAAATCGACGCAGACCCGCGCGAAATCGTCGCAGTCGCGCGACCAGACGTTGCCGCGCAGCTGCGCGAAGACGCGCAACGGCTTGGCCGGTGACATCAATCGCCAGAGCTGATCGAGGAAATGACTGCCCCAGTCATAAAGTCCCCCGCCTCCGAACGACGCCTCGTTCCGCCAGCCGGGGCGATACTCCACCGCCGCCGGACCGACGCAACTCGACCATTGCCCGAGCCGGCTTTCGACATTGAGAATCCGCCCCAGCCGCCTGGTCTCGACGGCGGCGCGGACGGTGAGATAGTCGATGTCCCAGCGACGATTGTGGAAGACGCTGAGGACGAGATTTCGCCGCTCGGCTTCCTCGACCAGCGCACGGGACTGGTTCAGATCGAGCGCCATCGGCTTTTCGATCATCACATGCTTGCCGGCCGACAGCGCGGCCATCGCGTGCTCGAAGTGCATCGAGGTGGGCGTCGAGACCAGCACCGCGCCGATGCGGGAATCGTCCAGCAGCGCCTCGACGCTCTCGACCGCCGCCAGTCCCCCCTCCCGCGCCTTTTCCCGTCGGGCGGGCGTGCCGTCCGCCGCCGCGACGGCGCGCACGCCTCGGGATCGCGCGATCCAGCCCGTGTGTTCCGATCCGATTCGACCGAAACCGATGATGCCGACCTGGAGAGGATTCATGTTCTTCCGTGTCTCCCCCTGCCGGGCATTCAACGCGGCCATCCGGAGGGGAAGAAGCCGTCCCGGATCAACGGAACGACGCGCTGAAGTCCACGTTGACCGTCTTGGCGCTCAACGTCTTCTTGCCCGTGTATTTCGCGCTCAGTTCCTTCAGGAACGCCTGGTAGGCGTCCCCGTCCAGCGGCAGATCGACCGGCTGCCGGGTCAGCCCGGCCATCAGCATCGCGTTGCCCAGCTCCAGTCCTTTCACGCCTTCGATCGCGGGCGCCAGCAGGGGTTCATCCTTCAGAATCGCATTGATGAAATTCTGGGTGATGACCTTGTGCCCTTCCGGCCTGGCGCGCACGGGGATCGCGATCTCCCAGCACTCGACATGCGCGAAGGAGTCGGGGCTGTTCTGGAGAACGTCCTTGACGCTCTCGCGGGTGCGGTGGAATTTCAGCTTGCCGTGTTCCGACACGAGCTTGCCGCGATCGCCGACGATCTCGAGGCGGTTGGTCCCGGGCGCTTCGCCGGTCGAGGTGATGAAATGCCCGATCGCGCCGTTGGGATACTCGAGGATCGCGCTGACTTCATCCTCCACCTCGATCGGATGCGTTTTGGCGATGTACGCCACCCCGGTCACGCGCGAGGGCATCATCCCTCCGATCAGCCAGCTCATGAGAGCAAGATTGTGCGGACACTGGTTGAGCAGCACCCCACCGCCTTCTCCGTTCCATGTGGCGCGCCACCCGCCGGAGGCATAATAGGTCCAGGTGCGGAACCAGTCCGTCACCAGCCAGGAGATGCGGGTGATCTCCCCCAGCTCTCCGGAAGCGACCAATTCGCGGATCTTGCCCGCGATCGCGCCGGTGCGCGCCTGGAACATCGCCCCGAACTTGAGATGGGCATATTTCGACAGGTACAGCTCATTGACGGCCCGCGCCTCCTTCACATCCACCGCGACGGGTTTTTCCACCAGGACATGAAGCCCCTTCTCGAACGCCATCCGCGCCAGCGGCGGATGATCGTAGTGCGGGGTGGCGATGAGCACCGCGTCGATTTTTCCCGAGCCGAGCATCTCTTCCGCGCTCGTGAACACGGCGACATCCTCGTATTTTTTCTTCGGCTCTTCAAGCTTCTTCGGATCGGTATCGCACACCGCGGCCAGGCTGGCGCCGTCCATCGACTCGAAGGAGTGGACATGGAACTTTCCCATGTTGCCAAGGCCAATCACGCCAAAACGCACATGCTTCATCTCGGTTTACACCTTTTCTGCTGTAGGGATTTGCAATAAGCCGTTCTCTGAATGGAACCGGGTCACTGCTTACATTCTGGCGACTCCGCGAGATTAAAACAAGAAGGGCGGGCGCGGAGCGCCCGCCCTGGTCGGATTGTTCGGACGGGACGGCCTTTATTTCGCCGCCTTCAATTCCATGCGGTGCTTCGCCGGGATGCGGATGTTCCACGCCAGACCCAGAAGGTTGAGGACGCGGATCACGACGTAGCTGAAATCGATCTGCCACCACTTCAGCCCGTGACGGGCGCTGGTGGGAAAGGCATGGTGGTTGTTGTGCCACCCCTCGCCGAAGCCGATCACGCCGAACAACCAGTTGTTGCGGCTTTCGTCGTGGCTGCGGAAATCCTTGCTGCCCCAGATGTGGCAGATGCTGTTGACGCTCCAGGTGACATGGTGCATGAGAAAGACTCGCACCAGCCCGCCCCAGAGGAAGCCGAGCAGCGCGCCCATCCACGTGCCGGTCACCAGCCCGCCGATGGCGGTGGGGATCACGAATCCGATCAGCACCCAGAGCGGGAAAAGCCGATCGACGCGCAGCAGCGCCTTGTCGGCCAGCAGGTCCGGGACATAGCGGTTCAGTCCCTTGGGATGCGCTTGAAACAGCCATCCCATATGCGAGTGCCACACGCCCTTGAGAAAGCCCCGGAACCCTCCGCCGTGCAGGTGCGGGGAATGCGGGTCCCCCTCATGGTCGCTGTGCTGATGGTGCATGCGGTGAACCGCGCACCAGGTGATGACGGACCCTTCGGCCGACATCGAACCGAAAATCGCCAGCAGCATTCTCACCGCCGGAACGGTGTCGAACGATTTATGTGTGAACTGCCGGTGAAACCCGACGGTCACGCCGAGAATCGTCAGCGAATACATCACCGCCAGCAGCGTGATCTCGAGCGCGCCGATCCCCCGCCCCCACAGCAGCACGATCGCCGCCGCCAAACCGAGCACGGGCAGGGTCACCGCGATCAGAATCGCGATCTTGTGAGTCGAGCTTAACGGCTCATCCTGTTCGCCGTGCCGCTCCTCGATCGCCGGCTCTTCCGCGGGATCGATGAAAATGAAAGAAGAGGTGGAGGTGGTCGTATTCACAAAAAGTCACTCCTGTTGGGTCATCGCAATGGACGGCAAAATCGGATGCCGTAATCATCCGTGATCCGGAAGATCCCAGGGGAATACGACGTCGGCGTCAATTGAGTTTCCGTGCGAGCGGATACACATCCCGCGCTGATCTCAATCGGGTCACGCGAGTCTTCAACTGTAGCCTCCGAATACGGTTCTGTCATGCGCGGGTTTTTGCCGCGGGCGTTCCGGGTGCGGCCGGACGGCTTGATTCCGAGTTATTTTCAACTAATTTCCCGCTTCCGATCAACAACAAACCAACCTTCTGCCGCTAAGAGACACTAAATGAACAGTGAATCATCAATGGGATCAATGCGAATGCGGGGCAATCTTCTCACGCGCGGCGTCGGCGACCCATCGAAATGACAGGCCAGCAAACAGCAACTGATCCTGCGGGAAATGCTTTTCCTGACGGGTTTTATCAACAGGATGCCGGTGAATTGACCTTCACCCTCGCCCCGCCGCCGCTTACCCGGCTGCGCCGCACGGGCCTCCTCGCGTGCTGTTTTGCCGTCGCGACCGGTGTGACGATCCTGTTCGCCCTGCGATTTCTCACCAGCGCCGCCCGAATGATCGACGGCCTGTTCCTCCTGCAACTGCTCGCGTTCTGCGTCTTTGGAGCGATGTTGCTGCGTCAATTGCTCCGTCGGCCGGTGATCGCCACGCGGATCACCGCACACCCCGATCATCTCACCCTGCAAAGCCCGGCGCTCGGTGTATTTGATGAAAAAACCTGGCGGCGCGAGGAAATCCGCGCGATCGTCGCCGCCGAACGCCGGTTCCAACCCCGATCCCGGCACATCGTGCTGCATCTCAGAAACGGGCGGTCCTTCCGGCTCGTCGGCGCCCAGCCGATCCCGGTCGCCGAAGCCATCGTCGCCGGCTTGCGGCGCGGGTTGCGGTTGTCGGAGTCGTCCCGACGCGACGATCCCCCCCATCGCGCCTACGACACCGCCGCATGGGCGTGAACCTGCTTTTCCGCGTGATAACTGCTGCGGACCATCGGCCCGCTCTCGACATGTCGAAGCCCCTTGGCCTCGCCGCGCACCTTCCATGAAACGAATTCGTCGGGATGCACCCACCGCTCGACCGCAAGATGGTTCGGCGTCGGCTGGAGATATTGCCCCAGCGTCAGGATATCGACCCCGATCGCCACCAGGTCGTCGATCACCGAATCGATCTCGTGCTCCTCCTCGCCCAGCCCGAGCATCATGCCGGTCTTGCTGAGCAGCCCCTGCTCCTTCGCGATCTGAAGCAGCTTCAGCGAGCGATGGTATTTCGCCTGCGGACGCACCGTCTTGTAAAGGCGGGGCACCGATTCAATGTTATGATTCAGGATCTCCGGGCGCTCGTCCAGCACCATCTGGAGCGCATCCCAGTTGCCGCAGAAGTCGGGGATCAGCACCTCGACGTTCGTCCCCGGCGACTGCCGGCGAATCTCCCGGATCGTGTGCGCCCACACCGCCGCGCCCCCATCGGGCAGTTCGTCGCGGTTCACGCTGGTGATGACCACATGCTTGAGCCGCATCAGCCGCACCGCGTCGCCGACGCGCACCGGCTCATCGAGGTCCAGCACCGGTGGTCGGCCGGTCTTGATGTGACAGAATCCGCACGACCGTGTGCAGACATCCCCCAGGATCATCAAGGTCGCCGTCCCCGCCGACCAGCATTCGCCCATGTTCGGACACTTGGCCGATTGACATACCGTGTGCAGCCGATGGTCGTCCACCATCCGCTTCAATTTCGCATATCCCTCACCGCCGGGCATCTTCATCTTCAACCACGAGGGCTTCCGCGCGACAGGACCGGCCGATGACGAGTCGGACAGGATGAGCTGATTCAATGAGATTGCCATTGCAACTCCATCTTACGCCTCCATCGCCCCATGGCAAAGACGCGCCCGATCCCGGAGCGCGAGGCGCTCGGTGAAACCAGCGATTGCCGGCTCGATTGGGCAGGGAAGGGACAAAACGCCCGTTCGGATCACTTGAACCCGCGGCGGCGCTGTCGGCTGTAACGGGCCAGGGCGTCCTCGATGATGGGATAGGCGTCCTTCGACGGCTGGATGTCGTCCACCTCCACCGCCTTGCCCTCGAGCTGCTTGTAATCCTGGAAAAACCGCCGCAGCATCGTCAACCGGTGCGACGGCATCTCCGTCGCCTCGCGGTAGCTGTTGAACTCCGGGTCTTCCGTCGCAACGGCGATGATCTTGTGATCCTTCTTTCCCCCATCGATCATCGTCATCAGCCCGATCGTCCGCGCGTGGATCAGCGTCAGGGGCACGACCGGCTCCTGGCAAAGCACGAGCACGTCCAGCGGATCGTCATCCTCCGCGAGCGTCTGCGGGACGAACCCGTAATTCGCGGGATAATACACCGCCGAAAACAGCACGCGATCGAGCTTGATCAACCCGCTCTGCTTGTCGAGCTCGTATTTGACGCTCGAGCCGAAGGGAATCTCGATGATGGTCATGAACTCCTGCGGCATGTCTTCGCCGGGAGTCACGTCGTGCCAGGGATGAATCATGTCAACGGCTCGCTGCTCAAAAGTATCGGGGGGACAAACGAATCGTCCGGTTCGGCGGCGATTCTACCCCTCGTTCGACAAAACCCAAAGCGTAAAGAACGTTCCGCCTCACCGTCTTTCGCGAGGTCTGATAAAAACGACCCGCCAGACGCTGCCGCGCGGCTTCATCACGTTCACTGATTCAATATCGGCATTTTTTAGCCCGCCCGAAAGACTTCTCTTTTCCCCCATCGACGTCGATCGAAGGGGCTTAGGCGTCCTGTGCCTCATCCTGCGGCTTTTTCCCCTGGCCGAGCTTCGCCATCCAGATGCCCAGCTCGTAAAGGAAAATCAGCGGCACGATCAGCGCCAGCGTCACCACGATCACGTCCCCCGGCGTAATCACCGCCGCCGCGATCGCCATCAGAAAATAAACGTATCGACGCGCGCCCCGCAGCGTCTCCAGGGGCACGATCCCCATCCGTTCCAGCCCGAACACCACCAGCGGCAACTGAAAGCACAACCCGAAGGTCACCAGCAACGCCAGCACCAGCCCGATGTAATGCGGCAACGTGATGATCGGGGAGACCAGGTTTTCCGGGCCGAACATGAGCACATGCGCCTGGTCGTTGCGATAGAACTTCAACCGGTCTTCCGTGGTGTTGAACCACAGGTCATAGTCCTGCGGATCGACCGGATCGGCCTGCAGCGCCGCGATCCGATTCGGGCGCTTGCCCACATCCTCCGCGACCACCGTCGCCGGCGGGCGAAACTCCTTCGGAAGCGGAATTTCCCCCGCAAAATCAACAAAAAACACGATCGTCCACGGCAGCACCAGGTAATACACGAACACCATCCCCCCCACCAGCAACCCGATGCTCAGCGGCAAAAACCGCTTCACCCATTTCTGCTCGTGCGGATAAAGCCCCGCCGCCACGAATTGCCACAACTGGAACAGCAGCCACGGACTCGACACCGCCAGCGCGCTGATCAGGCTGATCTTGATGAAGACCATGAACGGATCGGACAACTCCGTGTAATGCAAAACCGGATTGAGGTTTCTCGCCCGCAGCGTCTCGATGAGAGGCCCGCAGAAAATACTCGTCACCTGCTTCCCGAACACCAGGCATCCCGCCAGCGCGATCACAAACCCGATCAGCCCCAGGATCAGCCGTCGGCGCAGCTCCTCCAGGTGCTCGCCGATCGACATCCGGTATTGATCCGGATCGAACGGTTGCTTCGGATTGTGCGCAGAAGAAGTCTCCGACATCGCGCGGCATTGTACGGATCAAACCGGAACCGGCCAAAACACCCCACCCGCGCCGGCGCCGGCGATGCCCCTACATCTCCGACGCATCTCCCGCCTGTTGCAGGCTTTCCCACCGTTGCAGGTCTTCCAGCGGAATTTCCAGTTCATCGGCGATTTGTTCGGAAGCGAACACGGAATCGACCGAGGCGTTCACCACCTCGGTGTATTGCCCGGTGATCGGGTCGTATTGATAACCCGCCTCGGTGAGAAGGCTTTCAAGTTCCACGTCATTCATGTGCCGATCCTCCGAAAATGCCTCGCGCGTCGCAAAGAGATGTGAGGTGATTCTCATTGATCCGCCCCTCGATTGGCAACGGTTAAATTGCGAATCCCCGGGAAGCGCCTCGGGCAGACGTATATCCCCCTGCGGCGGATCGGCATTGCCGGCGCACGATCAACCGATTCAAGGCCGCTTCATCGTGAATGCCAGGCCACCATCGGCGGTTTTTCCAGGATGCCTATATCGAATACAACAGCAGCCCCCCGACCGATTGCAGAATAATCACGATCCCCACCGTCAGCAGGTTCTCCTGAAGCTCCAGCTTGAAAAAAACGGAGAACAGCCACCAGTAGATGATGATCGCCAGGTTGTACCCGATGGCCATGCCGGTGATGGAGTAACGGGAATGGTCCATTCCCGCCGCCGCTGAAAACACCGCCCCGGCCAGGAGCGCAATGGAGGCGAGCTTGAGAATCGTCAACCCGATCGAGCCGAAGTTGATCCCCAGAATCCGCGCCGCGATCGCCACCCCCGCCAGCATGGTGGCGATGCACAGGATCATTGTGCAGACCATCAGCCCCGCCTGATGCGCCAGCGGTTTGCTTCCCACCGCTCCATCGGACATCAGCAGGCAGGCGACCCAGATGATCAGCCCCAGCGCCATCAGGAGGATCGGAAGATGAATCTCCCTGAACGGCGAGAACTCGTCATCCACCTCCGCGGCTCGTCTGATCCGTCCCGGATAGGCGCTGATCCCCTGGGGATGCGCCCCTGGGGCCGGCGGGGGCGGTTGCGCGTCGGGTCCGGCCATGACCGGCGCCACCCTCCGCCCCACGCCCGCACTGGCGGGCTTCACAGGCGCCTCCGGCTCGGGCGCCAGATCGTATTCATCCTCTGCCGGCTGCACGCCCGATCCCGGCGGCGAGGCGATGAACGTCCGCCCACACGCGCAACCCACCTTCCGTCCGGCGTATTGCGGTTTCCACGCAAACCGTTTGCCGCAACCCGGACACGCGATTGATTCCCTCGAGGTTTCCATATCCTGTCCCGTCTGAAACGCCGTTCACCCGACCCTGCCCAAAAGGGATTGTACCTCGTCCACCCAAAACGATCCGTTGCCTTTGCGCATCATCCGTCACAGCCGTCATGGCTTCATGCCGACATGACGGAGCGCGTCCAATAATACCATTCCGCGATTCTCGCGATTGACGGGGGGAGATAAGATGGATAAAATCTACAGTTGTCATAGATCGACCCGCGCCCGCACCGGACTTGAAAAATTTCCGCCGGGCCGCTCAACCGGGTGTATAGTCGGCTCACCATCGGATGGTCGGAGCTGATTCGCCGGAGCCGATTCGATGGTCACGGATGGACGCATGACAAACCCCAGCGACAACCCGACCCGCCTGATCGATGGTACGCGACCGCTGCTTGTCGGATTCTGCGCCCTGTTGTTCGTCATCCTCGTCGGCGCCATCACTGTCAACGTCGAGGCCGAAGACACCTCCCGCGAGATCGCGGAGCAACCCGTACTCGATGAAGTCGAGATCCTCGACATCGCCCTCCCCGCCGCCTTTGTGAGCAAGTCGGTCGAAACCGAACGCTCCGCCTCGCATCGCGACGGTGAACGCCTGCCCAACCTCGCGACCGATGGTCGGGCGACCGACGACGCAGCCACCTCTCCGATCGAGCCTGTCGTCACCCGCCAGCGCGTCGTCTGGATGGAAGTCACCGCCTACTGCCCCTGCACCCGCTGCTGCGGACCCCAGGCTCGAGGCGTCACCGCCAGCGGTAAACCCGTCAGCTACAACCAGGGCGCGTTCGTCGCCGCCGACACCCGTCTCCTTCCCTTCGGCACCAGGCTCAACATCCCGGGTTACAGCGGCAACGCGACCGTTGAGGTCATCGACCGCGGCGGAGCGATCAAGGGCAACAAGCTCGATGTCTACTACCCCACCCATCAGCAGGCCCGCGAATGGGGCCGGCAATGGCTCCCCGTGACGATCAGCGAATGACCCACCACAGGGCATCCTGAATCCCGAGGGGAGTACAAGCCAGGTTTACAGGTGAAAAACGCCGTGTTTGAGTAGAGTCCGCCTTGGCGCGTACCCCTTCCCGAGCAGGGCAATTCCGAGAAACATCTTCCATCTTTTGTGGACGGCCTCCTCTTGCGATGTTAGCTTTTATGGCTTGTCGCGATGATGCGTTTCATCGCGACAAGCCACTCAGGGAGCGCAGGAGGAACATCATGCCCGTCACCATGCACCGGCGGATCATACTGTCGGCGGCCATCGCCGCTTCGACTTTTTTCACAAGCCAAACCTTCGCGACAACCCCCGCCGACAGCCGCATCCTCGGAACCTCCGCGCTCGATGATGCGGAACTGCCCCTGGTGTTCGTCAATGAAGTGGTGGGCGCCATGCCGTTCTACAACGGCGGCTTGCGCGGGCAATCCACCGTGATGGCCAACGTCGAAGCGGGACACATCTGGAACGGGCATGAGTCCCTCACGCATATCTCCGAGTTCGTTCATTACACCGGACCGCAGGCGGGCGCGCAGACCGGCGAAGTCGATCGGCACGCGACCGCCGTTGGACACGCCATGGGCGGCGGGCAGGGAAGCGATCTGATGCTGCGCATGGGCATCGCGTCCGAAGCCCAACTCTGGTCCGGGTCCATCGCGACCGAGTGGAACGACGCCCCTTACGCCGGCAGCTTCAACATCAATCCACACACGTTCACGTATGTGTACGACACCTTCTTCAACACCGGCATCAATGGTCGAACCGCCGATGTCATCAACAGCAGTTGGGGAAGCGACGACACGCTCGGAACGGATTTTTACACCATCGCGGCTGACGCCATGGCCGCCAGAAACCCGCTCACGACCTTCGTCACCGCCGCCGGCAACGCTGGACCCGACGCCAACACCGTCTCCGGTCTCGCTGCGGGATACAACGGCATCACCGTCGGCGCGCTCGCCGACGACACCACTTCCCCCGTCTATTCACAGGTCAGTGATTTCAGCAGCCGCGGCGCCAGCGACTATGACGATCCGGTCAACGGGACCAACCCCGCCTACAAAGGTGTCCCTGCCGGCGTCCTCCGCCGCGCCACCGTCGATCTCGTCGCCCCCGGGCAAAATCTCACGCTCGCCTATTACGGTGGAACGACCGGTGGAAACTCCCCGACCCTTGGAACGCCCGTTCTGGTCAGTTCCAATTCCGATCTCTACCTGCTGCACGCCCAGGGAACCAGCTTCGCCTCCCCCATCGTCGCCGGAGGCGTCGCGCTGCTGGCGGATTATGCCTATGCCGCCGAAAACGCGTTCTTCAGTCACACCGACCATGAGCATGATGCCCGCGTCCTCAAGGCGGTGCTGCTCAACTCCGCCGACAAACTCCCCGGCTGGTCCAACAACCAGCACGATGTCGCCGGCGTCATCACCACCACCCAGGCACTGGACCATGCCCAGGGCGCGGGGCGGATGAACTTGTTCGCGGCCTACGAAACGCTCGCCACCGGCACCCGCGATCTCCTCGGAACCACCGGCGGCGTCGTTCAACCCATCGGATGGGACTTTGGCGTCGTTTCTGAAAACGCCCCCAACGATTACCAGATCAACCAGGTTCTCACCGATGGATCGGTCCTGACCGCGACCCTTACCTGGTTTCGCGATCGCGACTATCTGTTCGATCTCGATGCCGGGGAAGAAGGCGAAGGCGCGTTCGACGCGATGGACCTGAGCTTCGATGATCTCGATCTCGAACTCTGGCGGATCGACGGCACGCAGATGAAGGTCGCCGAATCGATCAGCGGGTTCAACAACGTCGAGCACTTCACGGTCGTTCTCGCCCAGACCGGAACCTACATGCTCCGCGTCAACTGGTTTGGAGAATTGTTCGATCTCGGCGATGACGCCAATGCCGCCCCTTATGCGCTCGCCTGGAGCGTCGTCGTTCCCGAGCCGGGCGCCACCGCCCTGCTCATCCTCGCCGCCGCTTCGCTTTGCGTCCGCCGCCGACCGTCTTGACGCCCCGACCCGGCCCGGCGGCGGGAGCGCGCGGCTTCAGCTTCTCATCGAGATCATCCCCGAGGATGTCCTCCACATACAGCATCTTCACCGTCACCAGCGCCGCCGCCACCAGCGGTGTCGCCAACGCCAGACCGACGAACCCCACCAGAATCGTCAGCAGCAACTGCGCCGTGATCGTCAACGCCGGCGGCATCTCCGTCGCGCGGCGCTGAATGAGCGGCATGAGAATGTTCCCCTCGAGGTTCTGTATCACCAGAAACAGCACCACCACCCAGACCGCCTTCATCGGGTCGTCCGCCAATGCCAGCAGCACCGCGGGGACCATCGAGATCAGCGGGCCGAAGTTCGGAATGAAGTTGAACAGCCCCGCCAGCAACCCCAGCACCATCGCCAGCGGAACCCCCAGCAGCAACAGCGCGAAATACGTCGCGACCGTCACCACCACCATCGAGATGCCCTGCCCGATCAGCCACCACTTCAACGTATGACCGATCGCCCCCATCACCTCCTCGACGCGCTCCCGATGCGGGCGCGGAACCAGCCGCAACGTCCCCCGCACATACAGCATCGGATCGAACGCCACGAACAGCCCCACGAACCCGACGACCATCAGTGTCCCCGCGACGTTCACCGCCGACGACAAAAACCCCGTCACCCGGCCCACGCCGCTGAACAACCATCCGTCCGAAGGTGTCTGCGCGAGAATGAGGTTCCCGATCTTCGTCGATTCCACCCGCGCGCGAAACGCCTCGAACGACCGGGGCAGTTGATCCGCGAACTGGGTGATCTGCGCGTAAACGCTCTGCCCCATCATCCAGATCATCGCGCTGAACCCGCCGATCAGCACCAGCAGCACGATCGCCAGCGACCATCGATATCCGATCTTCAGGCGATCGTTGACGAAATCCGACAGCCCCTGCAAGAAAATCGCCAGCAGAATGCCCGCGAAGATGAGAAACAACACATAGACCGCGTACCACAGGAACAATGCCAGCATCAGCATCGTGATCCCGATGCCCGTGGCGATCAGCGCCTTGTTCGCGAACGCGAACCGCCGCTCCTGCTCATCCGGACGGGAAGGGGGTTGTGAGGAAAACGACATCGAAAGCTCCCTGTGAAACACGCCCGATGACGATCAAGGCCACTCTAACCAGACCCGCGGTTTGCGGTCACGGGCGAACTTCCGACCACAATTCCTCCTCGACCTCCCCAAAGCGGGCGAAGGTGGCGTCCAGCACCTCGATCAGCGATCGCAGCCGCGCCTCGTCCAGCGTCGGATCGCCCAGCGCGTCCCGCAGCGCCCCGGCCGCGTCGTTCAACTCCGAAGCGCCGTCGGCGAACTGTCTCGCCGAATCGAACAGGTTGAGATTCGCCATCTCCCCCGCACGAGGGCGATACAGCAGCCGCCAGGGACTGCGGCGAATCTCGCCGCTCGCGGCCTTGAGGTTGTCCCCCGTCGCCTTGAGCGATTTCACCATCGCATGAATCCGCCCGCGATTCGACACGACCAGCCCGCGCGCCGCGGCCGACAACTCGCGGGCATTCTCGCTCGTCCGCTTCAGATCGTCGAGCGACGCCGTCGCCTTCGACAACGCCGTCTCCACCTCCGCGAGAATCGCGTCCGTCTTCTCCAGCATCCCCGGCAAACGACCGGCGATCTCCGAAACCGTATCCTGTATCTTCTCCCGGTTGTCGCTCACCACCCCGTGCATCTCCCGCACGGCGTCCGCCCCCGCGTCCGCGAGGCGGTTGTACCGCTCGACGACCGGATCGATGTGCCCTTCCACCTTCAACATCGCGCTGGCGCCCGAGCTTGCGGCGGCCTGCAGGTCCGTCAACGCGCTGTCGATGCTCGGGAGCGTCCGCTCATTGATCCGGTCGATCAATCGGCCGATCTTCGGCGACGCATCCCCCAGCCCCGACATGATCTGCCCCATCACGCCCGGCCGACCGACCAGCACCACGTCCCTCTCCAGCGGCACGCCTTCCCCCAGGCTCGAAAAATTCAACCAGCTCGATCCCGTCAGCGTCCCCTGCACCCCCACCACCGCATCCCGCTTCAATTCATATTTCCTCGGCAGCGTGAACGTCACCAGGATGTGAGGCTGCGCCTCGACGCCATCGGCCGATCCATGCACCAGCCGAATCCCCTCGACCGCGCCCACCTTGAACCCGCCCAGCCGCACGTCATCCCCCACCCGCAGCCCGCCGAGATCGTCCTCCAGCGTGAAACGCGCCGTGCGCACCTGCCCAGGCTCGATGATCCGCTCGATCCCCTTGATCCCCACGATCAGCAGAATGATCAGCGCCACGCTGATCAGGATCAGCACCCCGGCCTTGATGTCGTTGCGTTTGCTATTCATGTCCTGGTCCGATCATTGAATCCATCCCGGGCTTCACTCAGCTTCCCTTCTCTCCCCGCCGCCACTCCGACGAAGCCTCCCCCAGCAGATCCTCCTCGTATCCTCCGCTTCTGCGTCGATCCGTGAGCGGGCCTTCCGTCAGCCCATGCACGAACTGCCGCACCAGCGGATCGGTCGAGTGCCGCATCTCGTCCGGCGTGCCCGACGTGACGAACCTCCCCCGATCCAGCAGCACCATGCGGTCGGCGATGCGGAACGCCGAGTCCATCTCGTGCGTCACCACCACGCTCGTCACCCCGAGCTTGCGGTTCAGATCGATGATCAACTGATCGATCTCCGCGCTCGTCACCGGGTCCAGCCCCGCCGACGGCTCATCATAGAACAGCACCTTCGGATCCAGCGCGATCGCCCTCGCCAGTCCCGCGCGCTTTTTCATCCCGCCCGACAACTGCGCCGGCATCTTGTCCGCATGCTCGCGAAGCCCCACCTGCTCCAGCTTGATCTTCACGATGATCGCGATCGTCTCCTCCGCCAGGTCCGTATGCTCCCGAAGCGGCAACGCCACGTTCTCCCCCACCGACATCGAGTTGAACAACGCCCCGCTCTGGAACAGCACCCCGATCGACTTGCGATACTCCACCAGTTCGGCGTCGCTCATCCCGCAAAGACCCTTCCCCAGCGCGATCACGTCGCCCGAATCCGGGATCAGGTTCCCGATCATCAGCCGCAGCAGCGTCGATTTCCCCGATCCCGATCCCCCCAGGATGACCAGTGTCTCCCCCTCGAGCACATCCAGCCGAACCCCGTCCAGTACCGTCCGCCCGCCGAAGCGCTTCGTCACGTCCAGAACTTGAATCGCCACCGAAGACATTCCATCAACCGCTTCGTCGAACCCCTCGACCAATTCCCCCTCCTACAACCCCAGGTAAAAAAACAGGCCCGTGAACAGCAGATCGACGAAGATGAGCATGACGATCGTCAGCACCACGGTGCGCGTCGTCGCCTCTCCGACGCCCTGTGCGCCCCCGGTGACGTTCACCCCCAGGTGGCACGCCAGCCCGCTGATGATCGCGCCGAAAACCCCCGCCTTCAACAACCCGGTGAGAAAATCCCGCACCGTCAGGATGTCGAAGGTGCGCGTGAGATACTGCGCGATGTTGATGTCGAGAAACAACCGGCTGCTGATCATCCCCCCGACGATGCCCATGATGTTGGCGATCACCGTCACGCACACCATCATCACGATCGTCGCGATCACCCGCGGCGCCACCAGAAACCGCACCGGCTTGATCGCGTGCGCCTCCAGCGCCTCGATCTCCTCCGATACCACCATCGAGCCGATCTCCGCGGCGATCGACGCCCCCGCGAATCCCGTCAGCACGATCGCCGCCACCAGCGGACCCAGCTCCCGGAAAACCGACTTGGCGACCAGGTCCGCCACCGCCGGAACCATCCCGAACATCTCGAGGATCGGCGCGACCTGAAACGCGAGGATCGCCCCGATGCAGATCAGCACCAGGCTGACGATCGGCACGCTCTGCACCCCCACGCGGTTCATCTGCGCCCACAGGTTCCGCCAGCCCAGCCGCCGCCCGCGCTTCCCGAACAGCGCCTGACGCGACTCGAGCAGCGCATCCCACAGCAACCAGCCCAGCCCGCCGAGCAGACGCAGCGCGTCGATGGAACGCCCCCCGATCCAGCCGATCGGACGAATGAAAATGAGCGCGAACCAACCCACATCGCTCAAATCGGCGAACCCCCGCGAAAAACGCGAATGTTTATGATCCGCTCAGTGCGTCCTTCTCCGTCGCCACCACGTTGAACAGCCTGTCCAGCCGGGCGATCTCCAGCAAACCCCGCACGCGGGGTTGAAGATCGGTCAGATGAATCCTTCCCCCTTCCCTGCGCAGCTTCTGAAGCGCCTCGACCAGCACCGCGATCGCGCTGCTGTCCATGTACCGCACCTGCCCGAGATTCAACACCAGGTCGCGCGGCTTGTGATCCCGCAGGCATTCCAGCAGCGCGCTGCGAAGCAGCGGGCTGTTGTGAAGATCGATCTCACCGCGCACCGCGACGATCGTCGCGGCCCCTTCGCGACGGGTCGAGGCAATCACGGCATCGGTGTCCGGTTCATTCATGAAATGTCCGCCGGTCTTTCAGACCCGCGCTTCCTCCGTATCAGCACCAGGAGCATGCCGTCCGGCTGCGGCCGGAAATCCACGACATCCATCAGGCGCCTCAAACAAATCAATCCCAGTCCCCCGGGCGCCGCGGCGTCCACCGACGGCGCCGCGGCGATCCGCGACGGGTTCTCCCCGCTGCCCCAGTCCCGGATACTGATCCGCAGCCCTTCGGCGTCCCGCTCAGCGCACAGATCGATCCGCTGATCCGTCGCGCCGTGATACGCATGGCGCATCACGTTCGCAAGCGCCTCGTTCACACACAGCCCAATCTCATCCCTCGCCGGCGGATCGAACCCGCTCTCCTCCGCGAAACGCTCGATCGCGTGCCGCACCGGCGCCAACTCGTGTGGATCGCTCCGAACCCGTATCCGCAGCGCATCAGGGGACGAATCTGTGTCCGAATCCGCCATCATGTCCGGCCTGCCGCGCTGTCCGGTCAACCACCGGACCCGTTCCTCGCCCCGAGCCACTCCCGCCAGCGCCGTGCCGCCATTCGACGCGCGGGTTCATCATCATAATACCGATAGCCGAAACTTTCCCCCGTCAATCGCTCCAGCCCCTGGATCGCATACAACCGCACCGCCGGATCATCGCTGTTGAGATCGTCGATCAGGCGCCTGATCGACGAATCATCCTCCGATTCCACCGCATGGACGATTGCGGGAATCTTCAGGGATGGATCGTCGCTGGCAAGATCGCGCCGCTCCCCCGACCGAAAGCATCCTCCCGCCACGGCGATCCCGCACCACACCAAAACAACTCGAACGAACGCGCTGAAACCCATGATTCCATTATCGCCCGAACCACCGGCGATCTGCCAGGAATCACCGCGCGATCCATAGGAACTTCCCAAAATATCCCCGGTTCACCGCGGGGCCGCGCTGAACGTCTGATTTCAGAAACGACAACAAAAAAAGCGGGCCGAGATCGCTCTCGGCCCGCTCTTCGTCTATGCGACTGTTTCAACCCGCCGCGAAGCGGATCTCATGCTCGCTTACAGCAGCAACTGGAACTGCACGCGGGCAATGACCTCGTTGTCGTCGCCGCCACGGGCGCCGACGCCCGATCCACCCTGGTTGCCATTGGGGGCAATGGTGAGATCGGCCGAAATCTTGGCGCGATGGCCCCAGCGTCCATCTTCACCGAGGTAGTAGTTCACACCACCGGTGATTTCATGGAAGTTGTCCTCGCCGTTGACCTCGAAGTCGTCGTCAACCATCACCATGTTGTAACGACCGAACACTTCCCACTGCGGATTCAGCAGGTAAGCCACCTGACCGAGGATGCCGTAGTTCGTGCCGTCCGCGGAGTCTCCACCGAAATCGGCGTCAACCAGCGCGACCGCACCGTAGAACGACCACGGACCCGTCTCGTACTGGGCGTCGGCCGTCAGGGTGATGATCTTGGCGTCGCCACCCGCGCTGAAATCGCCACCGGCGCCAACGACGAACACGCCGTCCTTGTTGCCCTTGGTGGTGAAGTCCTGGTAGCTCTTCCAGTCCCCGTCGATCTTGTACTCGACGCGACCGGCAATGCCGTAATCCGTCTCGGTGTCGGCGAAGTCGGTGTTCGACGAACCGATGCCGTCATGCAGAGCCACTTCGGCGTTGATCGGATTGTTCGCGCTGTAGCTGCCGTAGATCAGGCTGACGCCCTGGACGCGATCCGTCATCCCGCCCAGCAGCCTCTCGTTGAACATCGAACGTTCGACCGCCATCTGGCGCTTCGAGCTGGTCAGCTCTTCGTGCGCCACCGGATCCTTGAACTGACCCGCGCGAACGGTCCACTCATCGGCGAACACATAGCTCACCCAGGCGTCTTCCAGCAGGAAGGCCCCACCGAGAATCTCATCGGTGCTCGACGTGTCATTGTCCATGTCCACATCGGTCACCGTGTCTTCCCCGTGACGCTCCGCCGCCATCGTGAAGGCGTACTTGAAGTTCTTGGTGAACGCGTTGCCCGTCAATTCCAGCTTGGCGCGACGAATCTCGAAGCCGTGCTCGATATCGTCATCGCCGTCGTCGTCTTCACCGAAGTTCGTGACGTTGCGAATCTGAATCTGGATGCCCGGATTCAACACGAACGACCCGTCTTCGCTGCTCAGACCGAACTTGCCGTTGCTGTGACCATAGGAATAGGGACGATCAGCCAGCAGTTGCGAACGGCGATCGGCGTTCTGAAGAACGCTTTCAACCGTCGCATCCACCGAGGCGGCATTGGAAGCCATGACTTCATTGGCCTGGATCTGGGCGACCTTTGATTGAAGCTGCTCGATCTGCTGCATCAATTCCTGGGCAGTAGGCTCCGCAGCGCACGCCACAGCTCCACTCAGTCCAAAAGCCCCTGCCATGAGCACCGGAAGAGTCCGGCGGTTGGGGGTGGTCATTGTGTCTCCTTCCTTGAGTGGCCTGCGCCGACTCAGAATTGTCCGTCCCGTGAGCCGACCAAGCTCTCGGGTGCGGGCGCCCACTGGAACCTGGCTCTCGACCGAGAGACAAGCCGCCATGCCTGCCCGCGTGGCATGGCATCCCCACAAGACTTCCTTCCGACAAACGCTGTCGGTGCTTGTTTTGAAAACCGCTTCTCCCGAACCCTTCCCAACCGCTCGCCATTCGCAAGCCGGGGAAGTTCCGGGTTCATTCAAATCGCGGAGAACGGGTTGATCCGATGCACACACATCACGACCTTTCCGTCCTCTTCCTTCCACCTGCTGTTCAACTGGTATAGCCGGAGTTCTCGTCGCAACTCAAACTCGGTCCGTACCAATCAACAGTCCTATGGTCGGCCTGATCCGGTCGGTTTCAATAATTTTTCGCCTCCCAGCCATGCTGAACGTCTTTCCGCCGCGCCGAAACAACGCCAAAGCAGTTTTTCGCATAAGCAATTGCATGCTTAAGGAGATACGACGTTCCGCCGCGCTTCATTCGCATCATTATGAAACGCCGGATTCAGGATGAATTAAGAAAGGATGAAGTGTGAAAAAATGTGGGGGAGAAAAGGAAGCCGTCGGGATCACACCCCCCGGTCGGGGGATTGTGCCGTGATCAGCGGCTCGATCGACGAAGGCGCTTCCAGGCTTGTTCCCTGCCTGCTTCGCTGGCTGAGATGCGCGGTCGCCGGGAAGATCGTTCCAAAGACCAGGACGGCCGCGACCGACAACCCCACCGCCGCGAGGATCGGCGTCGGCCGACCCGATGCGGGCGTCCGCGCCGACACCACATCCTCGGAACCATAGTTCGCCGGTTCCGGACGCAGGAACATCGCCGCGACGATCTTCAGATAATACCCTGCCGAGATCGCGGCATTGACCACCGTGATGAGGACCAGCCACAGCATCGCCCGGCTGCCCGCGTCATCCGAAAACGCGATTGTCAGCGCCGGCTTGATCAGATAGAACTTCCCGAAGAAACCCACCGTCAACGGCAACCCGATCAGGCTGAAGCAGCAAACCGCCATCGCCAGTCCGATCACGACATGCCTGCGGCCCATGCCCGCGAGATCGTCGAAGGTTTCCGCGCTGGTCGCGGGCTGGTTGTCGCGCGACGGCAGCAGCATCAGCACCCCGAACGCGCCCACGTTCATGATCCCATAGGCCGCGAGATAAAACAGCACGCCCGCCAGCGCCGCATCCTGCACTTCCTGGTTGTGGCGCGCCATCACCAGCGCCGTCAACCCCATCAGCATGTAGCCGCTGTGCGCGACCGAGCTGTATGCCAGCACCCGCTTCACGTTGAACTGGAGCAGCCCCAGCACGTTCCCCGCCGTCATCGTCAGCACCGACAGGATCCACAGCAACCGCACGATCTGGTCCGACACCGCGAAATGCGCCCCGCCGACCACGAACAGCAGCTTGATGATCGCCACCATCCCCGCCGTTTTCGGAACGAACGCCAGGAACGCCGTCACCGGCGTCGCCGCCCCCTGGTAAACGTCGCCGGCGTAAAAGTGCAGCGGAACCGCCGCGATCTTGAACGCGAACCCCGCGAGCGTCATCAGCACCGCCAGCATCTGCCAGGACGTCATCACCGGAGACACGCTCACCGCCGTCGCGCCCGTGGTCGCATCCGGCGCCGTGATCGTCCGCGCGAACATCGCCGATATCTCCGACAGGTTCGTCGTCCCCGTCGTTCCATACAGATAGCTGAATCCGAACAGCATCAGCGCCGCCGACAACGCGCCCAGGAAAAAGTATTTCACCCCCGCTTCCTGCGCCGGCGCGATCGGACGCGACACCGACACCATGATGTACGTCGGAATGCTCGTCAGTTCGATCCCCAGGAACAACAGCATGATGTCGTTCGCGCCAGCCACCAGGAACACGCCGGTGATCGACAGCAGCATCAGCCCAAAGAACTCCGCCGTTTCGTTGCCGTAATCGACCGACAACTGCCCGCGCCCGTCGCGCGTCGTCGGCCACGCCAGCAGCACCAGCAGAATCCCCACCCCCGCCGCCAGCAGCTTGATGTATTGCGCGAACTCGAACACCCGCAGCGTGTCCCACCGATCGGTCCACACCGATCCCATCGGCTCACGCGTCAGCCCGAACTGCATGAAGAACACCACGACCATCGCCAGCAGCGACACCACCGCCGCGCCACGACGCGCGCTCGTCTTCACGAACACGCCCAGCAGAAAGCAAATGCACGCCGCTCCCGTCAGGATCAGCTCGGGCAACATCACTCGGACAAGATCAGTCATAGGATAACTCTTCAGCGATCAGGTTCAGTCATTCAGGCTGACTTGCAGCGCCGGCGATTTCGCCGCCAGGTCCTCCACCGTCACCGTCTCGCGCGATGTCACCAGGGCGGACGGACCTTCAATCGTCTTGAGAACAATGTTCGGCAGCACGCCCAGCACGACGACCACGATCGCGAGGGGGACCAGCACGGTGATTTCCCGTATCCCGATGTCCGGCGGCAGCGTCCCATGCGACCCCCCATGCGCTCCGACGCCCGACGTGCCGTGTCCGTGATGATCGCCCCCCGGCGTCTTCAGCGGTCCCCAGATGATGCGGGCGCACATGTGCAGCATGTAGATCGCCCCCAGCACCACTCCCGTCGCCGCCGCGAATCCGTAGGCGATCCCGAGGTGGTTCGAGGTGAATGCGCTCAGAACCGTCAGAAACTCGCTCACAAAGCCGTTCAGCCCCGGAAGCCCGATGCTCGACATCGAAAACAGGATGAAGAAAAACGCCAGCCGCGGCATCGTCTTCGCCAGACCGCTCAGGGCATTGATGTCGCGCGTGTGATGCCGGTCGTAAATCATCCCGATCACGAGGAACAACGCCCCCGTGCTCAGACCGTGATTGATCATGTACAGCACCGAACCCTGCACCCCGATCCGGTTCAACGCCACCAGCCCCAGCACGCAAAAGCCCAGATGCGACACCGAACTGTAAGCCACCAGCTTCTTGATGTCCTGCTGCACCCACGCCACCAGCGCGCCGTAAATGATCCCGATGATCGACAGCACCGCGAGGAAAACCACCAGCCCCGGAAACACCAGGTTCCCCGATGCATCGAGCAATCCGATCGGCAGCGCCAGCCGCAGCAAACCGAAGGTTCCCAGCTTCAGCAGCACGCCCGCGAGGATGACCGATCCCGCCGTCGGCGCTTCCGTGTGCGCCAGCGGCAGCCAGGTATGCACCGGGAAGATCGGAACCTTCACCGCGAACCCCGCCAGGAACGCCAGGAAAATCCAGAATTTCTCCCCGTCGCCCAACGTCGTCTGCGCGTATCGCGTCACCTCGAGCAGATCGAAGCTGCGCGCCGCGACCCCCAGGTAGATCACGCCCGCCAGCGTGAAGACCGATCCCGCGAACGTGAACAGGAAGAATTTCCCCGCCGCCGCCCGCCTCTCCGGGCCGCCCCAGATGCCGATGATGAAGAACATCGGAACCAGCGTCAGCTCGAAAAACACATAAAACAGCAGCAGATCGCGCGCGATGAACACCCCCAGCATCGCCGCCAGCAAGGCGTTCATCCACGCATAGTATTCCTTCTCGCGCTCCTTGATGCTCCCCCAACTCGCCAGGATCGCCAGCGGCGTCAGCAGTACCGTCAGCAGCACCAGCCACAGCCCGATCGAGTCCACGCCCAGCTTGAGCGCGAAACCGATCTCCGGCAACGCCATCGGGTTGGCGTCATCAAACCCGTACTTCAATTGCACGGTCTGATCCATCAGCGCGATCCGGTCTCCCGAATCGCTGATCCGCTGTCCGAAATCGAACTGCGCCGCCATCCCCACCGCGATCCCCGCCGTCGCGAGGCTCACCAGCAGCCCCCACACGCGCGCCGCGCGCCCGCCGGAGATGAACGCGCCGATCAACGCGCCAATCGTCGGAACCAACAGCAGAAGGGGAAGCAGCGGATTGTTCATAGCTCGATTCACCAGACCGGCCGCTCTGCAAGCCGGCAACGTCGCTTCGTTACAGGAACACAACCAGCAGGATGATCGCCACGCCCAGCAGCATCGTCAGCGCGTATCCCTGCAAATACCCGCGCTGCGTCGTCAGCTTCAGCGCGAAACCGGACAGTTGCGGAACGAAGCTCACCGTCCACACCAACCCGTCCACGATGTATCGGTCGATCAGAAACATCACGTTTCCGAGCTGCCGCAGCGGATTGACGAACACCGCCTGCTGGATTTCATCCACGTAATATTTCGCTTCCAGCCAGCCCGTCAGTGGCTGGAGGCCCGCCGCGATACGGTCCGCCCGGGCGCGGTCGCGCAGGTGCAGCAGGTACGCCAGCAGCACCCCCGAGAACGCGATCACGATGCTCGCCGCCATCACGAAGGTGTGCGAATCGTCCGCATGACCTGCGGCCGGCTCGACGTGCTGACCGAACATCCCACCGTTCAATTCCGCCTCGCCGAATTCCCCCGACGCCGAAACATACGCGCCCTGGAACGAGGGGCTCTGACCGAGGAACGACCCCAGCGCATGCGCCGGAATCGGTCCGACCGCCCACGGGAAATTCAACAGCCCCGCGAAGATCGCCCCGATGCACAACACGAACAGCGGCAGCATCATGCTGAACGGCTCGTGATTGTGATGTCCATGTTCGCCGTGTCCATGATCGTCATGACCGTGCGATGCGCCGTGTCCGTGATCGTCATGCCCGCCATGTCCTCCCGACGGGGCGGCCGGAATCACCTCCGGGCCTTCAAATACGCGGAAGTACAACCGGAACGTGTAATACGCCGTCAAAAACGCCGTCAGCGACATCACCACGCCGATCAGACCCGCCCCCGTAAACGGCGCCGCGAACGCCGCCACCAGAATCTCGTCCTTCGACCAGAACCCGCTCAACGGAATGATCCCCGCCAGTGCCAGGCATCCGAACAGCATGAACCATCGCGTCTTGGGCAGCACCCGCTTCAGACCCGACATCTTGCTCATATCGAGTTCGCCGTGCATCGCGTGCATCACCACGCCGCTGCTCAAAAACAGCAGCGCCTTGAAGAACGCGTGCGTCACCAGGTGAAACACCCCCGCCACCGGCGCCAGCGCCGCCACGCCCACGAACATGAACCCGAGCTGGCTTACCGTCGAATACGCGAACACCTTCTTCAGATCGAACTGCCGCAGGGCGATCGTCCCGGCGAACAGTGCCGTGAACGCCCCCACCACCGCGACCGTGATCATCGCCGCCTCGTTGCCGAAGAACAGCGTGCTGCACCGCGCGATCATGTACACGCCCGCCGTCACCATCGTCGCCGCGTGGATCAACGCGCTGACCGGCGTCGGGCCTTCCATCGCATCCGGCAGCCACACATACAACGGAAACTGCGCGCTCTTGCCGAACGCCCCCACCATCAGCAGAAAGGGAATGAACTCGACCAGCGCCTGCTTCCACGCCGGCAACCCCGCGAGAAACTCGGGATTGCCCGCCAATTCGATGAACCCCGTGTTCGTCCCCGTGCCCCCGCCGAAATAGCTGATCGTCCCAAACACCAGGAAGATCGACATGATCCCCAGCGCGAAACCGTAGTCCCCCACCCGGTTCACCAGGAACGCCTTCTTCGCCGCCTCCCGCGCCGCGGGCTTGTCGTAGTAATAGCCGATCAGCAGATACGAGCAGAGACCCACCCCTTCCCAGCCCAGGTAAAGCACCAGCAGGTTGTCGCCCATCACCAGCATCGTCATCGCGAAGATGAACAACCCGAGATACGCGAAAAACCGGAAGTACCCGCGCTCGCCGACCATGTACCCCTTCGCGAACACCGTGATGAAAAACCCGATGCCCGTCACGACGCACAGCATCACCGCCGTCAGCGGATCAAAGAAAAAACCCGCCGCGACGTTGAAATCCCCGGCCGTGATCCACGTGTACAAATGCCGCCCGACGCTCAGCGAGCCGTGCCCGCCTTCATGCCCGTGCGAATGCCCGATCATGCCGATCAGCAGCATGAAGCTCAGAACCGCGCTCGCGCCCACGCCCAGCCAGATCGGCCAGTGCGATTGACCCTTCAACCACCTCGCGCCGAAAAAACCGGCGATCACCGCACCCGCCAGCGGCAGGAGCGGAATCAGGTACGAATATTGAACGGCGAAAAGATCTTCCATGGTGATTCGTCGGTTGTCACTGGTCACCGCGACCGGTCAGGCCTCCACCCGCTGCACGGATGCTCGGCCGCCGATGGCGAAATCGACCTGCCTCTATCCTTTCAACTCCCGCCAGGCGTCGGCGTCCAGCGTGTTCTTCTGCCGGAACAACAACACCACCAGCCCCAGCGCCAGTGTCGCCTCCGCCGCCGCGATCACCAGCACGAAAATCACGAACGCCTGTCCCGTGAAGTGCCCGTAATAATGCCCAAACGCGATCAGGTTGATCGCCACCCCCTGGAACATCAACTCCGTGCACAAAAACATCATGATCAGGTTCCGGCGGGTCATGAACCCGATCAACCCGATCACGAAGACCATCGCGCCGACCGCGAGATAATGTTGCAGTGCGAACTGTGTGAACTGCGGCATCTGTCGTCCATTCTCGGCCCGGCCTGCGCCGGACCTGCTTCCTCACCCGCGATCGTCCTTACGTCTCGGGATATTCCTTCTGTCTCGGGTTGTCCGTTCCATAGACGGGAATGCTGTGCGGATTGTCGTCGTGCGGCGTCATCGGAGCGGTGATGCTCTCCGGCTCGATCGCCACCGCCGGCGCCACGATCCGACGCTTCGCGATCACGATCGCCCCGATCATCGCCACCGTCAGGATCAATCCCGCCAGTTCCAGACTGACGATGTGTTGTCCAAACACGAATCGCCCGAGTTGCCGCGTCGCTCCCATCGCCCCCGTTTCCACTGTCGCTGTTGTTGAACCGTCTTCCGCGACCGACGCCGTCGCTTCGGCCACGCCCCGCGACACCGGATCGGGCAGCCCCTCCGCCTTGTCGAAGATGATGAACAGCAAAATGCCCATCATCGCGAAGCCCACCGCGCACGCCGCCACCGGCTCGCGGCTGATCGTGTCATACTCCGCCAACACGTTGCCCGGCGAATGCGGTGTGCTCGCCTCGCTCGCCAGCATGATCACGAACACATACGTCACCAGGATCGCGCCCGCGTAGAGCAGCACCAGCGCCATCGCCATGAATTCCGCCCACAACAGCACGAACAGCCCCGCGCTGGCCAGCACCGTCAACACGAAATACATCGCCGAATAGACCGGCCTCGGATGCGTGATCACCCGCAGCGCCCCCACGATCGTGATCGCCGAAAAAAACCAGAAGTAAATCCCCATCCCCCCCCCCGATGCCTCTCCCGCCGACACCTCTCCCGCCGCGTGCCGCACCAGCATCGCGACGAGGATCAGCCCCGCCGACAACACCACCACCCCGCCGATCTTCCGCAGCGACGCCTCCCGGCGCGACGGCAGCAACATCACCGTCCCCACGCCCGCGATCACGCACAAAATAAGGATCAGCACCGGCGGCAACACCGCCGCCTGCAACAGCATCGAGAAGGGCATCAACGCACCGATCGCCATGTGAAAATTGCCGAGCATGTCCAACCGGCGCAAAAAAACTCGCGGAAACGCCGCCGCCCGATCCCCACGGATCGAACCCCGTCTCTCGCACACAGAAGCGGCAAAGTCTAAGGAGGGCTGGAAATCAATGCAAGAAGGTCGTGACGAATTTCACAAGCCGGCCCAATCCCCCCAATCCGCCCCCACCCACCGGGCGGGACGCCCACCCCGCCTTTCATCCCGCCCTACGCGCTGTCGGATGGGAGATTTCCTCCCGCCGCG
>CAYUNS010000039.1:26932-27145 GCA_964446155.1 uncultured Tepidisphaeraceae bacterium | reverse complement strand
AATCTCCGATGAAGACGTTGACAGGCAACGAGCTTTCATAGAGGCGTCCTTGGCGGTTCAAATTCTTCTTCCCCGAACGAGTCTTGAACTACTGGGGAACGAACACGCCCCGCTCGGTGACGATCGCCCGAATCAACCGATAAGGCGTCACGTCGAACGCCGGGTTGTAGACCTTCACGCCCGCGGGGGCGGTGCGGCGGCCGAAGCCTTCGG
>CAYUNS010000039.1:11508-26922 GCA_964446155.1 uncultured Tepidisphaeraceae bacterium | reverse complement strand
CCGCCAAGGACGCCAAGGAAATACGGGGACAGCTTGACCACGACGGCACAAAGAACACCGACGAAAGAGAAAAAAGTGGAGCGGGAATTGATGGATATTGAATGGCAATCCTTCTTCGTTCTTACCTCGTCGTGTCCGTCGTGCCGTTGTGGTTCAATAAAATAATTGGTCTTCCCTTGGCGTCCTTGGCGTCCTTGGCGTCCTTGGCGGTTTAGTATTTATCTTTGTTTGAAAGGCTGAACGTTGTCGCAACCAACTCGCAACCTGGGCGATATCCTGCAGGAGTTTCGTCAGCATCGCGGCATCATGCAGCAAGAGTTGCAGAAGGTGATCGTCGGCCAGGACGAAGTCATCGAGCAAATCTTCGCGGCGATCTTCACGCGCGGGCATTGCCTGCTCGAGGGCGTGCCGGGGCTGGCGAAGACGCTCATGGTGAGCACGCTCGCGCGGATTCTCGACTTGGGGTTCAAGCGAATCCAGTTCACCCCCGACCTGATGCCCTCCGACATCACCGGCACGAACGTCCTCGATGAAGACGAGCATGGCCGGCGGAGCTTCCGGTTCGTCGAAGGTCCGGTCTTCTCGAACATTCTGCTCGCGGACGAAATCAACCGGACGCCGCCGAAGACGCAAGCCGCCTTGCTCCAAGCAATGCAGGAACGCGAGGTCACCGTAGGACAGACGACCTACACGCTGCCTGAACCCTTCTTCGTGATCGCGACGCAGAACCCCGTCGAGCAGGAAGGAACCTATCCCCTGCCCGAGGTGCAGCAGGACCGCTTCATGTTCAGCCTCGTCATCGACTATCTCCCGAAGGAGCAGGAAGTCGCCGTCGTCAATGCGACGACGGGCGCATCCGTCGCGGACATCGCCAGGGTGATGGACGGAAAGGAACTGCTGCAACACCAGCAACTGATCCGGGAAACCCCCGTCGCCGACGCCGTGCTCCGCTACGCCGTCGCGCTGATCGCCGCCAGCCGCCCGCAGGCGGACGACGCGCCCCAATTCATCCGGGATTATGTGAGCTGGGGCGCCAGCGTCCGCGGATCGCACTACCTCGTCCTCGCCGCCAAGGCCCGTGCCGTCCTCGACGGCCGACCCCATGTGTCGATCCAGGACATCCAGGCCGTCGCCCTCCCCGTCCTGCGAAACCGTATCATCACCAATTTCCATGCGGCATCGGAAAACCTGAACTCGGAGAACATCATCGAACAGCTCATCGGGCATGTCCCCCCGCCCAAAAGCGGGCTGTAGCGAAACGGATTCCACCGGCAACGCACCACCGCCATGGCTCAACCCACCTATCTCAACCTCGCCGCACTGGCCCGCATCCGCAATCTGCAATTGCTGGCCAGGACCGTCGTCGAAGGGTTCATCCTCGGCCTGCACAAAAGCCCCTTCCACGGGTCCAGCGTCGAATTCAGCGAGCATCGCCCCTACGCCGCCGGTGATGAGATCAAGCACATCGACTGGAAGCTCTTCGCCAAGGTCGATCGCTATTACGTCAAACAGTACGAAGCCGAGACCAATCTTGTCTGCAACATCCTGCTCGACGCCTCCGCCTCGATGGCTTACCAATCCGACCCGGAAGGCTTGAGCAAACTGCAATACGGCTGCTTCCTCGCCGCGTCCCTCGCGCATTTCATGATCGGCCAGCGCGACGCGACCGGGCTGACGATCTTCGACGACCAGGTCCGCTCGGTCATCCCCCCCCGGCTCAGCCCCACCCATCTTCGCCGCATCCTCACCGAACTGGACGCCGCCGAACCTTCCAACACCACCCAGGTCGCCGGCGCCATGAACCAGCTCGCCGACACCATGAAACGCCGCGGGCTTGTCGTCCTGATCTCCGATCTCCTCGACGATGTCGACGCCATCAAGGCCGCCCTCCGACGCTTCCGCTTCCATGGGCACGACATCATCGTTTTTCATGTCATGGACAACGCCGAGCTGACCTTTCCCTTCGATCGAATGATGCAGGTGCAGGATCTCGAAACCAGCCAGACCACGCTCATCGCGCCGCAGTCCATGCGCGAAACCTACCTGGCGCGGCTCCGGCGATTCCTCGACGGCGTCGAAAAAGCCTGCGGCGACGTCCGGGCGGACTACAAGCTGTTCGACACCAAAACCCCGCTCGAAACCGGGTTGAGCGAATATCTCCACAAGCGGAGCCAGATCGGATGATCCGTTTTCACCATCCCGCTTTGCTCATCGCGATCATCGCCGCGATCCTGCCGGTGCTGATCTACCTCCTCACGCGCGATCGCGTGCGGGTCGTCCCCTTCTCCACCCTGCGCTTCTTCGCCGGCGACAGCGCCCGCCTCGTCCGCCGCAAACGCTGGTTGGAGACGCTTCTCCTCGCGATGCGCGCCCTGCTGATCGCGATGATCGTCGTCGCCTTCGCGCGCCCCTTCCTCCGCGAATCCGCCAATGCCGGCGACGCGCGCGAGCTTGACGAAGCCGTCGTTCTTCTTCTGGACGTATCGCAATCCATGTCGCGGCCCGGCGCCTGGGACGCCGCCGTCAACCATGCCCGCGACGCCGCCGATTCCGGCGCGATCTCCCTCGTCGCGTTCGATTCCACGCCCCAGGTGCTCGCTCATTTCACCGACGCCTCCACGGTCCGCGCGCGGCTCCCGGCGATTTCCCCCGGTGCGTCCGGGACCAATCTGGTCGCCGCCCTCCGCAAAGCCGACGAACTGCTCAACCAGGTCGCCGCAAACAAAAAACGCATCGTTCTCGTCTCCGATCTCCCCCGCGCCGGCTTCACCGTCCACGCCGCCGGATGGAAGCTCTCCCCCGGCGTCTCCCTCGAGATCCACTCCGTCTCGCCACCCTCCACGCCTCCCGTCGCCATCGTCGAAGCCGATTTCCCGCAAAGCCTCGTCAACAATCGCGCGCCTCAGCCGATCACCGTGCGCATCGCCAATTTCACCGACGAAACCGTCACCGACATCGCCGTCGAGTTGGCGATCCCCGGACAGGAGACGCGGACCCGCACACTCACCATCCCCGCCAACGCCCGCGTCACCGCGGGCTTCCGCGCCGTCTTCACTCAGCCCGGCGATCACCCCGGCACGCTCACGCTGACCGCCTCCGCGGCGCCTGCCGGCCTGCTTTATCTCAATCCCCATGTCATGCCCCGCATCGGCGTGACGATCCTCGCACCCGACGACGAGATCGGCCGCCGCGACGGTGCGGCCTTCTTCCTCTCCAAAGCCATTCGCCCCTCCGCGGAATCCCCCTTCGCTCTCCGCACCGTCGCAACCTCCTCCCACACGATCGACCTCTCCGACGCCTCCGTGCTGATCCTCGCCGACGTTCCGGCGCTGTCGCCTTCCCTCCGGCAAGCCGTCGCCGACTTCCATCGACGCGGCGGGGGAATCCTTCTCATGCCCGGCGCGCGCACGCAGCCACAGGCGTTCTCCGACGCCTTCGGCGATTTCGCGCCCTGCCGGCTCCGCCGCGTCATCGACGCCCGCGAATCCCGGCGCGGCGACGCCAGGGCGATCATCACCCGCGTCGAATTGGAACATCCCGTCTTCGAGGTCTTCCAGCCGCCGCACAACGGCGACTTCTCCACCGTCGCGATCTCGCGCTACTGGGAAGTCACCGACTCACAGCTCGCGCGGGTTCCCCTTCGGCTCGATGACGGCCGGCCGTTCATGCTCGAAAAATCCTCCCCCGGCGTCGGCTCGTGCGTGCTCCTCACCAGCCCCGCCGATCCCTCGTGGAACAATCTCCCCCAGCGCGCCATCTTCCTGCCGTTGCTGCACCAGACGCTGCGACACCTCGCGGTCCGCGCCGAGCGCCCGACGGCCTGCGAGGTCGGCCAGGCGCTGAGCATCCCCGACGGCATGACGCTGCGCGATCCTTCGGGAACCACGCACGACGGCGCGGCGATCATCGCCACCGTCCCCGGCCATCACACGCTGCTCGACGAGAACGGCCAAAACACCTTCGTCTACGCCGTCAACACCCCGCTCAGCGAGTTCGACGCCGACACCATTCCCCCCGATGAATTGATCGCCTCGCTCGAAGCCCCCGCGACCGCCTCCGCGACCGCCGGCGCCGGCAAGTCCCTCTTCATCGGCGGGGGACGCGAATTCTGGATGCTTTTAACAGGATTGTCACTCATGTTGCTGATTATGGAGCTTTACGTCTCGAACAAGGTCCCGAGACACTGACCGTCGAATCGACCGCAGGTCCGCTTATGGAAACCTCGCATCCCCGGTATCCCGAACTCGCCCGCAGGCTCGCCGTCGCGCGCCGCGCCTACAAGCGCGCCAACGCCGCCGCCGGCGCGGTCGTCTTTCTCATCGAAGCCCTGGGCACGATCGCCATCGTCGTCGCCGCCGACGTGCTCTTCGATCTCGCCATGCCCGGGCGAATCGCCCTCTTCGCCATCGCCGCCGTCGCCCTGCTCTGCTTCGCCTGGCGGAACATCGTCCGTCCCCTGCTCCGACCGATCTCCGATCAGCGGATCGCCCTCTACCTCGAGCAACGCACCCCCCGGTTCGAAGGCGCGCTCATCGCCGCCGCCGAGTTCGGGCCGCAAAGCTACACCGGCCGCACCGCGCAAATCATCGACAGCATCCTCGACCAGGCCGTCCTCCGCGCCGGGCAATTCGATCTCCGCAAGGCGATCGACCTCTCCCGACTCCGAAAATACGGCGCCATCGCCGCGATTCTCCTCACGGTCTACCTCATCGCCGCCTTCACCATGCCCGGCACGGTCAGCCGACGCTTCACGCGAGTCCTCACGCCATGGAAATCCCCTCCCGCCCAGGCGCCCCCCCTCGCCGCCACGCCCCTCGAGCTGTCGGTCGATCCCGGCGACACCGCCCTCGTCCGCGGGGGAACCCTCGCCCTTCATGCCCTCGCCTCGCGACGCCCCCACGAATCCGTCAACTTCCATTTCCGCTCCCTCGCCGGCGCCGGGGAATGGAAGATGCTTCCGATGGCCGAGATCGATCAGCTCAACACCTTCGGCCTCACCCTCCCGGACATCAACGAAGACCTCGAATACTTCGTCTCCTCCGAAAACGTGAAGAGCCGGCCACATCGCATCAGCGTCTACGATCCGCTGCTCATAAAGTCCTACGAAATCGTCACGCGCCACCCCGAATACCTGAAGCTCGCCGACACCGTCGTCTCCGCGACATCCCCGGACATCACCGCGCCCCAGGGTTCGCGAATCACCCTGCGTATCGCCGCCAACGGCCCGCTCGAATCCGCCCGGATCGCGTGGGAAGGCGAAAACCCCGCCGACTCCCCCACCGCGATCGACCCAACCGACGACACCCTCGCCGTCGCGACGTTCGACGTTCAGTCCAACGCGGCGTTCAACGTGCATCTCTCCGATGTGCATGGTCAATCCGCCTCCACCCTCATTCCCGCCGCCGTCACCGCCGTCATCGACGCCCCGCCGGCCATTCGCCTGATCGCCCCCGACGCCACCGTCACGACCAATCCCCTCGGTGAAATCGCCTTCACCGCCACCGTCACCGACGATCTCGCGCTCGACTCTGTCGAACTCGTCATCTCCAACGATCTCGATCCCGCCGCCGCCGTCATCCGTCATCCGGTCCGGCTCGATCCCTCGCCGGTCGATGGCGTCGGACTCACCGGCGCCCGCGCCAACATCGTCCTGATGCTCGAGGAGATGGAGCTTTCCCCCGGAGACATTCTCTCCTGCCACCTTGAAGTCTCCGATCGCAAGGGACAGCGCGCGCCCAGCGATCTCGTGCGGATCATCGTGACCTCCTACGAATCGTGGGCCGTCTTCAGCCTTGCGGAATCAATCGGCGGCGAGCGCGTCTCCCACCAGCTCGAGCCGGTCCTCAAGGCCGCCTGGCGGCTCCACGCCACCGCCGGACAGATGACGCCCAATGACCTCCATCGCCAGGCCGAGGAGCTTGCCGCCACCATGGTCGATTCCACCGGCGCGCTTCTCCTCTATTACAATCCGCTCGAGGCGACCCCCGAGCAACGCGCCCATGGCGAGCGCGCCATGCAATTCGCGCAGGCCGGCCATGACAGCCTCAAGGCGCACCAGGTTGAAAAAGCCGTTCAGGAACTCCGCATCGCCGTCGCGGAACTCATCGCCGCCGGCTGGATCGACACCCTCGTCATGACCCCGCCTCCCCCTGACGGGGGAACCGCTTCGGGCGACCTTCTCGAAACCGTCACGCAGCTCACGGCGCTCATCGAGGAGTCGGACAGCGCCGCGGCCGCCGGTTCGCGCTCCGAGCTGGACGCCGCCGCGCAGGCGGCTTCACTGCTCGCCGAGGTCGAGGCGATCGAGCGCTCGCACGCCGTCCTGCTCGACAAGTTGAACAAGGCGGTCGAGTCAAAAGATGACAGCGCGCCCACCACCGCCGAACCGCAGACCGCTCTGGCCGACAAAACCGCCTCCATCGCGCGCGACATCAAGGCGTCGGCCGGCGCCGATGCCGAAAAACAGTCCGCCGCCGAGGCCCTCGCCACCGCCGCCGCCACGATGCGCGCCGCCGCCGACCAAAGCGTCGCGGGCAACGCCACCGCCGCCGCACGCGACGCCGAAAACGCCCAGCGCCGGATCGCCGACGCCCGATCCCGGCTCCAGGGCGCGTCCCAGGACAACCTCAACACCGCCCTCGACAAGGCCGAATCCGCCGCCAACACCCTCGCCCGCAAGCAAGGCGAGTTGGTCAACCGCACCGAGCAGGCGGACAAAGCCGACGATCAGGCCAAAAAGAACGAGGTCGCCGCCATCGGCGCCGATCAGGTCAAGCTCACCAACGACCTGAACGAGCTTGCCCGGACGCTCGACGGCCTCGCCAAGGCCGGCGCCGACGGCGCGCTCAGGCTCGACACCAACAAACACATCCAAACCGCCAAAACCCAGCTTGCCCGTGGCCGCGTCGAACAGAAAATCGCCAACGTCGCCATCCAGCTTGCCGCCGGAGACACCACCGGCGCCGTCTCCGAGCAGAAGCGAATCCAGGACGTTCTCGACAAGGTCGCCCGCTCCCTCACCAACGCCGGCGCCACCCGTGCCGGCGATCCCGCCACCGCGCTCAAGCGCGCCAGGGACGACGCCGCCAACGTCTCGACCAATCTCGACAAGCTCCGGGACGCCGCCCAAAACAGCCCGGCCGACGCCTCGCCCGAAGCCAGGAAGCAACTCGCCCGGAACACCGCCGATGATCTGGCGCGCCTGTCCCGTCAACTCCATGCCCGCGATTTCAGCGGCGGCGAGGACGCCTTCAAAAAAGACGCACAGGCACTGACCGGCGCTTCCCAAAACACCCCAAGGCTCTCCGACGAGCTTGAAAACGCCCCCGCTCGGATCGACGAACTGGCCGCCGTCACGCAACGCGTGCGGGATCACCTCGAATCGGAGTACGAATCGATGCTCAGGAGCAGGGAGCTTTTCGCCGCGCAGCGGGAGGAATGCCCACCTGAATATCGTCCCCTGGTCAACCAGTATTTCGAGGCGCTGTCAACCGGCGCGCCGTGAGGATGAGGGATTGAATTGACGATGCTGACCGGACTGTTTCATTTTTTCTTCCGACACGCCCCCGAAGATTTCGCGCAGGGCAAGTGGACCTTCACCAGCCCCCTTCCCGGCGAGCTGCGCCTGCTCATCGCGGTCGCGGCGATCGGCGCCGTCGTCTGGGTCTACCGACGCGGCGCGGCGGCACGCAAAGCCACCGCGAGATGGCTGCTTGGATTGCGCATCGCCGCCGTCGCCCTGCTCCTGTTCATCCTCGGCGCCCCCGCGCTTCACATCACCCGGCCCGACAGGAACAGGCTCTTCACCGCCGTCCTCGTCGACACTTCGCAATCCATGTCCATTGCCGACGTCCACGACGCCCCGCGCCTCCAGGCCGCGCGGCGAACGCTCGACGAGACGATCCCGGAGCTGTCCAGGCTCAGCCAGGTCATCGTCTACACTTTCTCCGACGGCATCCGCCGCGCCGCGATGGATGATCTCATCGACGCCACAGGCCCACGAACCGATCTCTTCGCGTCCATTCGCGCCGTCGATGCCGAGCTGCGCAATCTCCCCCTTGGCGCGGTGGTCCTTCTAACCGACGGCGCTCGCAACGCCGGCGGCGGCGCCCTCGACGCCGCGAAAATCCTCCAGGCACGCGGCACGCCGCTTTATGTCGTCGGCGTCGGCGATCCCAATCCCCCGCGCGACCTCGAGCTGGTCCAGGTGCTCGCCCCGGCCACCGTCCCCGTCGGTTCGCAGGCCGATGTCGATGTCACCGTCCGGCACACCGGCTTCACCGAACCGTTCGATCTCATCCTCAAGCGCGGCGAGGAGATCGTCCTCACCCGCAGGATCACCCCCGAAACCGGCTCCGACCTCCAGCGCCTCCGTCTCACCTTCACGCCCGACAGCCAGGGCGCCGCGAGCTATCGCATCGAGATTCCCCCCATCGAAGGCGACCTGATCGCGCGAAACAACGCGCGCGATTTCCTCATTGACTGCGTTGATGACCGCCTCCCCGTGCTGTACGTCGAGGGCAGCCCGCGGATGGAATACCGCTTCCTGCGGCGCGCGCTGTCGCGCGATCCCACCTTCCGCCTCGTCGGGATGCTGCGCCTCAACACCGGCCGCTTTTATCTCCAGGGCGCCGGCCCGGACGAGGAATACCTCAAGGACGGCTTCCCCCGGACGATCGAGCAACTCTCGGCGTTCAAGGCCATCATCCTCGGCGATGTCGAGGCGCGGCATTTCACCGCGACACAACAACAACTCATCGAGGATTTCGTCAAGCTGCGCGGCGGCGGACTGCTCATGCTCGGGGGCGTCAACTCCTTCGGGCCGGGCGGATACGCCGGCACCCCCATCGGACAGGCGCTGCCCGTGACCATGGCGTCGGGTGACGGCGCGTACACCGATGGACAGTTCACCGCGCAGGTCGCCGGGCCGATGGATCATCCCGTCATGCGCCTCTCGCTCGACGAGACCGAGAACAAGCTCCTGTGGGACAACGCCCCGCCTCTCATCGGCGTCACGCCCGTGCGCGCGGTCAAGCCGGGCGCGACGCTGCTCTTGCGGCGACCCGGATCGGACAACCCCGTCCTCGCGGTCCAGAATTACGGCCAGGGACGCTCCGCCGCATTCACCAGCGGCGGGTCGTGGTACTGGCAGGTCTCCCGCGACAGCCGTGATGAGTTCCACGAAAAATTCTGGAAGCAGCTCGTCCGCTGGCTCGCCGTCGGCGCGCAGGACCTGCTCACCGTCGCCTCCGACGCCTCCGTCTACAGCCGCAACGACCCCGTCACCCTCACCGCCAACGTCCTCGGCAAGGATTTGCGGCCTCTTAACGACGCGCAACTCACCGCCGTCGTCACCGACCCCCTGGGCAATACGCGGCAGCTTCCGATGGACTGGATTCTCTCCCGCGAGGGTGTCTACCAGTGCCGCTATGTTCCCGAGCATCTTGGTCAATATCGAGCCGCCGTTCACGCCCAGGGCTGGACCGACAAGCCGGTGGAGATTTCCTTCGTCGTCAGTGATTCCACCCTCGAATTCGCCGACGCCGCGATGAAACGCGACGTGCTTCGGGACATGGCCTCCCTCACGCGCGGACAATATTTCGATCTCGAAAACGCCGATGCCCTTCCCCAAGCCGTTCGCGAAGGCATGCGGTCCGCCGCGCTCACCGCGAGCGCCCCCGAGATCAAGCCGCTCTGGGATATGCCGATTCTCCTGGTGATCGCGATCGGGCTGATCGCATCGGAATGGTTTCTCCGGCGGAGAAGCGGATTGTCGTAGACTGTTTCGTCCGAATCCGACCGGAAGGTCGCTCGCACTGCGGAGTTCGTGATATGACTGATTTCAACCAAAGACACCGGGCGGCGCGACGCCCCGATCGTCGCGAGTTTCTCTCGCGGCTGCTGCGCGGCGCCGCCGGCGTCGGGCTGGCCGGGGCGATGGGAAACCCCTTCGCCCCCCTCCTGGCGCGCGCCGCCGACACCGGCGAATTGCTCGAGGATGCCCACCAACCGAAAAAAACCGGAACCTTCGTCTTCCCCCGCCTCCGCTTCGCCGTGACCGACGACACCGTCGATATCTGGAACGTCACCCCCATCGGCGACGCCAATCTGCGCTACAAGCTCGCGCAACTCACCAACATCAATGTCAGCCAGGAACCCCGCGTCGTCACCCTCGCCGATTTCGACGACATGGTGCGAAACCCCTTCGTCTTCATGACCTCCGAAGGACATTTCGTCCTCACCGAAACCGAGGAGAAAAACCTCCGGGAATATCTCGAGCGCGGCGGGTTCATCTTCGCCGACGATTGCGTCTATCAGCAGAAGGAGGACCGCTTCTTCCGCTCTTATGTCGATCTGATCAACAAGCTCTATCCCGACAACCCGATGCGAAAGGTTCCCTACGATCACGAGATCTTTCACATCTATTATGATTTCCCCGACGGCGCCCCGCACTGCCAGGGCGTTCCGCACGGAATGTACGGGCTGTTCGAGCCGGGGACCGGCCGGATCATGACCGTCTGCACGCCCGGCGATCTGCACTGCGGATGGGTCAACCGTTGGTTCACCCCGGAAAAGAACGAGCAGTGCATTCAAATGGGCATCAACATCATCATTTACTTCATGACGCACTGACATGACCCACGTCCCACCAACCCATCTTCTCCCGATCGCCCGCCGCCTGATTGCGATGCTCGTCGTCGCGATGTGCATCGCGCCCGGCTTGGCGCAAACCACGCAAACGACCACGGAACCAGCCACGCGGCCCGCGGCGGCGCCCACCGGCCAGACGTGGGCGCTGATCGTCGTCGGCGATCCGGGATCGGAGATGTACGCGCGGCATTACCGCGACCGCGCCGCGCGATTCGTCGCCGTGCTGCGAAAAGCGGGCGTCGCGTCCGACCGGATCACGCTCCTGTCCGGAGACGCCGACTGGCGGGACAAGCCCGTCACCGCCGCCGCGAACGCCGCTTCCGTCCTGGCCGAAATGAAAGCCCTCGCCGCGCGGCTCGAATCGCACGATCGGGTCATCCTCATCCTTCTTGGACATGGCGCGGCCTCGAATGATTCGCCCACCCTCATGCTGCCCGGACGCGATCTCCAGGCGAAAGACCTCGCCAGCGCGATGAGCGCGATCCAATGCCGCCGCCAGACGATCCTGAACTTTTCCGCGAGCGCCGGCGCCATGGCTCCCCTGCTCGCATCGCCCGACCGGATCAACATCACTGGCGCCGGCGCGGGACAGGTCAACAACAACGACTTCGCCGAGTTCGTTCTCCAGGAGCTGGAGAACCAGCCCGCCTCGCCGCTGCTCGACGTGTACAACCGCGCCACGCGGCGGTTCGCGCAGTGGACCGTCCGCCAGAAGCTCGGTCCCGACGGAGGCTGGATCGTCGAGGGGCGCGAGTCCGCCGCGATCTTTCGGAAGCTGTACGACGCGCCGGACGTTCCGGTCGATCGGAAGTTCTCCCCGTCCCCCGCGTCAAGCGACGAGGACGCCGCCGACCCGCCTCTCCTCGCGGAAGCCTCCCCCCACTGGTCTTCCCGTCGCGTCATCACCGAAAACCCGTCGATCGCCGACACCGACGGCCCGTCGAAATCGGCGCTGACTCCCCAGGGCTTTACCCCCGTCGCGCCGGCCGACGCGCCGCTCGCCGCAAAGACCCCCCTGGTTCCCAACCATTGACATGAGACTTCGCACGATCCATTTTGTCGTCGCCCTCGCGCTCAGCGCCACCGTCTTCGCGCAGACTCAGGAGGAAGCCCCTCCCCAACCGATTGTGCCGATGGAGACGCAGCGCGCCGGCCAGGACAACCTGCCGCGCCACACCGGGCAGTACCAGCCGCTGCAACTGCGATGGCAACTGCACCGACAGGTCCGCAATGTCCTCGCGGTGTATCCCCATCCCTTCATCCCGGAGCGGATCTATCTCGCCACCACGCGCGGACTGCTGGTCTCGCACGACACCGGACTCGCCTTCGAGGCGCTGCCCCAGGCGACGACCGACGCCATCGGCGAGATCGCCTCGATCGCGTTCCATCCCTTCGCCCCCGACCGCTTCCTCATCGCCACCCTCGACCACGGTCTCTGGGAAACCACCGACGCCGGAAAAACCCTGCATCGCCTCGCCTCCGCCGACACGGGGCTGGCGAGCGACTCCGTCCGCGCGGTCCATTTCTCCAGCGAGGACGACCTCCGGCGAACCCTCATCGCCATTCACGGCGACGACGCCCCCGGTTTGTCCCTCAGCGCCGACGAGGGAAAGACATGGCGAATCCTCTTTCCCGAACAACACGTTCACAACGTCTTCTGGCTGTCCCAGTCCGGCAAACGGCTGCTGCTCGAGGTCAGCCCGATCGACGATATCGACAAGCACACCGTCTACTATCTCGCCTCTCTCCAGGAGCCCTGGCAGAAGTTGATCGACGATGTTTTTCTCACCGGGGCGGCCGCCTCGCGCGAAAGCCGTGACGACACGATCATTCTCGCGACGGCCGATCAGGGGCTGTTTCGCGTCTCGCGCCAGGGCGCGGTGATCCGCGGCGTCGGCCCGTCCGACATCACCGGCTTCGCCAGCCTCGATGCCGCATGGTTCCCCCACGCCGACCTGTGGATGTATTTCGCCTATCACCCGAAAAAATTCGGCATGGTGGTCTTCACACCCGATCAGTTGAAAAACACGATGGAGGATGATGCCGCCCTTCACATCCACAGCGACGGTTTGTTCACGGGGCCGCTCGTGATGGAAGGCGCGCACATCCGTGCCGCCGCCAACGCCCGCGTCTTCTTCGCGGCCGTCAATCGCACCCTCTACCGATCGACTTTGACCGGTGAGGGATTGACCATCACCGATCTGTCGATCACCCCGCCGGTCGTTCTGGTCGATCGGGAACGAATGAAACAGACCGACGAGGCGCTGCTCGCGGACCTGAACGCCTTCAACAGCGCCCCGCTCGTCTCCGACGCCGCCGTCGCGCTTCAGCCCCGGCTCCAGGCGCATCTCGAGGCGCTGGCCGACCGGCGGTTCACCGTCAGGGCGACGGTGCAATCCTCTCCGGCCGATCCCGTGCGATCCGTCACCGTCGATCTGAGCCGATTGCGGCGATCGACCCAGTCTCCCTTGTTCGATGACGGCAGGCATGACGACGGTGAAGCGGGCGACGGCGTTTACGCCAACACCTTTTCCATCGATTTTTCCACGATCCGTTCCTACGGTGAGGATTGGCGGGGCGCCTGGCCGGGACCGCTCGCCCTGACCGTTTCCGCCGCGAGCGACACCGGCGTCCTCGCCGGCGCCGTCGCCCCCCTCGTCCTCTGGTCGCGACACGAATCGATTCCATTCCTCGCCAACTCCGGAATCACCCCCCGGTCGGACAATGTCTCCACCGGCCAACTCCGCCCGCGCGGCAGCCCGCACAACTACAAACGCATCACCATCCGGTCCCCCGGCGAATGGAGCGTCTCCATCCAAAGCTACAACCACGAAACCGTTGACATGACCGGGCAACGCTATCTCGCCTTCCATATCCGCAGCTCGCAGAGCGTGGACGCCGATCTGTCCGTCCAGTTGCGCGACGCCCCCACCTACTCGCGCTCCGCGACCACGCGCACGCTCTCCCTCTCCGCCGAGGGCCTCGTCCCCGACGGGAAATTCTCCCCGACCGAGCAGCGCATCCTCATCCCCATCGAAAAGCTGCTGAAGGATTCCGGCGATTTTCAGCCTTCCATCGCCTCGCAGCTCATCCTCAGCGGAACCGCCTCCCAGCCGGTGGATCTCCTGATCCGCGGCATCCAGTTTCTTCCCACTGAACCGACGACGACGCCATGAACCGATTCGCATTCGCTTTTGTTCTCCTGTTGACGACCGCGGCGCCCCTCGCGGCCGCGCAGTCGTTCCAGGACCAGTTGAAGCTCGCCCAGGCCGCCATCACCACCAAGGACTTCGAGGGCGCCCTGAAAATCCTCGAACCGATGGCCGACGAACAAGACCCCGACAGGCGACTCGCAGTCCAGACGCGCATCGCCGAAGCCAATCGCGCCCTGAAGCGCTTCGATGCCGCCATCGTCGCGATGAAAAAAATGCAGGAGCTTCCCATTAATGACGCCCATCGTCAGGAGCTTTATCTCCAGATCGCCGATCAACACGTCCATGCCGGCCGGCCCGAAGCGGCCGCGGACACCCTGTCCGAAATGGCCAATGCCTATTCCAGCGATGAGGAGATCGTCATCCTCGCCCATCTCACCGCCGCCCGGAAACTCGCCGAAGCCAGGCTGCATCCCGCCGCCGCGGCGCGATATGAGGCCGCCTTGAAGCACATCGATCCCGACGACGAACGCGCGCCGGAAACCCTGTGGCATCTCGCCATGAGCTTCTGGTCCGCCGAGGAATTCGGGAAATCGATCGAAGTCCTCCGGCGGCTCACCGACCCGCGCCATGCCGCCACCCGGCGATGGCAGGCGCGCGAGGCGCACGACCGGCTCATCGCCGGCTTCATGAAACTCGAAAAACCCGATGAGGCGATCGCGCAATTGAAGGAATGGGAAAAGACCGATCCCGATCCCCTGTTCCGGCAGAGATGGTGTCTCCGCGCCGCGCGGACCGCGCGCTCCGCCGGGGATTCCACCGGCGCGCTCGAATCGTATCGCCGGCTGTTCAACGTCCACGCCGCCGCCCCCACCACCAACGGGTGGTTCGACGCCCAGTCAATGATCGTCGATGATCTTATCGCTTCGGAAAAACTCCCCGAGGCGCTGCGCGCGGCCCATGTGCTGCTCGACGCCGCGCCCGATCAGAACGCGCTGACCGCCGCGGCGAATCGCATCGTCTCCCTGTTGCGCAAGATCGACGGCGATGACACGCGGGCAAGGCATTTCGTCAATCACCAGCTCTTTGGACCGGCAGGCAGGGACGGCCGACCCGGCACGGACGACGATCCGAAAAACCCGCTCGTGGAAATTGGATATCCCGAGGACGCCGCGCGCGAAGCCGCCTTCGCGAAGGCGTTCGCCGCCGCCGGCGACGACGCCCAAGCCGCCTTCCATCGCGCCTGGTTGTGCCTCTATTCAGGACAACCCGCCGCCACCATGCCGTTCCACCTCCAGGCGATGCGGCAGGCCCCCGCGAATCAATGGGCGACGTTCGCAAGCGCGGCGCTGATGAACGGGCTGCGCCCCGTGCGCGGCGGCGGCTTCGGATTGGATCACGCGGCGAAGTTCGTCCTCACCGGCGAAGGCGACGACCCCTTCGTGGATCTCCCCAACGCCGATCCCATCTGGCCAGTCCCCGCGCTCGATCCCTCGAAGCGGAATCTGCTCACCGACATGCGCGCCTCGCTCCTGTCCCTGACGGCCGACCCCACGCTGCCCAGCTCCCTCCGCGCCGCCGCCCTCCGCGCCGCGACGCGGCTGGGTGGTGT
>CAYUNS010000039.1:5271-11498 GCA_964446155.1 uncultured Tepidisphaeraceae bacterium | reverse complement strand
GCTGTGCGATGAAAAGGATGCCGCCCTCCGCAACGCCGCCGTCGAGGTCGTCCTCCAATCCGCGCGCGGCGACGCCCTCCACCTCGGTCTTCTCCGCGATTTCCTCGCCGCGAAGCGCCTCTCCGGCGCCGCAAAACAAAAAGCCGACGACGACTTCGACCGTACCGTCAAATCCATCCAGCGCCTCGCCGCCCCCAACGCGGCCACCCCCAAAATCCGGCCCATCAAGGAATGACCCTTTCGCATCCGAACGGCTCGACGACAAACACTGAAAAGAACGGCGATCGCGAAGGCGCAATGACGCGAGAAACGCGCGAAGCGGGAAGATCAGTTTAACCAACGTAAAGGCCGTGGAAGAAACGGCGACTTTCGCATGGATTCGTGTCGATTGGCGTCCAATTGGTGGACCATCGAGGATCAGTGGCGGGCCATGGCCCCCCTGCACGGGGCTTTGCGGTCATTCGCGTATTCGCGCGGTTCAGTCTTCTTCCTCGCCCACGAGGTCTTCGGTCGGGAGGACGCGGAAGATTTCTTCGGTCGAGGTGACGCCCTGCGCGACCTTGATGAGGGCGGCCTGGCGGACGGTGAGCACCTCGTCGCGCTGCGCCTGCTCGCGGATGCGCTTCGCCGACTCCCCGTGCGCGATCAGCTCGCGCAGCGCGGGGGTGAGGCTCATCACCTCGAAGATGCCCGTACGATCGGTGTAACCCGTGCCGTGGCATTTTTCGCAGCCCCTCGGGGCGTAAAGCAACTGCCCTTCATCCTTGCCCAGCCACTTTTTCACCTCGTCGAACGTCAACGGAGAATGGCTGATGTCGAACGTGACCTTGCAATCGGGGCAGAGCGTGCGCACAAGGCGCTGGCTGACCGCGCCGCGCAGGCTGGTGGAGAGAAAATGGGGATGGATGCCATATCCGCGCATCGACTGCACCGCGCCGTTGGCGCTGGGGGCGTGAACGGTCGCGAGGACGAGCATCCCGCTGCCGGCGGCACGGACGGCGATCTGCGCGGTCTCGGCGTCGCGGACCTCGCCGATCATCACCACGTCGGGGGACTGGCGCAGCACGCTGCGCAACAGGTCGGCGAAACTCAGCTCGATGGCGGGATTGACCTGGCTTTGCCGCAATCCGTCAACGGTGTACTCGATGGGATCTTCGATGGTGTTGATCTTCCGCCGGCCGTTGTTGAGATGGATCAGCGATGAATAAAGCGTGACGGTCTTGCCCGTCCCCGCCGGCCCGGCGATCAGGATGATGCCGCCTCCGGCATGGAGCATCTGCTGATAGGCGTTCTTCTGCTGCTCGATCATGCCCAGGCGATCCAGCCCGCGAAGATTGCTCTCGCGGATGAGCAGACGCAGGGTCATGTCCTCGCCGTGAAGCGTGGGGATGATGTTGATGCGCAGATCGATGCTCTGGTCTTCGCGGTCGCGGTAGATCCAGCGCCCGTCGGTGGGATGGCGTCGGTCGCCGGCGTCGATGCCCGCGACGGATCGGATGTGCGCGATGTACCGCCGGCCTTGCTCGGCGCCGAGGACACTGATCGGCCGGATCAGCCCGAGGTGGCGCACCTGCACGGCGACGTGCTGTTCATTGGTCAGGAAAAACAGGTCGCTGGCGCGCAGCTCCGCGGCGTAATCGATCAGTCTTCCGATGCCGCGATCGGGGGGATCGTTGCCGATGTCCAGTAGAGTGATGCCCTTGTCTTCCATCACGCTTTGTTCTCCGTCAACGCCTGTCTCGCCGCGGCCTGGTCGGGGACGAGCGAGATGAGCTGGTCGATGCGAAGCAGCTTCAGAACCTGCCGCACGGGCGGCTGGACCGAATGGACGACGAGCCGCCCGCCGCCTTCACCGAGTTTTTTGTGGGTGTCGATCAGCCACGCGACGGCGGAGGAATCAATGTACTGCGTCCGCGACATGTCCAGCAGCAGGCGATGCTTCATCCAGTTTTCACCCAGAAGGGTCTGGAGCAGGTTGCCGGAGGTCTGCGAGGTGTCGGCGAAGGTGATTTCCCCGTCGGCCGCGACGCATACCACGCCGTCGGGATCAATGCTGGCCAATCGCAGGCTCATTCAAACTCCTCGCCGGATCACCCGGAATATCGAAGACCAGGACCGCACACGAACGCGCGCCGTGAATGCACGGCCGACCGTGCAAAGCATGATACCGACCGGCCGTATGGGATCAATGCGGGCGCGCCGCCTTTCCGCCTCGCCGAACATTTCTCCTCGTCCGCAAGGACGTGGCGGGCGGTTCATTCCATCGTCAGGATGACCTTCAGCACCCCGGTGCGTGCGGCCAGGGCGAAAGCCTCGGGCGCCTGCTCCAGTTTCATGCGACGATGAATGAGGCTCATGACATCGACCTGGTTTTCCGCCAGCGCGCGGATGGCCTCGCGAAACGGCCCGCATCGGCTGCCGACAACCTGGATTTCGTCGATGACCAGCGGCGCCAGATTCAGCGCCTTGCCCTCCGCGACGGTGCTCTTGAGAACCAGGATGCCCCTCGGACGGACCATTTGCATGGCCATCTCGAATCCATCGGCGCTGCCGGTGCAATCGACGACCACATCCTGGTCGTGGCGCGGCTTGATGTCCGCGAGCGGTCGGGAGCGAATCTGCCATTTCTCGCACAGCGCGAGCTTGTCGGGATGCTTGCCGATGACCCGCACCGGACAGCCGGCGTTGCGAAGCACCTGCGCGACGAGCAGACCCAGCCGGCCGTCCCCCAGCACGGTCACCCATTTGCGCCCGTCCAGCTTGATCTGCTTGAGCACCTGGAACGCCGCCGCCAGCGGCTCGATGAAGACCGCCTGATCGTCGTCCACCGTTTTCGGCAGCACATGCAGGTTTCGCGCGGGCAAACGGAGATAATCCGCGAACGCACCGTCGTGATTGAGAATCCCCAGCACCGATCGCTCCCGGCAATGGCTGCTCAACCCCGAGAGGCACAGATCGCAGCGCCCGCAGACGATGTTGATCTCCCCGGCCACGCGCTGCCCAACGAGATCCTTGTCAGGCGACTGCACGACCTCGCCGATGAATTCGTGTCCGGGCACTCCGCGAAAGTTCATGTAACCGCGGGTAATCTCCAGGTCGGTGGCGCAGATGCCCGCCTGCCGGACGCGCACGAGCGTGTCACCGTCGCCAGGCCGAGGCTCGGGATGGCGAGGGCGAAAGGCGAGGGTTTGATCGAACACCACGGCGCGCATGTTGGTTCCTTGTTTCGGGCTTCTCCCACCAGTTTTTTTCGGTCCGCGGATTTTGCGGTCCTCGTGGTCGGAGGAGCGCGCGATCACGCAGGGATGAAAGGATTGCTGGTTTCAGCGAGATAATTGAGCCACGCGGATTCATCGTAGGCGAAATCCTGGCCGGTAAGGTGCTTCAGGCTTTGTCGCGACTGCCATGCCACACCGAAATCCAGTCGATTCAACTGGCTGACCAGCGCCCGCGCCACGGGGAGCGTGGGGTAATGGCGCAATGCGTCGGCCGAGGCGATGCGGATGTCGCGGTCCTCCTCCTGCCGCAGGACGCGGCCCCTGACGGCGATGTCGCGCTGACCTTCGAGAATCGACAGCAGCGGCGCGACCGCGTTGGGATCGGGCAGATTCGACAGCGCCTTGGCCGCCTCGAGCCGCACCAGTTGGTTACTGTCGTCCAGGGCGCTGATGAAGATCGGGGTCGCCGAGGCGTCGCGGGAACGGTTGAGCGAGCGGATGGCGACGGCCCGCACGGTGTAATCGGGTTTGGGTTCGATCGCGTTTTCGGCGATGCGGGCGTAAATGGTGGTGTAGGGTTCGACCCGACCCCATTCGCGATAGACGAGATAGTTGATCCCCTGCCGCTGCTGATCGGGAGTGGCTTTGGGATCGAGCATCCCGCGCGCCATCCGTCCGGGAACGCCGTCGAGATCGCGATACAGTTCGAGCGGAGGATGAAACACCGCGCCCACGGCGCGGCATCCCATCACGCAGCAGGCCGTGACGATGACGATCGTAAGCCGGAGAACAACGGCATGAACGTGTGGCATGAGGAAGTCGCTCGCATTACACGGCCGGTCGATACTCGTCCCGGGCGCGTTCCGAGGCGTACAACAACTCGGGAGGAACCCACTGGGGCGCATCGATCTCGAATCCCAGAAACCTGGACGCCAGCTTCGCGAACCGCGGCGATTCATCCGTCACCAGGCATCGCAACGATGCTCCGGCCTCGTCGCCGCCGCGCAACAGTCCGGCGGCTTGCAGGCGTCGCGCAACATCTTGAGCGCATTGCTCGGCCGAGTCAATCACCTTCACCTTCGGGCCGACAACGCGCTGAATCAACTCCATCACGATCGGATAATGCGTACACCCCAACACGAGCACCTCGATCCCGCGCTGCACGAGCGGCAGCAGGTATTGCTTGAGCGCGAGCTTGAGGACGGGATCGTCCATCCCGCGCCCCTCCTCGATCAGGGGCACGAGCAACGGCGTGGGACGGAGCAGCAGGTGGGTATGGTTTCGTCGGCGATGAATCGCCTGGTCATAGGCGCGGGATCGGATCGTCGCCTCGGTGGCGATGACGCCGATGCGGGGAACCTGCCTGGCGCCGGCGGCGATGATGGCGGCCTTGGCGCCCGGCTCGATCACCCCGCTGATGGACAGATGCGGAAACTCCCGGCGGATGCCGGACATCGCCAGCGCCGTCGCGGTGTTGCACGCGAAGACGATGTGCTTGGGATGCTCATCGCGCAGATGGTGGATGATCTGCCTGACGAAGCCGGTGATGGTGGTGGCCGATTTCGATCCGTAAGGCAGCCGCGCGGTGTCACCGAAGTAAATGATCTGCTCGTGCGGCAGAATCCGCCGCAGCGCGCGAACCACCGTCAGGCCGCCCAGACCGCTGTCGAGCACAACAATGGGAGATGAAGACGTCATAAGAGGCGCTGTCGGCGTGGCGGTTCTCCCTGAACGACGGAAGCACCGCCCACCTGTGGCTTATCGGACGCCGATTCCGGTTCGCTTGACAATTCTTCCCGTCAATCCGACACTCGCGCGCCTAGAATTAATCGGAGACCCCTATGAGCCAAACCCTTGAAGGCAAACGCGTTCTTCTCGTTGACGACGACCATGACATCCTCACCAGCATGCAGGCGGCGTTCGAGCCGACCGGCGCCGAGGTGGAAACCGCCAGCAACGGCAACAAGGCCGTTGAACTCGTCGAGAAAAATCAGCCGGACCTCGTCATCCTGGACATGATGCTTCCCGGCCGAAGCGGTTTTCTCGTGCTCGAGAAAATCAAGGCGAAAAAGCCCCGAAACACCACGCCGTTCGTCATCATGATCACGGGCAATCAGGGCGCGCGTCACAAGATGTACGCGGAAAGCCTGGGCGTGAGCGAGTATTTCACGAAGCCGGTCAAGATGGACAAGCTGATCGCGACGGCCGAGCGCCTCATCGGCGCGCCTCCGGCGGAATGAATCGCCGCGATTCGCGGACGAGAAGGACGATCATTCCGCCCCTCTCGTCCGCCAATCATGCCAGGACAATCGCCCGTAGCGGAAGTTCAGCCTCCGACGACCTTTAGGAGGCATTTGTCATCCATTTTTCGCTTGGCGGCGATGCCCGCCCTGGCCGTGTCCTCCAGTTTCAGCAGGTTCAACGCAATCCGGCACAGGCGGCTCAAGTTCTCGGCGCCGTGGTCTTTGCGAATGCGCCGCTCATCCTCGCGGAAGCTCCTCTCCAATTGCCAATGCAGGTTGTTCCCCACGCTCCGGCGCCCGCGGATGTGGTCGGCCAGGCGTTTGGCCCTGGTCCGCCGATCGTGGGGAAAATCACCTTGCATCAAGCCAATCTTCCCTCAATTCCTTCGGCCGTTCGGATTCAACGCATTCCCTGCTAAAATCCGATCAGAGGAAGGACCGCCCTCGACGGGCTTTATATATGAAACGGCGTGATGTCAGCCTGACCGTTGCCCTGTCCGTGTCGCTCGCGGCCCATGCCATGCTGTTGCTCGGGCTGGCGGAACATTATGCGCTGACGATCGGGGAACATCTCTGGTTGGCGGGACACCCCGACCAGGCCGAAACGCCGGCGGCGATTTATCTTCCCCAGGCTGATCGGCGAGGCAGCGCGTTTGGAGAATCCACCGGTCTCGGAGATGCCCTCAATGCCTCCGAGGGAGAAACCCCGCTGGAAGCTCGCGACAGCGACCATTCCCAGGCGTTTCTCAGCCTTGATCCCATTGGT
>CAYUNS010000039.1:812-5261 GCA_964446155.1 uncultured Tepidisphaeraceae bacterium | reverse complement strand
CGGGCTTCCTGCCGGGATGGCGTCATCGACGCTGCCGGCCCGGAAACCGCCATTGCCCTCGGCCGTCCTTCAGCGCAGCCTTCAGTCCGCTCGCGAAGCACCGGAGGATCCCCGGAATGAGCGCCTCGCGGCGGCTCCGGCCGGGCCAACTGCCCCCTCGATCAATGCCGTCGCCTACCCCCCCGCAGGAGGCACGGCCTCCCCGGCCGATCCCGCGCCGCAAGGCGACTCGGAATCCGATCCCTTCAAAAAGAACGGCTCATTCGAGTTTCGCAACGGCGAATTGATCGCACGCTTTGGACGCAAGGTGAAAACCGTTCGCCCGCGACTGACCATCGCCGGGCAGATGGACCTCATCGGCAAGGCGTCGCGCACGGTGATCCTGAAGGTCAAGATCGATGAGCACGGCAAGGTCCGCCTCGTCGAGGTGGCCAGATCCAGTGGCAGCAATGAGGTCGATCAACCCTGCCGCGTCGCGGTGTATCAATGGGAATTCGAGCCTTCCCGCAATGCCGCCGGCGATCCCGTGCCCGATGTGTTGATGATTCCAATCGTGTTCCGCTGAAAAGGAGACTGCGTGAAGATCGGGGAAAAGCGTATTCCCCTCATGTCTTCCACCACCGCGTTTTCAGAACCATGAAGCTCTCCGAGCTGTTTTATTCGATCCAGGGCGAGGGCAAGCTGACCGGCGTGCCCTCGGTGTTCGTGCGCGCCAGCGGATGCAATCTGCGCTGCGTGTGGTGCGACACGCCCTATGCGAGCTGGACGCCGCAGGGAGAGGAGGCGTCGGTCGACGCGATCGTCGAGCGGGTGCTCGCTTACGCATCGCGGCACGTCGTCCTCACCGGCGGCGAGCCGATGATCATGCCCGACATCGAGCCGCTCTGCGAAGCCCTTTTTCAGCACGGGCGGCATATCACGATTGAAACCGCCGCCACCGTCCACAAGCCGGTGAAGCTTCATCTCGCGAGCCTTTCGCCGAAGCTGAGCAACTCCACTCCGCACGATCGCGAAGCCGGGCGCTTCGCCGGCGCTCACGAGCGCCTGCGGCTCAACCTGCCGGTGATCCAGCGGTTCATCGACACCTCGCCCGAGTTTCAATTGAAGTTCGTCGTCAGCCGCGAGCAGGATATGGAGGAGATCGCCGCCATCGTGAAGCGGCTTCGCAACGTCGCGCCCGACGATGTGCTGCTGATGCCGGAAGGCACGGATGCGGCCACCCTCACCGCCCGGTCGGGATGGATCGCGGAGCTTTGCAAGCGGACCGGCTACCGCTTCTGCCCGCGCCTGCACGTCGCCCTTTACGGCAACACGCGCGGAACCTGACAGAAAGTCATGGCCGGACGGCTTTTAAGCCCCGTTGGATCGTCATGAAAAAGGGAATGCGACAAAAAACGCTTTTTGACAAACCCCCAAACGCGGATATAGTTAATTAAACGGTTGGTTCAAGGTATTCGTTGCGATTTGCCCGGATCTCCGATTCATGTCAGGCAAGAACAAAAAGAGTATTGATATGGCACGCGTCGGTGACGGAATCACTCTGAAGGATGTCGCCCGGGTGGCCAATTGCTCGACGGCGGTGGTGTCCACGGTCATCAACAAGGCGCGTGGCAACACGCTCGTCAGCCATGCGATGCGTCGCCGCGTCGAGAAGGCCGCTTCCGATCTGGGATACCGCCCCAACTTCGCCAGTCGAAGCCTCGTCAGGAAGCGCAGCTCCACGTTCGGCATCTATATCGCGCCCGGACCGTGGTCAGGCCCTGGTTTCGGATATGAAGGCGAGATCCTCAAGGGAATCGAGCCGGCCGCCCGCGCGCAGGGCTACGACCTCCTGCTGATCAACCTGACGGGCAACCAAACCCCCGACGCCTGTCTCGAAAAATTCGCCGAGCGCCGCATCGACGGCCTGCTGCTGCTCCATGCCGAGCCGGACAGCCCGTGGATCGGCGAGCTTGCCGGCGCGGGGCACAGCCTCGTCGCGATCGACTACCCCCATCCGCAGCCGGGTCTCTCCGTCATCTCGTTCGACAACAATGCCGTCAGCGTCCTCGCGGTGCGGCATCTCCTCGAGCTGGGGCATCGGCGCATTGGATTTCTTGGATCGTGCCGCGACCCCGTCAACCGCGACGCCGCCATTCGCCAGGCGTCCTTCATTCATGAAATGCGACAGCGGGGACTGGATGTTGAACCGGAATGGATCTTCGATGTGCGCCGGATCGATCGACCGCTGCGACCGGATGAGGCGGTCTGCCAGCTTGAGGGAGCGATGGGCGCGGCGCACATCCGCAAGCTCGGCAAAGCCGGTCCGACCGCGTGGGTCGCCTATGGCGATCTACCGGCCGTCACCACCGTCACCCAACTTCAGCAATCCGGATTGCGCGTTCCGGACGATCTGAGCATTGTCGGTGTGGACGATTCCGAATGGTGCGGAATGATAAGCCCCGCCCTGACGAGCGTCCGTCATCCGCTGCGCGAGATGGGCCGCCGTGCCGTGGAGTTGTTGATCGCGAATGCGTCGAACGACACCGACTCGCCGCGCGAGCCGGTGCAGATCACCCTCTCCCCCGAGCTGATCGCGCGCCGCTCATCCGCCCCGCCGGCAAAAGTATGACGATCGACCAAAGTCCTTACGTTGGAGGCCGTATGCTCTCTGCAAACTCATCCAATAGTCCCAGGGCGTTTACGCTCGTCGAACTCCTGGTGGTGATCGGCATCATCGCCGTGCTCATCTCCATCCTCATGCCGGCGCTCGTCAAGGCCCGAATTGCGGCCGTGCAGACGCAGTGCATGTCGAACCACAGGCAGTTGCTCTTGGGTATCGCGATGTACGTCTCCGATTACGATTCTTGGAGCCCGCGAGAGGAAGTGACTTACCCAAGCCCAAATACCGATCGACATCGCTGGTTTAAGGAGCCGATGATTGGAAAATACATTGGAAATCGCCAAGATCAGCATGATAAACCGAACACGACAGACGTTATTTATTGCGCAGCCTTCCCAAAGACGGTCAACCAGGACAATATCGGCATCGGTCTGAACATCCGACGTAATTCGTTCATCTCCCGCGACAACGATTCAAACAACAAACGCAAGAAATACACCTCAATCAAACGGACGTCCGAGACAATCATCCTCGTCGACATCATCAGTGGATTCCGCTGGGAGAAGTATTTTTACGGTGACACTGGCTCGACAATTACCGGATCTGGCAGCAGTGGCATGGTCGCGTATCGGCATGGAAAGAGCACAGTGATTGGCTTCGCCGATGGTCACGTCGAAACCTTCCAGTCCAGTGACGCCCCGACGGGAATCGTGCACCAGAACACGGGCCTGCACGCGGCTTTCCAAGCGAAGCAGGTCAAGCACACTTATAACTAATTTAGTCGGAGGAAGCCTCGAAGAGGGACACCGCGCGGGACCGATCCCCATCATGATGGCCGTCGCGCGGGGGGAGGTTTGAGGGTTTCCAGTCGCGCGTCTTGCCATTTTGCGTGTTTCTGATGTAGACGCGATAGTCGTTGTCCCGGAAGTTTTCGGTGACGAACGTGAGGTTGGCGATGGAGTCCTCGATGATGTACGGAACGGCGTCGGTGGGGACGGTCGGCGGGTGGGTGGCGCTGATGTAGTTGTAACCACCGAGCAGTTCCGTCACGCCGCCGCGGGTTGTGGAGATGAAAGGCGCCTGGCCTTCGGTTTTGAAGCCGAGAATCCAGAGCTTGCCGCCGTTGTTGCTCACCTGGGGAACGACGCCTTCGCCATGCTGGTTTTCGGGGTTGAACTGTCGCGCCCAGACGGTTTGCCCGTTGAACTCCCAGCCGGGGAGAAAGACGTCTTCAACGTACAGTTCACCCGTCCCTTGCCGCGTGTTCCGGTAGGACCGCCGATGTGCCCCGCCGCCGATCCAGCCCGCGCAGTGACGGATGACGACCGTCGCCGGCGAGTTGTTCTCAAAAACCACCTCGCCGGGATACTGCGCGTTGAAAAACATGTTCTCGAAGAAGACCGTATCGTGATCGGTGGGATCGATCCGAATCAGCGCACGGGGGTTTTCGACATCGCCGAAAGGCTCGCGCGCCGCGCCGAGGCTGATCTCCGCGCCCATGCCGAGAACCTGCTTCACCGAGCCGCGGATGACGAGGGTATCGGAGAGAAAATAGACGCGGTCGTTGGGGAAATAGATCGTCGATTTGCCCGAATCGATCGCGCGCTGGATGGCGGCGGTGTCGTCAGGCTCGCCAGCGCGGCGCCGGCCAACGGGTTGCCAGTCGGACAGGTCCGCATTCCAGAAAACGGGAGACTCCCTGATCGGCAGAAGCGCCGAACCATCCGCGCGGGCGACACCGCCGCCGAGGGCGCCGGGATGAACGACCTCGAGATAATCAGGCCCGGAAAACGCTTGTCCGCGGCAGCGAATCGCCGACGCGCGGTATCCCCTCGTCGTCACGTTGC
>CAYUNS010000039.1:0-802 GCA_964446155.1 uncultured Tepidisphaeraceae bacterium | reverse complement strand
GCTCGACGGCGTCGTGACCGAGGTCCTGCTGTCCGTGCCGGCGCAGTCGATCGCATACCGATCGCCCGATCCACCGGTGAAGCGGGAATCAAGAATCGTCAGCGCGCCGCCCGGATGTGTCATCACGATCGCGGGGACGGTGTTCACGCTCTTGATTCGCCGGGCATGCACGAGGTTCCGATCGCATCGAACGCCCGCGACGCGCTGGTTCGTCAGCGTCACATGCTCGAGCGTGACGCCGTACTGAATGTCCGCGATATCGATCCCCACGTCGAACCCGTCGATTGCGACATGCTTGATATATCCCGGACCAGGTATTTTTCGTCGCATCGAAATACCGGCGATGCCCTGCCCGTCGCCGGATCGAATGTTGACGTTGCGGATCGATCCAACGTTGCTGACGGCCCACGCGATGGCGATCGCACCGGGATTGTGCGTGCCGGTGTCGATGGTAAGGTCGAAGACGTTGTTTCGAAACGCCTTGTTCCCCCCGCCGTCGTTGCCGTCGCCTTCGTTCCAGTGGGAGGCGGTGACGAGAACAGGCCGGGGATTCCGGGGATCGCCGAAACCCTCGGTGTCATCCCGCAGCCGCAGGATCGTCTTGTCGCGCGCCTGGCCCTGGAACGTGATGTGGGCGCGCCAGATGCCATCGTCGTTCTTGCAGATGAGCGTGTCGCTCACGTCGTAAGTGCCGGCGGGAAAATAGAGCGTTCGGCCGTGATCGACGTTCTCCGAAATCGCCCGCTGAATCGCCGCCGTGTCGTCGATGCCGTCATCCGGCCGGGCATGATATGGAGCGAGC
>CAYUNS010000038.1:11499-27167 GCA_964446155.1 uncultured Tepidisphaeraceae bacterium | reverse complement strand
GCCTACGCCGACGTCACCGAACCGGTCATTCTCCAGGATGCCAAGACCGTGCTGGACCTGACGATCACCCGCTGGAAAAACGTGATGCCTTTCGCCGGCGCGTGGATCCGCCCGCGGCCGAGCCACATGCCCGTCAGCTTCTCCGACAATGCCCTCGCGAAGTTTTCCAGGGAGGCGATGCGCGGCAGGAAAGTCACCCGCGAGCAGCTTCGCGAACGCGGAGAACTGTACCAGCGATACATCGCATGGTGGAACGACCAGCGCAAGGCATTCCTCATCGACCTGCGCGATCATCTCCGCAAAAACATCGGCAAGGATGCGGTCATCCTCTTCACCGCCGACGCCAGCGAGCCGGGGCATTCGCTGCCCGTCAGCGGCCGCAACGTCGTCACCGACGATGTCGCGGGCTGGAACAAACTGGCTGAAGAAAAAGGCCTGGAAATTGCGCCTCTGAGCTTCAGCGATGTCGTCAAACAGGATCTCCATCTCGAGGGGATGCTGCGCCCCCACTGGACCTGGGGCAATTGGGAATGGGATCATGCCGTTCCCAGCATCGATCCGAAAAACTATGCGAAGACCAGCGGAGTGATCCCGACATTCACGTTCAACCGGCTGTACACCGTCAGCTCACCCAAGGCCCTGGATGCGTTCCGCACACCGTCGGGCCTGGGAATCGTGCGTCATTATACGCTTAATGAAAATGAGATGGACGACATGGTGGGCTATTTCGTCATCGATGTGGATCGGACGCGCGAGCACATGATGCACGCCGAGGTGACCGCCGTCGCGAACGGCGATCCGTGGTACATCGGCTACCTCGCGGGGGCCAGGTTCAACCGCGGATTTCCCCATTTCGCCCGTAAATTCAACCAGGCGTACCTGTCGCTCCCGGCGCTGCCGAGCACTGTCATCCGCAACGCCGCCGACGACGATGAGGTCGTTGTCCGCGTCATTCGCGCCCCCGGCCATGGCACATGGCTGGCGATCGCCAACACCGGTATGAACGCCAAACCCGAGGTGACGATCAAGCTCCCCACGAAAGGCAGGGTCACCGACGCCGCCACCGGCGAGCCGATTGAATCCGTCAACGGACAACTCAAGCTCTCGATGCACGGCGCGGAGCTGCGCGCGATTCGCATTCAATAAGGGGAACCCTCCCGTCCGGGCTTCCCATCGCCCGCTCGCCGAGGCAATGAAAACGCGCACGGACACCCGCATTGAATGATCCGGCGTCGGGGGGAGAGTTCCCTTCGCCTGACGGAAATTGGATACGCCGCGACGATTCGCTTATCTTGCGGGCCACGATGGGAGGTTTCATGTCGGCGGCCGCGGATTTCATACACGCACATCGACGGATCATCCTGCTGGTTGAGGCAACCTCTTCCTATGCGCGCGGATGCCTGCGCGGAATCGCGCGGTACGCCAGGGCGCATGGAGGATGGGTTTTTTCCCACGACATGCGCTATCTCGTCGACACCATGAACCTGCGGGAGTTGCAGGACTGGCGGGCCGATGGAATCATCGCGCGGATTGAAAACGCGCACATCGCGAACATCGTCCGCAAGCTCCATCTTCCCACCGTGGACATTCGCGGGACCATCACGCTGCCCGGCGTGCGCGGCATCTACACCGACGATCGCAAGGTCATCGAAATGGCCGCCGACCATCTCATCTCCAATGGCCTGAAGCATCTCGCCTTCTGCGGATACCCCGGCGTGGATTTCTCCGATTCGCGGGAAAACGCGTTCCTCGAATACGCCGTGGAAACGCGCGTCGGGAAGCATGTCTTTTCCCTCGGCCGGCGCGAGATCAGCCACAGGCGCAGCCCCTCGTATGAACAGCGCGGCATTGCCGATTGGGATGCGCTGATCCATTGGTTGAAGGCATTGCCCAAGCCCGTGGGCGTGATCGCCTGCAACGACACGCGCGGACGGCAAATCCTCAACGCCTGCGTCGCCGCCGGCATGCGCGTGCCGTATGACATCTCCGTCGTCGGCGTGGATGACGACGATGTGCTCTGCGAGTTGTCGTATCCCACTCTCACCAGCGTCGTCCCCAACGTCGAGGTCGTGGGCTTCGACGCCGCCCGCCTGCTCGATCGGATCCTCTCGGGAGAAGCCGTCCCCGACTCCCCGATTTTCATCGCTCCCGTCGCGATCGAGGTGCGCGGTTCCAGCGATGTCACCGCACTGACCGATCCCGTCCTCGTCGATGCCGTGCGCTTCATCCGCGCCCATGCGGGAGACGGGGTCAATGTCAGCGACATACTCGAACATCTACACGTCTCGCGATCCACATTCGAGCGGTTGTTCCGCGAGCACCTGGGCTGCACGCCTTACGAATACATCCTGCGGTGCCGGATCGATCGGATCAAGCAACTCCTCATCGATACAAATTACCCACTTGCCCAGGTGGCGCACCTGGCCGGCTTTAGACGGGTCGCGCACATGACGGCCATCTTCCGCACCCGGACCGGGCAGACACCGGGACAATACCGACGCGCCATCTCCTGACCATTCCCCGAACGGGTCACATCGGATGACGGATTTTCGATATCAATTGATAAAAAATGAGTCCTTCCTGATGACGAATTGGAGCGTACCTTTTTGATTGCTGTTGGCGCCCACACAGGTTTTCAACAAGGCCATCGTTCATGAGTGACCTGCATTATTTCCGCCCCGAGTGGATTGAACGGACTGATCAACGGATTCGAACCGACATCTGCATTTATGGCGGGACCTCCGCCGGGCTGATCGCCGCGGTCGAGGCGCGTCGTCGGGGCAAGGAGGTCGTCGTTCTCCATCCGGGAAAATTCATCGGTGGATTGACCACCGGCGGACTTGGATGGACCGACTACGGGCGCAAGCATGTCATCGGGGGATTGAGCCGCGAATTTTACCGCCGCCTCGGCGCGCGGTACGGCCTCGAGGAGGAATTCCAGTTTGAACCGCACGCCGCCGACGCGGTTTACAATCAGATGCTCGATGAGGAAGGCGTTGCCGTCCATCTCTGTCAGTATCTCGATCGGGCGCAGACCGAATCCGGCCGGATCGTCTTCATCACCATGCTCGGCGGACTGCGCGTCTTCGCCAGGGTTTTCATCGACGCCACCTACGAAGGCGATCTGATGGCGCGCGCGGGCGTGAGCCACACCGTGGGCCGCGAAAGCAACACCCTCTACAATGAAACGCTCAACGGCATCCAGGTGCGGGACATGCACCAGTTCAGCCATCCCGTCGATCCGTTCGTTCGCGAGAACGATCCCGACAGCGGGCTGCTGCCCGGCATCGTCCATGAAGACCTCTCCCGCCGGCAGGGACAAGGCGATCCACGCATCCAGGCTTACAACTTCCGGGTCTGCATGACCGATGATCCGTCGCTGAAGATCGACTGGCGACGACCGGACCGATTTGATCCGACGCAGTATGTTCTGCTCACGCGCTGGCTGCGCGGGGAAAAAGACCGCTACAACGATCTCCTGCCCGGCGATGGCGACGATCCCACCGTGCCGATCAAGATCGACATGCTCCCCAACAAAACCCCCAACGGTTTTTACAAGACCGACACCAACAACCACGGCGCCGTCTCCAGTGATTTCATCGGCGCCAATCACGCCTGGCCGAAAGCATCGCTCGAACAGCGCGAACGGATTTTCCAGGCGCATGTGACCTATCAGCGGGGCTTGTACTGGTTCATGGCCAATCACGAGGAGATCCCCGAGCGCTATCGCGCCGCATATCGTCGATGGGGATTGCCCAGGGATGAATTTCGCGAGACGGAACACTGGCCTCACCAGTTGTACATCCGCGAGGCCAGGCGCATGATCGGGGAGTACGTCGTCACGGAACACGATTGCCGCGGCCTGCACGTCGCGGAGGATTCCATCGGCATGGGCAGCTATGGGATGGATTCCCACAATTGCTGTCGATTCATCAAAATCGACAATGGACGGGCGCGCGTGCTCAACGAAGGCGACGTGCAAGTGCCGGCGACGCCTTATCCCATCCCCTATCGCGCCATCACGCCCAGGCGGGAGGAATGCGACAACCTGCTCGTTCCCGTCTGCCTCTCGACCAGCCATATCGCCTATGGCAGCGCGCGGATGGAACCGGTCTTCATGGTGCTGGGGCAAAGCGCCGCCGCCGCCGCATCCCTCGCGATCGACGACGCCACCGCCGTGCAGGAGGTGGACTATGAGCAACTGCGCACCACCCTGCTCGACAACGGGCAGATCCTGTCAACGTCCTCCGACCAACACGCCAGGTCGAAAGTGACCATTTGACTCCCCAAAACGACCGGCGCTTATTATGCCATTCTCCCAGTTATACACCCGCAGCATCAGATGATTTCTGGCCAAAAACAGCCTGAATGCAATTGCGGCATTGAGCGGCCTTCAAGCGAAGCCGCTGACCGCACCACCCGCACAAAATGCCCGGAAAGACCCGGCTTGACGGGATCTCGATAGAGAATGGTGGATATTGCATATTCTCCTCAGTCATGCGTGGTGTACTGTTTATCCGAATGATCAGGGTAGCCCCTGAACACATCGATGTTGTTGGGGGATGTGCTCGAAGCATGGGATGGAAATGATGGAGCGGAAACAAGCAACGGCTGTTTCATTCATCCCCGCGGGGACGACGCTTTTCAATGATGGAAAAGACGTTGCCCGGCGGGCGGCACAAAAAGTTGCTCCGCTCAAAAACCCGGACTTCCTGGCCTTGCCGATCCCCATGCACAATTCATCTCCAGACGCAACCGCCATGCGTCAGCCTCTTCATCGCCTCATTGCGGTGTCCATTCACGGAGGTCTTCATGACTATTTCTTCCACCTCGCGCCGGTCATATCGCCCGTCGGGTTTTACACTGATTGAACTCCTCGTGGTGATCGGCATTATCGCCGTTGTAATCGCAATGCTTCTGCCCTCCATGAACCACGCCCGCGCCCAGGCGCGGATGGTCACCTGCGCAAGCAATCTGCGCCAGATTGGGATCGCGCTGAATCTCTATGCCAATGACAATCGCTTTGTTATTGCTCATGGAAGCAACACCCTCAATGGAGATACGCACCTCTGGTATCACTTTCTGGACGGCCGAAGCGTGAGCAAGGCGGTCTATCTTCCGGCCCCATCCTCCTACAGCTATTCCCGGAACATCAACATGGTGTTCCGCTGCCCCGAAATGGAGCCGCCCGTCTATTATCCGTCCAGCGCCTGGGTCGTCAGCATCTACGGAATGATTTCGAACAAGAATGATCCGGCAATGGTCAGCAGCAGCCAAACCGGCGACAATCCATTCAGCATGCGTGGCATCCGGTTGCATCGGATCAAGCGGGCCTCGAGCTACCCCCTCCTGTTTGACACCTCCTCGATGTCCGACTACCGCTATCGCCTGGGCGCGGACACATGGAGTCCGGAAAACATTGTCCGGCCAGGCGGCGGCGCCTGGGCGAACCAGGCAAAAGGCATCTGGCTGGTTCACAATGGCCGAGCCAACGGACTTTTCGCCGACTTTCATGTGGAATCCTGCGACGGTCTCGACCTGCAACGCACTTCCACCCCCAATCGCTTCACCTCCACAAAACTGGGCATCCGCGCTTGGAAGGATGAAAGCGGGAAGGAGATTCTGGCGAACTTCTGATTACCTGGAGGATGGGCTGTGCCGTCGGGCAACATCGAACCTGACGAATATTCAATAGTTTTTGACGAATAAGCGCACCGCCTGCGTATCCGAAATAGTGTATTTTTTCATCCATGAACAGATGGTGGAGTTTCGGGAGAATGCCCGGAGAGCCACCCTGCAGGAGGATTTGAAATGATGCGGGAAAACACCTCGAATTCAGCTTTCACCCATGGAACCAACCGGCGTTTGAATTCGATTCTCTTGTGCGCGGCAGTAACTTGCAGCGGCATCGCAACCGTCGCATCCGACGCCGCAGTTCTGTGGGATGCCAATGGCGGCGTTGGTGGAAGTTGGCACACGCCCGAAAACTGGAATCCCGATGACGCCCCAACCGTCGTTGATGATGTAAACATCCTTACGCTTGCCCGATCCAGCGCCGAAAATCCAATCACACTGACCAGTTCAACCTCAATCAACGCGCTGGCTTTTGCAGGCGGCTCCGGGGGCACGAATGCGGGCGGCTACCTGTCGATCAGCGCCGATCTAAGCATCGCAGGCAAGCTCAGCAGCTACCGGGGCCTGATGGATATCACGCACACCGCCGGTCATGTCAGCGCGAACAACATCTATTTTGGAGAACGCGTCACCACGAGCACATACAGGCTCAGCGGAACGGGTTCGCTCTCCACGGCCGCGCAAATGACGCTGTCGCGGGGCGACAGCAATGCAACGGTTGAATTCCTGCAAAGCGGCGGAGCGGTCAATGTCGGAACGAACCTGACGCTGTCGGCGGAGGGCGGCGCCGGAGCAACAGGCACATCGCTGTACCAGCTTTCCGGCGGCACGCTGACGATCGACGGATATATGCGGCTCGGATGGAAGACGTCGAACGCCACATTTGAGCAAAGCGCCGGCCAAACGCGGGTCGTCGGAACAGTCATGCTGGGAACAGACGCATCCAGCATCGGCAATTCGCTGCGACTCTCGGATGCAGCCGATTTTGCGACCAGCAGCACGTTGACCGTCGGCAGCAACGGCGTCGGCAAGGTAATTCTGGATGGTAGCCGCACCGGCAATGGCGCCGACCTGGCGACGGGTGGCAACTTCTCGCTCGGCGCCGGCAGCGCCGTCGCGGGAATCATCGACCTTGCGGCAATCGCAACACCGGATGCCATGCGATTAATCGACGTCACCGGCAATGTCAGCTTCGCCAACGGATCACTACTCCTTCCGGAATTCGACCTCTCGGCATCCCCCACCGCCGGCACCTGGACACTGATGACCTGGACCGGAAGCGCCACGAATAATGGACTCTCGCTGGATCCCGCCACGGCCACCGGGTGGTCGTTCAATCTCGATGAAATCGATCGACAACTCACAGTCACCTATGTGCCCGAACCAACTGGCCTTGCCTTGATGACTGCAACCGGACTGTTGCTTGGCGCGCGCCGACGCCAAACATAGTTCCCGGGCTTCCAAAACGGGCGGTCATGACGGACATCCGTTGCTTTTTGACCGAGCAGGCGCATGACCTTTTCTCATATCCGCGGGAACGATGTCGGGAATGCTTCTCGTCGTTGCCCCGAACGGGCGGTTCGTTCATTTAATCAGAAAACGTCGATCCAACACCATGGAGACCCACTGCAAAAACTGCTGTCCCTCACCCTTGCCACAAGCCTTTTGGGCGCCGTCAACATGAATGATGCCGCCGCATCCCTCGCGATCGACGACGCCACCGCCGTGCAGGAGGTGGACTATGAGCAACTGCGCACCACCCTGCTCGACAACGGGCAGATCCTGTCAACGTCCTCCGACCAACACACCAGGTCGAAAGTGACCATTTGACTCCCCAAAAAGCCAAACACGTTTCCTATGGCCTTCCCCCCCTACCTATTTCAATTCCAGGCTGACGCGATTTAGATAGTTTTTGACGAAAAACAGCACAGCTTCATGCGAAAAAATGGAGTAGATTTGCTTACGGATCTTACGAAGATCGCGCTGCGGGAAACGAGCTTTCGCGATACACGGCGCCCTTCACACATCCCCTTATGAGGAGAGACAGGCATGTTGAACTCTTTAACTCATCCGTTGAAGAACTTTTCCAGCAGGCGAACGCTTACTGCGATTGCCTGTTCAGCGTTGCTTTTCACGGCCTCATCTTCCAATGCCGCGTTGGCACTCTACGATTTTGGGACAGTCGAGACGCCCACCTATGCCTCAGCCGATACGAATCCGAACTCAACCGCCGGTGAATTCACTCCGGCTGTGGGACTTGGCAATACGGGCAATTGGAGTAATACCAATAACGGGATCAATCTCAACGACGGCAACCCTGCACCCGAGTTCGCGGTGAAGCCGATTGGAAAAACACAAGCGGAGGCCTACGACGATAACGCCTACTGGTTTTTTGAGGTCACCCCGGATTCCGGGTATGAGGCGAATCTTGAAAGCCTTGACTTCCGCCTTGCCGTACTCAACGGCGGGATAAGGCCCATCAGCTACTATCTCAGTTCAAACATCAGCGGATACAACCAACCGATTGAAGACCCGGTTGTTGCGCGCACGACCGGCGGAGATATCTCATTCGACCTCAGTGGCGCGGAATTTCAGGGCCTTTCCGGACCAATCCAGTTTCGTCTTTATCTGTACTCTGACAATTCCGGATCCTCCGGCAGCCGCTGGACTTTTGACAACGTCACCTTGAATGGCGTCATTTCTCCCATCCCTGAGCCCTCCATGCTGGGCCTGTTGTCGCTGGGCGGCCTCCTGCTGGCACGTCGGCGAGGGTAGAGAAAGAAAATGGGAAATAGGTTTTGCCGACCTGGAAAACGTTATCATGTCACGCCGAACAGCATTTACTCTTGTCGAACTTCTCGTCGTGATGGGAATCATCTCGGTTCTCATCGCGATCCTCCTGCCCGCCATGAGCAAGGCGCGCGAGCAAGCCAAAAGTGTCCAGTGTCTGAGCAATCTGCGGCAGATCGGCCTTGGCATTCTTCAATATGCCGGTGACTACCAGTATCGCATCCCGCAGGACATCAGCTATCGCACGCCAAGCGATGGCCGATGGTGGTATGAATTTTACGACGGAAGTTATGGTTATCGTGATTATCTCCCCGCTCGCAGCGTATATGCCTGTCCCAAGATGGAACCGGCGTCAAGGAGCTATTATGGCATGTACCATGCGCATGTATTCGCGCCTAAATACGCCTTCACCGCTGTCAGCGACGGGTGGGCTTCGTTTCGCGGCATCCAATTAAGCGCGGTCCCTCAACCCGCCGACTTCGCGCTCATCTTTGACACTGCAAAAGTGCTGGATGGCTACGCGACGATGGGCGCCGCCGACTGGTTCTCGGATCGTGCCTACCAGGGTACTGAAACCCGCGCGGTCTGGATGGCCCATCCCTCCGGCGCCAACGCGCTCTTCGCCGATGGACATGCGGAGACTTGCGACGCCGGCCGATTGAAGAGCGTCTCGAATCACAATGAATTGGGTAGCGCCGTCGCCAAACGCGGCATCAGCGTCTGGAAGGATCAAAATCTCAGAGTCGTCAGCGTCAGCCTGCCATGAATGCCGTCCCCAGTCGATACTGGTCCGTGGCGGATTTGCGCCGCTGACCGAAGCGGCATAGCCGTTTAATTCCGACCTTGTTTTTCAGATAATTTCCGATCCAACACCATGGAGACTCAATGCAAAAACTGCTGTCCCTCACCCTCGCCACAAGTCTTTTGGGCGCCGTCAACATGAATGATGCCGCCGCCGTTCCGCCCCGTCCGGGAGTGCCCCAGTCGGTGGGCATTCAGCTCAAGGGGCACAACTTCGACATCGAGACGATCGATACCGTGAACGATGCCGGTTTCAGCATCATTCGGCGCGGCATTTATTGGAATGCGGTGGAAAAGGAGAAGGGAGAGTATGACTTCTCGGCATTCGATGAGCAGTTCAACCATGCGAAGGAACGGGGAATGCGGATCGTCGCCTGTCTCTTCAACGTCAATACGCTGTACGAAGACAACGGTCGAGGTGGGATTCAAACCCAGGCCGGACGGGAAGGGTTTGCGGCCTTCGCGGCGGCGGCGGCGGCGCATTACAAGGATCACGATCTGCTCTGGGAGATCTGGAACGAACCGAATGTCCGCACTTTCTGGCGCAAGGACGGCACGCACAACTCCGATGAGTTTGCCCAGGAATACACCGACCTGGTCAAAGCCGTCGTTCCGGCCATGCTCAAGGCCGATCCCAATGCCTTTGTCATGGCCGGATCGGTCTCGAACTACTGGCAACCGAGTTACAATTGGACCGAGGCGTGCTTCAAGAAAGGCATCCTCAAAACCGGTATCCGCGGCTGGTCGGTCCACCCCTACGGCGTGAAAACGCCCGAGGAGTTTTCGATCGGCCACAGAAAAACGCGCGATCTGCTCAAGCAGTACGGCGCGCCGGACCTGCCGATGCTCAACACGGAGCGCGGTTTCGCGATCCAGAAGCCCCGGGGTGAATTGGAACAGGAAGGCTGGTCCGGCGGCGCGATGGAGCGCCTGCGCGATTTCCAGGCCGCCCACTATGTCCGGCAGTTCATGATCGATCAGCTTCATGAGGTGGCGATCACGGTCTGGTATGAATGGGACGGCGACGAGTTCGGCATCGTCGCCAAGGACGGCAAGGACGGCACGCGCCCGGTGCTGACGGCCGCACGATTCATGGCCCGGCGGCTGAACGGATATCGCCTCGAGCGCCGCCTCGAAACGGATCATCCGCTGGATTACCTGCTGATCTGGCAGGACGATTCGGGCAATCGGCAGCTTGTCGCGTGGACGGCGCCGCCGGCCGGCGGCGCGCCCGATGAGGCCCGGCCGCACGAGGTGAGCATCCAGACCCAGCCGGGCGCCAAGTTCGACGTGGCGGATCTCTACGGAAAGACCTCGACAATCGAGCCGTTGAAGCTCACTCTCACCGGATCGCCGCAATACGTGGCACTGCCGGCCGGCGTCGAGCTTGGAGCCATCACCACCGAAAAGCCGGCGCCGCCACCAACGGTTCAGTCGGAACCGCCCGAAGGCCGCGATCTGCAACTTTTCGCCGATGGCGATGCGTGGAAATTCGAGAAGAATACCGGCGACGGCTTGTTCACCGTGGCCGCCGACGGCGCCGATGCGATCGGTGTCCTCCAGTACGATTTCACGAACAGCGCATCCAGAACCACCCCTTACGTCATTGCGCATCGGTCGGTGGTGATCGACACCGCCCAGCAAATCAGCCTTGATGTGCGCAGCGACATCGGCCAGCCGCTGACGTTCCGCGTCACGGACAGCACCAACCAAACCCTCCAGTTCAAGCGCCGTATCAAAGGAACCGGCCAGTGGGAAAACATCCGCATCCCGCTGAACCGCAAGCTCGAACACTGGGGCGGCGCCAATGACGGCAAGGTCCACTTTCCGATCCAGCGGATCGCCCTCAGCGTACCGCGGCCGAGCGAAAACCATCCGAAGGGAAAGCTGGAGTACGCCAACGCCATCGTCGTAGGTGATAAGTCGTCGGATTGACGCCGTTCAATTGCCGGGTTCCCGCGAAAGCTTCGCAAGCTCCGACTCGATGGCGGCATACAGCATCGCGCGCCATCCGGCCTGGAGATCCACCGGCATCGCCTTCGAGCGCAGATCCATCGGCGACAGCACGACCGTCATGTTCTCGATTCCCGCTCGCGCCGCCAGCACGAACAACTCCTCCGCCGCCGGGTCTCCCATCGCCAGGCATCCGATCGATGCGCTGCCGCCGTGAATCATGATGTCTCCGCCAAGCTCCGTCCGTCCGTCGCGCGACGCCATCTCGCGATCGTAGGCGTTCGGATATCCCACCCGCAACGCCGCATGAAACCGGCTGTTCGGATTGAGCGACTCCACCGGATAAATCCCCTCCGGTACCTGCCGGTCCCCCTCGCGCAGCTTGGGACCAGGCGCCCCGCTCGCGGCGAGGATCGGATACGCGGCAACGAAACACATTTCCCCCTTCGCTCCCGCATACACCTCCACTCGGCGTTCCTCCTTCAATCCCACCAGCACGACACTCATCGGCGGAAAAGCGACGCCCGCGTTGAGGAACCGCTCACGAATCCGCTGTTCGGCCTCCCCGAATTCCATGACGCGCTGTTCAACCGTCTTCGCTCCGCGCAGGCGAACCACCAGGGGATGAAACATCCGCCGCACCGCGGGTATGCCCAATGCTCCCATCGCCAGCCCCCCGCCGATCAACCCCATGCAAAACCTTCGCCGCGCGATGCCCATCCCCGCCCGCTTTCCCGGAAAATCATGAACTGTGATGCCCATGCCGCCATCCGTGTTCATCCCTGCTTATCCGCGGCTTCAACCTCTTTATCCACTTTCAATGGCCGGGGCATTGCGCCATCCAATTGCCCATCGGGCTGCCACCGCCCCACATCCCTGAATTGCCCGCCGCGTATCTGTTCACCCCTGGGCCGACGGGTTCCATCATGGCCGTAGAAACCATACTGCGGCTTGTCCACGCGATAGAACAATCCGTCGTGCGCTTCGGCCCGCGAGTAGACGAGCGGCCGATCCGATCCATCCGGCATCCCACCTTCCACCAGCACATAGCCGAACGTCTCGGTCCCATCGCCCCATGGATCGATGGGAACCTTCGGCAGATATGCCGGCACGATGTCCGCGAGCATCGCCGGCCAATGGCCCTTCTCAAACCGATACAACTGGCACGCCAGCGACATCGCCGCCATCGTTCGCTCGGCGTTGACGCGATTGAGCGTCCCGATCGCCCGATTCAACGACGGCGACAACACCGACACCATCACACCAAGGGCCATGACATCCTGTGTATTCCTGATTCTTCCACGCCACTCAGCCGTGAATATCATTTCAATGCGTGTCCGCACCTCATGCTGTTTCAACAACTGTTCAATCAGCTTCCGCACTTCGCTGATCGCGACGCCCTGCTCATCCTCCCCGTGGGATAGCTTCATCCCCGGCGCCATCACCAGCAATCGATGCGCCGCCAGCGCGTCAATCCCCACACTCACCAGTTCCCGCATCAATGCCAACGTCTGGTCCTCCTGCTTCTCCCGCAGCAGTTCGCTCAGATGCAACAGGTCGCGGATCGACTCGATCGCATCGGCGTCATCGCCTTGCAGGTGCTGATACATCGCCGCATCCCCCACCTGGTTGGCTACTACATGCCGGCAACGGTTCAGGTATCGCATATTCTCCGAATCGGCCGGCCAGCCGCCGCGATCAATCTCCCGCGCCTGGCGAACCAGCTTGCGCGCCTCGGCATTCGCCTCGAACGCCTGCTTCGCCATCCGATCCCACTCGGCCCCGAACGGCGGATAATCAGGATACCCGAGCGGCGACGATGCCGGTGAATCGATCACCATCATATCCGCCGCCTTCACATAAAGTTCCACCGCCCCCGCCTCATCGGTTGCAGAAACCTCTTGCGCCAACGTGCCGGGAACAATCATCAGGAGGGCAAGACAGGTAATCGCGACATGCTTCATGGAAGTACCTCCCATATGAACCTCGACCATCCGGCCCCCGCTGGCCATTATAATGGTGGCCGAAGTTTCTATTGCCTCGTATCGCTGAGTGAATGCCGTGACGTAGCGTGGATCAAGCCGAACGCACGCGCATCCGCCATGGATCCGTATAGATCGCCCCCGCTATTTAACGCTCTTTGCTTTTCGTCGGGGAGGTGTGTTGCGCACAGCGCGGTGACGCAGTTCATCCATCGAGAGGTTCTTGAGCAGGTCGCCGCGCTCCTGGGTATAATCGCCATCACCGGGCTTATAATGTCGTAGGAATCGCGCCAGGCCCGCCCGCCCCAGTTCCTTTTTCAACGCCGCCAACCCTCGCACGCGAATCTGTTCACCGGATAGTGGCATCATTGAGCTCCTGGAGAAAGACCACCGGGTTGAGTACCCGAAAAGTCAATTGGCCCGCGTTACGCTTGGCGCGCCTGAGCAACCTGTCGGCGACACTTAAAACACTCTGCTGCGGCCAGATGAACGGCATCCGCCAAACTAAAGTTTTAGCTGCTGAAGTTCGGCGGTAACGTCAAGCAGGGAGTCGCTCAACGGAAGTATATGTTCTTTCGGTGGCAACAGCGCCATTACTTTTCGACGTCGGTCGGGACTGGGAATCCGCTCGATCTCCACTTGTGCCATCGCCGACGAATAGTCGCTCAGAGGGCTCGACTCAACCAGCTCCAACACCTGTTGAACGGCTGCCGTCTCGATCGATACGCGTGCCTGGTGCTGATCATCAAAGAGTCGGTTCAGGCAACAAACATCGAGGTGGATTTTCATCTGGAGCCCTCGCATGTCCAATGGCAACATCGTGGCATGGGCGGCTCGCCCATGTCTTTCATTCAGAGGAATACCGGCGAGCCGCCCGTGCCACGGAAGCCCGATCCTAAACCGCCACGACGGCGCGCGACGCCGGGGGCTTGGCGGCGCCGTCTCGCCCCTCCAGCAACCGGTCGAACTCGCTCAATTTCGGTTCAATCACCACCGGCGGGGTGAGGTCGGCCTGCACGGCTTCGAGCGTCTTCAGCCCGTTGCCGGTGATGCTGACGACGATCGTTTCATCCTTCGGAATCCTTCCCGACTGAATCAGCTTGATCGCCGCCGCCAGCGTCGTGCCGCCGGCGGGCTCGGTCCAGATTCCCTCGGTCCTGGCCAGCAGTTTGATCGCATCGACGATCTCACGATCCGTCGCGCTTTCACCCCACCCGCCGCTCTCCTTCACCACGTTGTACGCATAGTAGCCGTCGGCGGGATTGCCGATGGCGATGCTCTTGGCGATGGTGTTGGGCTTCTGCGGCTCGATGATGTCCACGCCCTTGTGAATCGCCGTCACCACCGGGTTACATCCCGCGGCCTGCGCGGAATAAATCCTCGGCTTGTTGTCCTCGACGATGCCCAGCCTGATGAATTCCTGGTATCCCTTGTAAATCTTCGGCAGGATCGTCCCGCCGGCCGTGGGAACCACCGTATGCCGCGGCAGCCGCCAGCCAAGCTGCTCGGCGATCTCGAAGCCGTAGGTCTTGGCGCCTTCGGTGTAATACGGGCGCAGGTTGACGTTGACGATCGCCCAGCCGTACTTGTCGGCGATCTCGGTGCAGAGACGGTTCACGTCATCATACGTCCCGCGGATGCGCACCATCGTCGGCCCGAAGATGAGCGAGCCGAGCACCTTCCCCTGCTCGAGATCGTGCGGGATCATCACATAGCATTTGATCCCCGCCTGCGCCGCATGCGCGGCCGTCGAGTTCGCGAGATTGCCCGTGCTGGCGCAGCCAACGGTGTCGAAGCCGAACTCGATCGCCTTGCTGATCGCGACGGCGACGACGCGCTCCTTGTACGAATACGTCGGATAATTGCACGAATCGTCCTTGATCCACAGGTCGCCACACCCCAGTTCCGCGCCGAGGCGATCGGCCTTCTTCAGCGGTGTGAACCCCGAGTGCAGTCCCGTCCTCGGCTCCCCCTCGACCGGCAGCAGATCCTTATATCGCCACAAACTGTTCGGCCCGCGCGTGATCGACTCCCGCGTCACCTTTCCCTTCATCGCGTCATAGTCATACTCGACCTCATACGGGCCAAAACACTGCTCGCAGACGTGAACCGGAGACACCGGCACGCGATGCCCGCATTCCTTGCACTTGAGTCCGAGGACATAGCTCATGGTTGATCCCTGTCTGAAGTAATTGCTGGTTGCTGGTCGTCCATATTCAGCGGTGCGGCCCCGCCCTTGCCGCCGAACCCCTTCCAAACCGCAACGTCGTTCCAACACAAAAAAACGCCTCTTCACTTAAAAGAAGAGGCGTCGAAGGCTTTCCTTGTGGCTCTTCTTATCTTCCCCACTTCGTGGTGCCGAATATGGATTCGGCAAAGCAGGCGGGAGTTAGCACCTCCGCTTCACGACGCCGCTCGCGCCGATCCGCTGGTTGCTGTGGCTTCATCGGGCCCGGCCCTCTGCCACTCTTGATAAGAACTATTCAGTTGTCGGCCCAGACTCTATCC
>CAYUNS010000038.1:0-11489 GCA_964446155.1 uncultured Tepidisphaeraceae bacterium | reverse complement strand
CAGTCCCCCACCCGTCCGGAAATTCATCCACGAATGGACATGACTGATGCTCAAGGCGCATTCCGGCCAATCGGTGTCCATCCGTGCCTGAATTCCTGCCACCTGTCGGTTCACCTTCACGTTCCCATCGCGACACCGTTCTTTTTCCCTTCGCACCGGGCTGCGCGAGAGTCACTACACCACATGGCCCTGTCGGCGATATTCGCTCAGGCGATAATGCAGCGTTCTGCGGCTGATCCCCAGTTCCGCCGCCGCCGCGGTGCGGTTGCCACCGTGCCGGGCGAGGGATTCCAGAATCTGCCGCCGCTCGATCTCCTCCAGCGTCAGCGCGGCGGTCGAAGATTCCGGCGAAGGGACCGCATCTTCCATCATGGTCATGGACGCCTCCGCAGGCGCGATCCGCCGCCGGGCGCGGTCCAGGGCCACCTCCAGCTCGTCGAGATGGCACGGCTTACAGAGAAACTCCACCACGTCGAGGTGGATGGCCTTGCGCGCCGCGTCGAGGCTTCCAAACCCGGTCAGGACGATCGCCTGCACATCGCGAGATTGCCGGCGGAGCTTTTCCAGGAATTCCATCCCCCCCATCCCCGGCAACTGGAGATCGAGGATGAGGATTTCGCACGCCTCCGACTGCATCAGTTTCTCGGCCTCCTCCGCCGTGCGTGCGGCCAGGGCGGGGAATCCCATCGAAGGCACCACATCGAGCAGCAGATCGCGCAGACGCGGCTCGTCTTCAACGATCAACACCCTGGGCGCCGGCCCGGATACAGGTGGATCAGGCGACATGTGCGCCTCCTTTCCGGAACGCGGGAAGGCGAACCGCAAAACAACTGCCCCGATCCGGCCCGTCGCTGAGCGCCTGGATCGATCCCTCATGCTCCTCGACGATCGCCTGCGTGATGGACAGCCCCAGCCCCGTCCCATGCCGCTGCGCGCCGCGGCGGCTCGTGAAGAACGGCTCGAACACCCGCTCGATCGCCTCCCGCGTCATGCCCTGTCCATCATCGATGACCTCAAACACCACCTCGTCCCCTTCGCGCCGGCACGCCAGCGTGACCGCGCCTCCGGGCGCGGTCGCCTCGATGGCGTTGAGGGAAAGATTCAGCAATACCTGCTTCATTTCGTTCTCCCGTGCCAGAACGCGCAGATCCTCATTGGGATCGATCTCCAGCGAAAGCCTGCGATCGCGTCCGGCCGGAAGCCCGGTGAGATTCGACAGCATCGAGCGTGCCGCTTCCGCGAGATCGACCTCCCGCCGCGCCTGTTCCTCCGGCCGCGCCAGCGAAAGCAGCCGGTCGGTGATCTCCTTGCATCGAAACGCCTCATCGCAAATGATGCGCAGCGCCTTCTCCGTGCCTTCGGCGCCGCCGCGGGAATCCAACTGCGACAGTTGACGCAGGGCGCGCTCGCCGTATCCCGCGATGATGCCCAGCGGGTTGTTGATCTCGTGCGCCACGCCGGCCGCGAGGTATCCGATGCTCGCAAGGCGCGCCGATCGGGCCAGTTCCCGGCTTTTCGTCTGCACCTTCCGCTCCAGTTCCTCATAAAACCCCCGTAACTCCGCCGCCATGCGGTTGAACTCCTCCGCAAGACGCACGAACTCCAGGTCGCCTCGCAGCACAATCCCCTCGGAAAACTCCCCGCTCGCCAACCGGTGTGCGCCCGAGCGCAGCGCGTCCAGCGGACGGATGATGTTGCGGTAATGTCGCACGCCGGCGATGACCAGCCCCGCGATCGCGACCAGCGACAATCCCGCGACCATCGCGAGCGTGATGTCGCGCTTCGCGCGCGCGTTGCGTTCATGCGCGTCGATCGACAGGCGAATCCGTGTGGAGGCGTCGGCGACTTCCGAAAGCACATGATTGAGCGCCCTGCGGGTGTCCGACAGCGCCCGCGCGTCGAGCGCGCCGCGATCCATCGCCTTCAATCGCCCCACCGCCTCCGCGACGGCGGCCTCGAGCGCCGGGGGCGCCGCGCCGTCACCGGCGCGCAGGCTGGCCTCGGCTCGCATCACCTCCATCAGCGGGCGATCGACCGACGCCCTGTCGGCGTCCAGCAGCGCCCTGGCCAACTCCACGCGCGATCCGATCTCATAAGCGGCGCGCAGCGCGCGATATCCCTCGGACGCCGCGCCGAAATCCTGCCCCAGACCCCGTATCCCCCACAGCGCGCCCAGCGCGATCATCAGCGACGCCGCGATCATCAAGCCGATCTGGAGAGCCATTCTCCTGCGCAACGATCGCGGTCGGTCGGATTTCATCGGCTCTCTCCATGAATCGGGATTATGCGGCACGCCGGCAGGCGCGAGCATTTATTGCACACATTAGACGTCATAGCCGGTCATTGCCATACACCGAAAGGATGCGATCAATCACCCCGTCTCCTGATCGGATGCGCACAACCGGATGTTCTCCGGGAGCGGGGAAGATCGCGATCCCCCTCTGATCGATTGGGACGCGACTCCGTTCCGGTTGAGGCCGCAATTCAGCCCTTGTGCAAAACCGGCCTTCGCGGAAATAATGTCCCCATGCAGGACAATGAGGACGATTTGTCCGAAACCTCGGCGCCCTCAGCTCGCATCCTCATCTGCGACGACTCCCCGGTGGAGCGGCTTGCCCTGGGGCATTACCTGCGCAAGCACGGATACCATGTTGATGAGGCGGCCGATGGGGAAGCCACGATTCTTCACCTCAAGCATCGCAACGTGGATCTCGTGCTGCTGGACCTGGAGATGCCCGATGTCGATGGTTTCGCGGTCCTCCGTTATGTGCAGGAACACCGCCGCGCCCTGCCGGTGATTCTCCTCTCAGGCATGCCCCTCGATCAGATCCAGCACAAGATGCACGTCCTGCCTTCCCGGGAGCTTCCTCCGTTGCTGCTCAAGCCCATTGACCCCGAACAGCTTCTGGAAATTCTTGAAATGCAACTTTCGGGGCAACTGCCCGATCTTAGCGCCCGCGCCGACGACGATGTCTCCATTCCGTGATGGGAAACGCCCCGGACGCGCTTTGCCGTGCGCATTGCGGCTTGCGATCAATCGTGATCGACGGGCAATTCCCGCTCATGGTGCGGCGGCGCCTGCGGGCCTGCCTCCATCCGGCAGGTCAGACACCACACGGGCGCATTCGACAGATCGATCGCTTCGATCTCCGGCAACCGCGTCAGTCGCCTGCTCAGCACATGCCTGCGGAATTCGGCCTCCCCCAGGTTTCCCTGACCGGCCAACGACGCATATTTCCGCGCGATCGTTTCGTTGAGATATTCGATGCGATTGCCCGGATTCGGATGCGACGACATCCACTCCGGCGATCCACCGGCGCCCGCGGCGGATTGCAGCACCTGCATCGTCTGCACCATGCCGCGGGGGTCGTACCCCGCCCTGGTCATGTAATCCAGCCCGGACAGGTCCGCCTCGGTTTCCTGGTCCCGACCATACTTGAGCAGGGTCAATTGTCCGACGACATTGGCGACATCCCCCACCGCGCCGTATCCGAACACGGAGGCGACGATCCCCACCACCGCCGTCACCCCTCCCGCCGCCTGCGAGCGCTGAATCTGCCGCACCGAATGCCGATGCTCGATGTGTGCCGCCTCGTGCCCCAGCACGCCGGCGAGTTGCGCCTCGTTGGTCAGCCGGAACAGCAGCCCCTGGGTGATGTAACAATATCCCCCCGGCACCGCGAAGGCGTTGATCTGCGGAGAGTTGAGAACGTTGAACTCCCAGTTGAGATTTGGCCGACCGGCATGGCGCGCCATCTCCATCCCCACCGCGCTCACATACTGCCGCACATCCGCATCGCCGTATATTCCACCGAATTCCTGCTCGAATTGCGGATGCGCCTCGAGGCCGATCTGCATTTCCTGTTTTTCCGAGATCGCGCATCCGCCGGCAAGACAGATCGCCGCGATGAAGACCACCAGTCGCTTCGTCGTGTAACGGGGCGCGTGATGCAATCGCCGAAACATGCGTTTCATCCTTCGGCCGACAACGGCCAGTCCGGGTCGCGGAACTCCGTCGGGTCCAGGGGATGCCCGAGTAGATCCGCCTCAAGAAACACCCTCCAGCGCATCAGCAGGCTGGGATTGCCCTGGATAAACTGTTGCCATGCCGCGTAATGCGACCGGAGAAAATAGGTGCGCTCGGCCCATCCCTGCGCCTGAAGCCGAAGATCCTTCAATTGTCCGTCCATCGCCTGCACCTGTTTTTCCAGCTCGACCATCTGCGCCCGGAGCTTTTCGTTCTCCGTCGCCAGCTCCGACTTGCGATCCTGCGCGGCCTTGAGTTGCACCAGCGCATCATCGTACATCTTGCGAACCTGCTCCGCGCTCGGCTCCTGTGCCCGGCACAGCCCCGCCGACACCAGCACCACCGCCGCCACTCTCCACCAAACCGGCATGATTCATCCTTTCCGAACGCCACCGACGATCCCGCGTATTCTAAGAACGCATCGCGAACACAACAACGAGAAATGCGAAAGAAGCCCGATTCCCTTTTCGACGCGCCCAATCGCCCATCGCGTGTTCTTCCTCTATAATTCCACCGGCGATTCATGATTTCATTTCCCTGCCATTGCGGTCACCGCTTCGAGCTGTCGGAAGAGATGGCGGGGTCGCTCGCGCAATGCCCTCGATGCGGGCGGCTGAATGATGTGCCCCGGCTGAGCGATCTGCACAGCCTGGCCGACGATGGAACCATCGTGCTTCAACCGGTCGAGGAAAAAGAGGAGGATATTCATCGCCTGGATAAACTGCATCACATCTTCGCCAACCGGCGAGTGGATGATCGCGGGGAGGAGATCGATCTGCGCGTGACGATGGACGACATCGAGAAGGCCGGTGTCGATGAAGTGCCCCTCGTCATGAAGGATGAACTTCGTCCCACGCCGCCGCGCTATGATCCGGTCACCGGCGAGCTGGTTCGGCCGATCGATCTGAAAAAAGAGGGGCGCCCGGCGTTTGACAACGGCATCCCCCTCGCCGCACCGGCATTGGCATATGCCTCCACGGGTGTCGTGCATGCGCTGACGCCCGCGCGAACGATGCTCGAGCTGTTCATGCCCGTGAACATGGTGGTGATGCTGTTCATCTTTCTCGGCCATCTCGTGGTCGGGCTGATCAGCATCCTCCTCACGCTGCTCGCGGCGTATCTCGGGATGCCCGCGTGGTGGCTGATTGTGCCGTTCATGTATCCCTTCATGGCGCACTACGCGACGGTGATCGAGGACACCGGCCCGGAAGCGCGCGACGAGTTGCCGCGCCCATTCCGCAATCTCAGTTGGTCGGATGACATCTGTGGGCCGATGCTCAAGTTCATGATCTGCCTCCTCTATTGCTATGCGCCGGTGATCGTGGCGATGGCGATCGCATTCCAGTCGGGATGGTGGAACATGCCGGTGCTGCTGGCGCTCGCGGCCGCCGGTTCGCTGCTCGTCCCCGCGGTGATGATGGGTTTCGTCACCACGGGCGCGATCGCGACTCTGTCACCGTTCCAGATCGCGAAGGTCATCGCCCGCTGCGGGCCGCGATACATCCTGCCGGCCGTCACCTGGATGATCGCATTCACTTTGTATCTCTGGATGGGGCTGGGGATCGCTCCGCCGATCCCCCCGGACATTCAGAACAAAGTGCTTCCGTTCGTCGGAGTGCCGCTGACCCTGATCGCGATCTACCTGATGCACTGGTATTGCTGGCAGATCGGACTGCTGTACGGGATGCACCATGAGGAATTTCACTGGGTTTTCCGGCGGATCTCCCACTCGCAATCCAACCGTGCCGCCATGACCGTCCTGCCCGATGACGCCTCCCGAGCCATCGCCTCCAGCGCCGCATCGCGGCGCGGCCGAAGGGACTGACGCGAGGCTTCGCATCGTGCCGTCGCGATCATTTCCGGGCGTCCATACCAACCCCCTTGTCTCGCTGCTACAATTCGCCGCACATGCGTATCGCACTGGCCCAGATCAATCCGACCGTCGGCGACATTGTCGGCAACATGCGACGAATCAATGACGCCATCGCGAGCGCCCGATCCCAGGGCGCCCGGCTTGTCGTCTTCCCTGAACTGGCGATCGTCGGGTATCCACCCAAGGATCTCCTGCTCAAGCCGCAATTCATCGAGGACAACCTTCGCGCGCTGAATCTGATCGCGCGCCGCGTCAGCGGAATCGATGTGATCGTCGGATACGCCGATCGGAACCCCCGTCCGATCGGTCGGCCACTGCACAACGCCGTCGCCGTGCTGCGTGACGGGCAAATCGTCAGCCGCCACTTCAAGACGCTGCTGCCCACCTACGATGTCTTCGATGAAAGCCGTTATTTCGAGCCAGGCCCGGCCGACGAGCGGGAGAATCTCGTCACCATCGACAACGTCATCGTCGGGCAGACCATCTGCGAAGATTTGTGGAACGACGAGCAGCTCATCGCCCGCCGGCTTTACCATGAGAACCCCATCGCCGACCTGCACGCCGCCGGCGCGCAACTGCTCGTCAACTCCAGCGCCTCTCCTTTTATCCAGGGCAAGCAGGATTTCCGCGTCGAGCTTTTCGGGCAGCAGGTGAAGCGATTCGGGAAACCCCTCGTCTACTGCAACCAGGTCGGCGGCAATGACGAACTGGTCTTCGACGGCAACTCGATGGTCTTCGACGCCACGGGCAAGCTTATCGCCCGCGCCAGAGACTTCGAGGAGGATCTGCTCATTGTCGATGTTCCGATCCCCGGCGTGGATCCGCGCCCGGACGAATCAGCGCGGCGGGAGCAAGGCTCCATCGCGTCATCGAGCGCGCCCGCCGCTCTCGTGCCGCATTCGATGGGCATGGAATCGATCCACAAGGCGCTGGTCGTCGGTTTGCGGGACTATGTTCGCAAATGCGGATTCAGAAGCGTGGTGCTCGGTCTGTCCGGCGGGATCGATTCGGCCCTTGTCGCCGCCATCGCCGCGAAAGCGCTCGGCCGGGAGAATGTCGTCGGCGTCGCCATGCCCAGCCGGTTCAGCTCCGACCACTCCATCGCCGACGCGCGCGAGCTTGTGCGCAACCTGGGCATCGCCTTTCACCTCATCCCCATCGGCGGCGTGCATGAAGCGTATGAACAAACGCTGGCGCCGGCCTTCGATGGACTCCCGCACGACCTGACGGAGGAAAACCTCCAGGCCCGCGTGCGCGGCGCGCTGCTCATGGCGTTCAGCAACAAGTTCAATCACCTGCTGCTGACCACCGGCAACAAAAGTGAAATCGCCGTCGGATACTGCACGCTGTACGGCGACATGTGCGGTGGGCTGGCGGTCCTCAGCGATCTGCCCAAAACCACCGTCTATGAGTTGTCGGAATGGATCAATCAAAACGCCGGGCGCGATCTCATCCCGCGCAACACGATCCGCAAGCCCCCGTCCGCCGAGCTGCGCCCGGATCAGACCGATCAGGATTCACTTCCCGAGTATGCGATTCTTGACGCAATCCTGTTTCGATATGTCGAGGAGGAAAAGAGCATCGCCGAAATCATCGAGGATGGTTTCGACGAGGCGACGGTGGTTCGCGTCGCGACGCTCATCGATCGCAGCGAGTACAAGCGCCGCCAGGCCGCTCCGGGGTTGAAAGTCACCAGTCGGGCCTTCGGTTTCGGCCGGCGAATGCCCATCGCGCAAAACTACCAGCAGTTCCCCCCCAGGCGCGGCGGGAAAACGGCATCCGCATTTTCCGATGCACCGGAAAATGCGGAAAAAGGCCGTTGAGAAAATATTGCCGGAAAACCTGTTTTGGCCATCCCCCATCCATCCCCCCATGCGCAACAGGTTCCGCTCGCCCAAAACAAGGCCCCGCCAGCATCATGGCGGGGCCTGGGATATCCTCTCTTCAGGACCGGCGAAAGCGTGTTTTACCGCCGCTTCCACACATAGCTGCCGTCGGGGACGGGGAGCTTGGTTTCACCGGCCACCGCGATGATCGTGCCGGTTTCGGCCTTCTCGAATCCCAGCGCATCCCCTTTTTTCAGGGCATAAGTGCCGATGGGGGTGGTCGAACCGATGTTGGTCTTGAACAGCGCATATTCTCCATCGACCGTCGCCTCGGCGAGGATCGGCTGGGTTCCCCGCTTATATTCCGTGATTGGGGTGCCCTTGGTGAATTGAACACAGCCGCTGACCAGCAGCGCCAACGCCGCGAGAATCATCCAACCCGATGCTTGCTTGCCCATTAAACGTTCTCCTTTCAACTGACTCGAAATCGCGCCTCGCCCTCCGCAGGGCGTCACTGTACATGCTTCTCTATCGACTTGTCGATAACCTTTTAGTGAGTGCTGGCCGCGAATCGTTTCGCAGTATATCTTTCCCACGCCAAAATCAACGTCCGAGGTTCAACGAAATGGAATCGTCCCTGCGAAATCGCCTGATCTTTGGACCGATAATGCTTATCGGGCTGTTCACCCTGCTGGCGCTGGATCATTATATCGAGCAATGGACGAGCGCTGGCATCGCCGGCGTGGGATTGCTCGTGCTGCTGCTGGTCATTCTTCCCCCCGCCACGATCGAGCTGGCCACCCTGTTCGCCGCCGAGCGGGTGAAGCCGTATCGGTTCATCGCCTCGACCGGTTCCGCGTTGCTCGTATTGCATGCCTTTGGAACGCAGTTCGCGCGATTTCAGCCGATTGCGGCCTCGACCCTGGCGTTCATCATCGTCTTCGTCATGCTCTTCGCAGCACTCCGCCGCGCGTGGATGCGACAGCCCCAGGAAGCCATCACCCACATGGCCGGCACGGTGCTGGCAACGCTCTACATCGGCGGACTGGCGTGGTTTCTCATGGCGCTGCGGGTCAAGGACACCCCCAAGGTCCAGGGAACGACGATGGTTCTCCTGACGATCCTGCTCGTCGTCAAATTCACCGACATCGGCGCGTATTTCGGCGGACGGGCCTTCGGAAAGCACAAGCTGATCTCCTGGCTCAGCCCCGGCAAAACCTGGGAGGGCCTCTTCTTCGGCGTCGCCACCGCCGGGGCGATCGGGGCGCTGTGCGCGGCGTTCATCGCCGATCAGCTTTATTGGTGGGAGGGGATCGTCTTCGGGGCCGTGGTCGGCGCGATCGGTCAGCTTGGAGACCTCCTCGAAAGCCTGATGAAACGCGACGCCGAAGTGAAAGACTCCAGTTCCCTCATCCCCGGCTTCGGCGGAATCCTGGATGTCATCGACAGCCCTCTCCTGGCTGCTCCGTTCGCATACCTGCTGTTCAACCTTTTTGCATATCTTCGCTGAGCATTTCACCCCAGGCCGCGCGCCGTACCGCTGGCCATCGCGCCGCTTCTCGAATATGTTCGAGATCGCATCATGAGTGAAACCACAACACCGCCGCCATCGAATCAGCCCCTCCCCGTCGCCGTCGTCGGCGCCGGACGGATGGGAACCTATCACGCCCGGGCTTATGCGGAGAATCCCCGCGTGAAGCTTGTCGGTGTTCACGACGCCAATTTTTCCATCGCCGAGAAGCTCGCGGGCGAATTAAACTGCGAGACGTTCCAGTCCCTGGATGACCTCGCCTCGCGCGTGCGCGCCGTCACCATCGCCACGCCGACGAACTTTCACCCCGCCGCCGCCGAACCGCTGCTGAAGCGCGGAATCGCATGTCTCATCGAGAAGCCGCTTGCGAAGGATGTCGCCGAATGCCGACGGATCGTTGAATGGTCGCGTCGGCACGGGGCGATGGTGCAGGTCGGCCACATCGAGCGGTTCAACCCGGCCGTCCGCGCGATGGAAAAGCTGAACATCCAGCCGATGTTCATCGAGGTCGATCGCATCAGCCCGATGACGTTCCGCAGCATCGACGTGGGCGTGGTGCTCGACATGATGATCCACGACATCGACATTGTGCTGCACCTCGCCAGGTCGAAGGTGAAGGAGGTGCAGGCCGTGGGCGTGAGCGTGATCGGCGCGGTCGAGGACATCTGCAATGCGCGTCTCACGTTCGAGAACGGATGCGTCGCCAACGTCACCGCGTCCCGGCTGGCGTTGAAGACGGAGCGCAAGCTGCGCGTTTTCAGCGAGGAAGCTTACGTCTCCCTCGATTATCAAAAACGCCAGGGCGTTGTCGCCCGGCGCGGCGACAACCTCGCGGGCATCCGTGGCGCGGCCGAGATGATCCGCACCGGCGCCGCCAATCTCTCGCAACTGAACTACGCCGACCTGGTCCGCATGGAGGAGCTTAAAATCGACAACATCGATCCGCTCCGCGCCCAGATCGATGCGTTCGTCGACGCCGTATTGAATGGAACCGATCCCCTGGTGACAGTTGAAGACGGATTGGCGGCGGTGGAGATCGCGACGCGCATCACCGATTCCATCCCGCCGAGAACGCTGTAAACCCGGATGGATTCGGGTTGGGACAATCGCCCCGGCGCGGCTCACTTCTCCGCCGACGCCCACTCGGGGTACTTCTGCATCGCCATTTCCAGCGCGACGCCCATCATCTCGCGCGTGCCCCGGATCACGGACTGGGCGATGAGATTTTCATACATCTGCTGGCGAAGCAGATCGAACTGCTGCGCGAAAAGCTTGTCCTGGATGCTCCGCTGCACCCGGGGGTTTTCAAACGCCTCGACCTTGCCGGCCTTCTTTTCCTCGACGCGCGCCAGATAAAAGGCGTCGCCGGCGTCAATGATCTCGGTCAGCTCGCCGACATCGGTTTTCCAGAGCTGTTCCTCCACTTTTTCGAGCACGAACGCGCCCCGCTGGATCGGCCCCATCATCGACGCGACCTGGTCGTGTCGTCGGGCGGCGTCCGCGATGTCGGCCGCGCGCTCCGTGATTTCCTCGCGGATCTTTTGAATCGTCGCCAGCGCCCGATCGCGTCCTCCATCGCCGCGCGGCACGGCGACGCGCACCAAATGGAAGGACACCTCGCCGTGCCGGGTGAATTCCTTGTCGAGATTGTTGAAGTAATACCGCCGCATGTCGTCGGCGGTCACCTGGATGCGCGGGCGGACCCTGCGCTCATTGTAGAGCTGCGTCATGAAGCGTCGGTAGCGCTCATTGACCTGCTCCTCGAATGTCGTGCCTGCGGCGCGGGCACGGAGACGGGCCTGGTCCTCCGATCCCCCGGCCGCCGTAATCTGCTGCTGACGCCACTGCTCCGTCAGCCGCAGCGCCAGAACGCGGTCCTGCTGACTGAGCGATTTTTCCGCGGCGGCGAACACCAGCTCGTCGTTGGTCAGCTCGCGCACCTGCCGTGCGATTTCATCCGTCGCCACCGCGCGAAACTGCTCCTCGGTCAATTCCATCGCCCGCGTGGAAAGAATCGGCTCGATGATCGCCAGCACCCTGTCGGCATAGATCGGCCGGCCGTTCACCTCGGCGACGACGGCCCCGACGGTGTAATATCCATTCACCGGCGTGGTCGTCGGCAGTGTCGAAGGCCGGGTCACGGGCAACCGCGCGCCGACATTCTCCGCGGCCCGGGCGATCACCTCGTCGGAATCAGGCAGTGGCTGCGCTTCGGATCGGCGGATTTCCTCA
>CAYUNS010000037.1:23447-27189 GCA_964446155.1 uncultured Tepidisphaeraceae bacterium | reverse complement strand
CGATGACGACGACAGGTGCGCCGACCGAAGCTCCGACGATCAACCTGCTGGACCGCATCCGGCGAGTGCCCGGCGTGGGTGATGCGTCGGTCTTCGGATCGAAGGATTATGCGATGCGCATCTGGATCGATCCGGATCGCCTGGCGCTGAAGGGGATGACCGTCTCCGACGCGGCGGCGGCGGTGCGCGAGCAGAACGCGGTCTTCCCGGCCGGCACGATCGGGCAGCGACCCACCGAGGGAGAGATCGAATTGACCGTTCCCGTTCTGACGCGCGGGCGGCTCAATGAAATCTCCGAATACGAAAACATCATCCTTCGCGCCAACGAGGACGGCACGATCGTCCGGTTGAAGGATATCGCGCGCATCGAGCTGGGCGCCCGCAGCTACGATCTTTTCGGCCGGGTCAACGGCAAACCCTCGACGCTGCTGCTGGTGAATCTCCAGATCGGCGCCAACGCCCTCGATGTCATCCAGGGGGTGCGAGCCGCCATGGACGAGGCCGCGACGCAGTTCCCATCGGGGGTGCAATATCGCATTCCGTTCGACACGACCGACATCGTGCGCACGAGCATCAAGGAAGTGGTGATGACGCTGCTCGAAGCCGTCGTGCTCGTGCTGATCGTCGTCTTCATGTTTCTCCAGTCCTGGCGGGCCACGCTGATCCCATTGCTGGCCGTTCCTGTCGCCATCATCGGGACGTTCGCAGGGATGCTGGCGCTCGGTTTCTCGATCAACACGCTGACCTTGTTCGGGCTGGTTCTGGCGATCGGCATCGTGGTGGACGATGCGATCATCGTCGTCGAAAACGTCGAGCGCATCATGCACCAGCAGGGGCTTGCGGTTCGCGAGGCGACGATCCAGGCGATGCGGGAGGTCACCGGGCCGGTGATCGCGGTGGTGCTGGTGCTGTCGGCGGTGTTCGTGCCGGTCGCCTTCCTCGGCGGAATGACGGGGCAGCTCTACAAGCAGTTCGCCGTCACCATCGCGGTTTCGGTCGCGATTTCCGGGCTGGTCGCCCTCACCCTCAGCCCCGCGCTGTGCCGCCTGCTGCTCAAGCCCTCGCACGGCAGGAAGGCGTTCGTCTTCCGCTGGTTCGACAACGTATTCGGCGCGATGACCAGCGCGTATACCGGAGGCGTTTCGGTGGCGATCCGCGCATCGGCGGTGACCATGGTCATCTTCGCCTTGATGTGCTACGCGGCCTACCGGCTGTCGCAGCATGTTCCGACCGGTTTTGTGCCCGAGGAGGACCAGGGCTACGTCATCGCCGCGATCCAGCTTCCCGACGGCGCGTCGATGGATCGGACGGATATCGTTACGAAGCGCGCCGAGGACTTTTTCACCAGTCACCCGGCGGTGGCGAATGTGACCACGCTGGGCGGGTTCGACATTCTCACCGGAGGAACCAACGCGACCCATTCGGCGACGATGTTCATCTCGCTGAAGGATTTTCATGAGCGCAAGGATGCGGAGCTGAGCGCGCAATCGCTGGTGGGCGCGGCGTTCAGGGAGTTCGCGGATGTCAGCGACGGGATGGTGCTGACGTTCAACCCGCCGGCCATTTCCGGACTGGGAACGCGCGCCGGATTTCAAATGGAGCTGCAACAGCGCGGCGGGGGAGGCATCCCCGAACTCGCGGAGGTGGGCAACACGTTCATCACCGCCTCGCTCGAGCGCCCCGAGATGGAGGCGCTGCGCGGCACGCTGCGCGTGACCCTGCCCCAGCTTTTCCTCGAGTTGAACCGTGAGAAGACCAAGATCATGGGCGTGAGCGTCGCCGACGTGTTCGACACGCTCCAGGCTTATCTTGGCTCCCTGTATGTGAATGACTTCACCAAGTTCGGGCGCATTTGGCGGGTGCAGTTGCAGGCCGAATCGGAATTCCGCGATTCGCCTTCGGACATCGACCGGATTTTCGTCCGTAACGGCAAGGGAGAGATGGTTCCGCTGTCGGGTGTGGTCAAGACGGAGTTCCGCGCCGGGCCGAACGTGGTGTCCCGCTTCAACGGGTTTCCGTCGATCCAGATCACGGGCGCTCCGCCTGTCGGGGTGAGCAGCGGCGTGGCGATGGCGGCGGTCAACGAACTTGCGGGGGAAGTGCTTCCACAGGGGTATGGATTCGAGTGGAGCGGGTCATCCTATCAGGAGATCAAGGCGGGGAATCAGGCGCCGGTGGTGCTGGCGTTCGGGTTGCTCGTGGTCTTTCTCGTGTTGGCGGCGCAATATGAGCGATGGTCGCTGCCGATCGCGGTGTTGTTGTCTGTGCCGATCGCGGTCCTGGGCGCGCTGATTGCGATCTGGGCGCGCGGATTGTCTCAGGACATTTATTTTCAGATCGGACTTCTGACCCTGGTGGGGCTGGCGGCGAAGAATGCGATCCTGATCGTCGAGTTCTGCGTGGCCTTGCACCGCGGAGGAATGGCGATTGTTCCGGCGGCGCTTGAAGCGGCGCGGCTTCGTTTCCGACCGATCGTGATGACCTCGCTCGCCTTCATTCTCGGTGTCGTGCCTCTGGCCATCTCCTCCGGCGCCGGCGCCGCGGCGCGTCACTCGATCGGGACCGGCGTTATCGGGGGCATGTTGGCCGCCACCTTTCTGGCGATCTTCTTCGTGCCCGTTTTCTTCGTGCTGATTCAGCGAATCTCCGAGCGCTTTGCGGGTAAAAGCGCGATCGATCCGGAGGAGGATGAAGCGAAGGGAGAACCGGCGTAAGACGGATCGCCGCGCGGTTCACAGGGTTTCGGCGAGAAGCAGATCGCGGTTGTCGATTGGCAGGCGGTGGGGGTTCAGATCCGCCCACATGGCGGCCGGACCGTTGAGCGGGCTTTTGATGTTGTATGCCTGGTAGGCGAGCATCTCGGCGATGCGGATGGTGAGATCGACCAGCCGCTCACCGGCGGTCCAATGATCGCCGATGCAGATCGTGCCGGCGACATCGATGTTGGGATGAAAGACGGGCGTCAGCATCCTGCACCGAGGGCTGAGGCGCGGGTATTCACTGGTGAGCTGAATCTCGACGAGATGCCGATCGAGCGGAGCGGGTTCATCCCGTCGGCCGGGCTGAAGCCCGCGAATGTTGTACTCGAGATGATAGGTTTCCGGGGGATTCCCAATCGTTTCGAGGATGCGGATCAGGGGGGAATTCCCAAAAGCGCGCGTCATTCCCTCCGCATCCGCGAGCAATCGACGGGCGCGCATGGAAAGCCGGGGCGGATGCGGCGATGACGAGACGGCGGGCGTCGAGGCGGCGGGGACGACCAGGGCGGTGTCACATCCTTTGCATTTGCCTTTTCGTCCGGCGGCATCCGCCGGGACGCAAAATTTCCTGCCGCACGAAGGACAGGTGAAATTGATCATTGCCGCGATCATCGAATGCTCCATAGGTCCAGCCACCACCAGGTGGAAACGCCCACCCCGGCAATCAGGCCCAGGAAGGCGATGACGCCGGCCGTCATAAGCCGTTTCGAGCGGCAGGCATCGGAATGCCTCCGTCGATAAACGATCATTCCCATCAACGCCGCGGCCGATGGCACGCCGAACAACAACGCGCCCAGCAGGGATGCGAGAACACTCGCCGCCAGCAGTGCGGTTTCGGCGGCGGAAGGGGCGGGAAGGGCGTCCATCACTTCGGCCGCGTTCAGCGGTTCCGGGGGAGGCGCGATCGTCGCGGGCGCCAGCGCGTTGACCTTGGCGCATCCGTAGGATGAGCAGCCGAGGTTTTCCGTCCAGCATTCCGTGTG
>CAYUNS010000037.1:13375-23437 GCA_964446155.1 uncultured Tepidisphaeraceae bacterium | reverse complement strand
ACGTCAGCCCGCAATCGGGACACGTTTCGGCCGCATCGGTCGCCTCGATATCCCACTGGCAGATGCTGCAGGTGCGCGCGGGAGTGAGCCGGGAGTCCTGTGAAGGCGCCGGCGACGAGGAGGCATTCGATTTTGTCGCTTCGATTCCGGGCAACAGGATCGACTGTCCGCAAATCCTGCATCGGCCGTGTTTGCCCAGCATGGAAGGCGGCGCCCACGCCGGCGCGCCGCAGGCGCATTCAAACAAAACGCCCCGAGTCGCATCGGGCGCGATCGACGGTGGGGCGATTCCGGCAACATCCTCCGGAAGCGCTTCATCAAGCCTGAAGAGCAGGATGGACGGGCCGATGGCGATCTCGTCGCCATCGGCCAGCGCCCGCGTGCCGCGGATGCGGACGCCGTTCACGCGCGTACCGGTTCGGCTGTCGCTGTCGGTGATGTAATACGAGCCGTCGCGGTGTTGAATCCACGCATGAACGCGCGAGATGGACGGATGCGCCAGTGGAATGTCGTTGCTTTCCCATCGTCCGATCAGCGCTCGGCCGTTGAGTACCTTGCCCCGTTGTTGCGATTCGGATTGGACGATGAGGATGGCCATGGGCATGCAAGGGCGAATCTCACGCGGTCTTCGCCTTCTCCTCAAAGGTAAAGGTCGTCGCTCCAACCTGCACGCGGTCGCCGTTGCGAAGCCGGGTTCGCGCGATGGCCCTGCCGTTGACCAGGGTTTTCCCGCCGAGCGGAAGATCCTCGATCTCAAATCCTCCGGGCATTACATGCACGGCGGCGTGCCTTCGTCCGACCTGGGGGTCTTTGAACAGGAAAATCTGGCATTGCGGGGCGCTGCCGATGTAGGTTGGATTGCGATAGAGGACAAACTGCTTGCCCGCGATCAATCCCACCGACACGCGCAGCCAGCCGGATCGGGCGATGTTTTCGATGAGACCCGTCGCAAGTCCCGTCACAGCGCCGATGGCGATGATCGCGGCCAGCCGGCTCATGGCGAGGCTGCCCGACCGTGACAGGATCGGATCGAAGACCAGCCCGCCGACAATGCCCCCGATCAACCCGCCGAGCAATCCCACCATCAGCCGTCGTCCGCTGCGCATGGCGATGCCCGGTGCGGCGCTGAGGAACAATCCCAGGACGCCCCAGCTCACGGCCCGCGCGAAGACGGGCTGCACGTCGCGCAGATGCGCGAGAAGGGGCGTCGTTGCGAGCCATTGGTGCATTGAATCGAGGAACAGCGCGGCGACCAGCCCGCCGCAAAGCCCCATCGCGGCGGCGATGGAGCCGTTGATCAGCGCCTGCTGCCGATTGCGTTCGATGATCGGGTCGGCCATGCCGAGCGCGATGGCGATCGTCATGCCGCACAGTCCGTGAAAGAGCAGATCGGAGATGAACTGCTTCCACCAGTCACGATTGACCAGCTCGTTCGTCCGCGCGATTCGCTGTTGCTCCGACAGGGACTCATCCTGGAGGATCGTGAAATAGGGATTGTCCCGTCCCGCGCGGTGAAGGGACTGGATGGCGGCGGCGGTTCGCAGCCGATCGGCGGGGTCGTCGATCGGGGCGGAACGGAGCTGTTCGATCGCCTCGGACAACTCGATCGCCTGCCCGCGAGGATCGCCGCGGAACTGGAGCATCGTCCCGCCGGCCCAGCCGAGCAGGCCACCCAGCAACCCAAAAAGGCACATGTAAACCGCGGTGTTGTAAAAAACGCTCGAACGGCGATTGTGACGCAACAGGGGATCGGGCGGAGGGGCGGAGCGATACTGCTCCTGCGCCCGCGTCACCGCCTCGACCTGGCGGAGCTTTTCCTCCACCGCTTCGGCGGTGAGATCATCCCACGTGATGGTCATCTTCCCTTTTTCCATGAGCGATGGCGTCATCAAAGCCCCCCTAATCGAGAAAGAACATCCCGACGATCAAGGTCAGAATGAACGCGATGATGCAAAGCGACACGGTCAGCCATCGCGGCGTTGATTCCCTTGCTTCAACCGCATCATCCGGCGCGTCGATCGATCCGCGCGTCTGGTCCGCCTCAAGCAGGTAGGGCGTCTTCTCGGTGGCGCCGTCGCGCCAGACGAACAGCCCCTCCTCCCGCCGCTGCGGATCGTAAACGTAGGCGACCTGCCAGGGGAGATTGAAGAAGTTTCCATGAATGAACAGGTCCATGTCCGACAGGAAGATGCCGAATCCGGGGTGCGTGTGATACCACCCGAGGATGCGGCGGTCGGCGTGATCGCGCTCCATGATCCCCTGGATGTGATTCCATGTTTCGGCGGTGAAGGTGACGTTGCACGACTCGTTGCTCGCATATTCCCCGCGGATGCTCGATTCCACATACAGGTACGGGCCGAACTCGTCCTGAAACACGTTGCCCACGAGCACTCCGCATATCTCGGTGTTTTCGACGCTTCGCCCGTGCGCGTGCATCTCGTTCAGAACCGATTGCCTGAAGACAACCTGGAACCGGTTCTCGCGCTGTCCGATCACGGCGGGCAGGGCGCGGTGGGGACAGTCATCGAGATCGATCCGATCGACATCCAGGTCGTTCAGCGATGATGCGTCGTCGCTCAGGACCATTCCAGTGCCTCCGTGCCCCACAAGGTTCCCAGAATGCGCTCCGCGTCGCCGGTCAGCTCGAAACCGATCGAACGGGCCGCCGTTCGCGCGATCACGATGTCGAACGCCGGCACGCCGATCTCCGCGAGCGTGCGGTCGAGAAACGCCTCGTCTCCGCGAATGCGGAAGAAGGTCACCGGATCGCGCGGCGTGTCCGCGCAATCGGGGCATGCCGATCGATCGCCGCTCACCTTGCCGAGGGATGCGAACAGGATTTCCTCCCGCCCGCAGTGGGGGCAGACGAGTTTTTCCAGCACGTCGCGCGCCAGCTCCAGTTCGGCCGATCCGTCGAGGGCTTCCCGTGCGATGTCGAGAAGCTCGCGCGCGGTGATCGTCGCGGCGCCGCGGTCGAGGGGGATGATCTCGTCCAGTGTGTCGTGGCTGTAGCAGTCGGGTTTGCGTTGATATTCGACGGTGTAGGCTTCGGTGCTCAAGCCGTCGAAGATCCACCCCCGGCCGCGGATCGTGTCCATGCCATGCAGCAGCTTGACGGCCTCCTGGCACTGCACGCCCGCGATGATGGAGCTGATGGTCGGCGTCGTCGGCGTCTTGCCGCCTTCCATTGCGGCGCGGGAGAGGAGGTTGCAACTCCGCCGGCTTTGCAGGAGCTTCCAGTCCATTTCCGACATCGTGCATTCATAGCACGGACCATCGGGGGCGAAGACCCGGGCGCAGCCCTGGATCTGTTCGATGGCCCCGTCGATCCATGGGCGGTTCACCCGCCAGCAATTGCGATTGATCGCGAGGCGCGCCTCGCGGTTGTCCAATCCGCCGAGGATCACGTCGGCCCAGCGAAACGCGCCCATGCCCAGGTCGTAGACGACGTTGGCGTTGATGAAGCGGATGTTCAGGTCGGGATAGATTTCCTTCGCCGCCCGCGCCGCCACCTCGGCCTTGAAACGCCCGTTGTCCTCCTTGCGATAGAGGACGGATCGGGAGAGATTTGAATTCTCGATACGGTCCATGTCGACGATGAGGATGTTGCCGATTCCAAGCAGGGCGAGATTCTTCAGGATTTCATTCCCCAGCGCGCCCGCGCCGATCACCAGCGCCTTGGCGTCGGCGAGCCTGCGCTGATCCCACCAACTGATGAGGCGAAACCGATCGAACCGATCATTGTCGTCGAGATTGAGTCGGAGGGGTGTGCTCATGAGGGTCGCGAATGGGGATCGATGCCGAAGCGTCGAGGATCAGCCCGCGGTGATCTCCGGTTGAAGCCGGAGGATGTCGCCGCTCTTCACGCCGACATCGGCGAGACATTGGCTGTCGAGCAATTGCCTCCCCGACGCGCGGTGATGAAACTTGTAGCTGAGCGGCTGACCGTCGGGCGCGTATTGCGGGAAGTTCATGCGTTCCAGCAGCACGACGAGGATGCGATTGATCGGCGCGTCGTCGGGCATCTCGACTTCCTGTCGCTTATTACCCGTCGCATCCCATACCTGAACATTCAACAAGGCCATGACTGAATCATTCCTGCGAGGTCTTTGTGTTCCGAATCGGATTTCCGATCGGGCGAACCGCAACCAGCTCGAATTGGAGGCCTGGTTGGCCACACTATTCTTATACCTCATGCGGCGCGGGATGATTTGGAAATGGCCTCATTTCCCGCCACGGAATCGTGAGTCTGGCGACGATTGTCAGGGTTGCGCGGATTGAATGGGTTATGCGGAGAAATCCAGCGCATATTATGTCGCGGATGCGGTTTTTCCTTTGCAACAATTCCGAGGAGGTGTATTCTTTTTATCAGGAGAGGAGCAGAACCGCACTCGTGCGGCGTTGGTGAATGATCGCCACTTACCCGCCCCAGCCCGAAGCCGATCCACGCGCGACGTATCGATTGCCCCTGATTTTCGGGGGTTTTCTGCTGCAGGCGCTGCGGTATCGGTTTCGGACGGCCTTGCTGGTCGCCGCAGTCTGCGTAGCCGCTTCAATCCTTTATCTCATCGTGGCTTCCCCGGTTTACACAGTTTCCGCGGATTTATATGTTGCCCGGGATCTCCAGATTCCCACGGGGCAGTTGTCTTTCTCCGCCCCCGATCACGCATTTCTGCATACGCAGAGCAAAGTTCTCAAATCCACTCCCATTCTCGCCATCGCGCTGGGCGATCCGGAGGTTGCGGAACTGGGGATGCTTCGCGATGTGAATCGTCCGATCGAATACCTCCGTGACAGGCTGCTCACCGAGGTGGGACAGCGCGATGAGACCATCACCCTCGGCATGAGGTCGTCCCATCCCGGGGAGGCGACGCGGCTGATCGCCGCGATCGTCGACGCCTATCTTTCGTATCAGTCCGCGCAGCGGCGCTCCGAGACGCTCGCGATGCTTGAAACCATTCAGAAGCAGCGACAGGAGCAGCAGGAGAAGCTGGCGCGGAAGCGCGATGAGCTGTTGAAATTCAAGGGCGGCCAGGATCAGCTTTCCCTGGACGATGAGAACATCGAACTGATGGCGATGTCGCTGCGAGCCTTGTCCGAAGCGCTCGGCGCGGCGCGCATGCAGGCCATCGACGCGCGCACGGCTTATGCGGAGGCCGCGGCGATGGCGGATTCATCGCAGGAACCTGTTGTCGTCGACGTTGGGGCGCTGGCGCTGGATGAAAACTCGATCGCGGCGTTTCGCGCCTCTCTGGCCGACTGGGAGCAGCGCGTGTTGTCGCTTCGACAGCAATACCTGCCCGCGCATCCGCGGCTGCGGTCGGCCGAGACGCGATTGAAGCAGCTTCGCGCCACCTACATCGCGGCGATGGAGAAGCGCTCGGAATTGGCGCGGCAGCGCGAAGATGAACTCGAACGCGCGTTCGCCGGGCAGCAGGCGGTGGCGGCTCGCCAGGCCTCCCGCATCGAGCAATACACCCGCGTGGAATCCGACGCGAAAAGCATCGAGAAAATGATCGCGATGCTGGATGGGCATCTGGCGACGCTGGATCTCGCCGGCGGATCGCGGGGGGCGGCCCTGCGCCTGCTGGAGCCGGCCGCCGCGAGCAAAACCCCGGTTTCACCGCGCGCCCTGCCGGTGCTGTTGATGGGGGTCGTCACCGGCCTGTTCATGGGCGCTGCCGCCGCGACGGCGAGGGAACTGCTCCAGCCGAAACTCCGCTCCGCCGAGCAGATCGCCGCGGCGCTGCGCCTGCCGGTCCTCGGATCGATCCCGCACACGCCCGAACAGTCCCTTGTCGAGTTGTCGCAGATCGTCCGTCTGCAACCGCAGTCGCCCGCGGCGATGCGATATCGCTCCATCCGTTCCATCATCAACGGCGATCTCGATGTGATCGGCGGGCGCACGCTGCTGATCGCCTCCCCTTCCGAAACGGATGGCCGGACCTCGCTCGCGGTCAATCTCGCGCTTTCACTGGCGATGACGGAGCAGAAGGTGCTCCTCATCGACGCCAACGCGCGTGAACCGTTGCTGCATGAGTTGTTCACCCGCGCCAACGACCGCACGCTGTTTTCCGTGCTCGAGGGGATCGACACCTGGAACGACGCCGTTCAGCACACCCAGCAGGGCTGCCTGCATCTTCTCCCCGGCGGATCGGAGTCACAAGACGCCTCCTCGGACCTTCTCAACAGCGACGCGCTGGTCGATCTTCTTTCGGAACTGTCGAAGGAATACGACCGCATCGTCATCGACTCGCCGGCGATCGCGTCGTCGCCCGACGCGCGCATCATCAGCGCCTGTTGCGATGCGACGGTGCTGGTCATTCGCGGCGACCAGCTCCGCCGCAAGGAAAGCGAGCGCGTCGTGGATGATCTGGTCAGCGTCGGGGCGCGCATGACGGGAGTCATCGTCAATTGCGCGAACATCGGCGCGGCGCCTTACCCTCCATCGATGCCTCCCTTCGATCATCACGGATATGTCCTGATGCCCGAGTCCGAGTCCGGCCGGCTCGAAGCCGAACGCATGATCTAGAGGCCCCGTTTGCCCGATCCGCCCGCTCCCGCGCGATCCCCGGGCACAACCTTCATCCCCGCGGTCGTTGTCGTTACACTGCGCTCATGCGAATTCTGGGGATTGATCCAGGGCTTCGGTTGACGGGTTATGGCGTGATCGAGTGGCATCCGCTGCGTCCCCGGCTGGTCGATGGCGGAGTCATTCGGCTGGACGACAAGACGCCGATCGCCGATCGTCTGGTCGAACTGGATCGGGAAATGGACGCGCTGATGTCCGAACACAAGCCGGACGTGTGCGCCGTCGAGCAGCTCTACGCGCATTACGCCCACCCGCGCACCGCGATCCTGATGGGCCACGCCCGCGGGGTGATCCTGCTGGCCGCGCGCCGGCGCGGGGCGCGGGTCGAGGAGTTCGCCGCCAACCGCATCAAGCAATCCCTCACCGGCCACGGTCATGCGAGCAAGCACCAGATGCAACAGGCGATTCAATCCCTGTGGAACCTGAACGCCCCCCCCGACCCCCCGGATGTCGCCGACGCCCTCGCCATCGCCCTCTGCTGCGGCCGACACCTGCAAAACGCGGCGACGCGGGCGGGGTGAAGAGACAGATTCACCACCCATAGGCGCAGCCGTTCCCACCCCGTCAGGGTCAGGCCGCACAGGCCCGAGGATTCACCACGGAGGCACGGAGAGGAGGGGGGAACCACGGATGAACACGGATGAACACGGATGGCGAAACTGCACTTCGCAAGTCTCCTCTCCCGGTACGCCGGGGGAGGGGAGCGGAATTGGCGACTGCTTGCGACCGGTCAGGTTGGGGGGCAGTCCGACAGGAAGATCCTGGCCACGCATGGTCCGAATGAACCCGCATCACCAGTGAGACGATGGCCATCGCCCACAATGAACGTTCAATGCGTCGTCGGAGGGTTGACAATGCCCACCTGCGCATGACTCTCGGTCATTATTCAGGATGACCCGTTCCCATCTGAGGAAATAGCTTTCACTGGAGCACGATAGACTGGCGGGCTGCCATCGACTCGATAATTCGATGAACCTGCGTAGCCGGATTGCCGGGCAAGCCGGATGCGGTGTCACCAAGCTTCGCGCGGGCAATGGCCTGTTGAACATGCATATCGGTGATTTCCGCGCCGCAGCCGTTCTTCTTGGAGTAGCCGGCAGCGATCGTCCGCAGTCGCTCACAGACCGTTTTGCAATTAAGTGACTGGCTGGGCGATTCCTCAAAGTGCAGCAGAAGCCAAAGCTCGAAACAGGGATTGCTCAGAGCCACAAGATATTCCCTGTTGTGGCAATGCGATAGCACGGTGTTGAGGTTTGTGCGATGGTTGTTGTCAGCCCAATGATCTATGTCGCCGCAGTACCATAATTGGTCGCCTACGCCGATTTGGAATTCAGTCTTGTATGCGTCCAGCCGCGCGACGATCGCTTGCGGCGACGACCTGCCGTCCTCCGTCGGGAGGAAACGGAACTGCACGCGGCGCGGCTTAAAGCGGTCGAAGTAACGTTCGACGGCGTGGGTATCTTCCGACGCGATGACGATAAGGCTCGTGTCGCGTTCCATGTTCGAATCGCGTATCAGCGGGCGCTGTCGTCTGGGCATGAGGTCTCCTGATGGGCGTCGGACGGGTTCAGAAGCTTCTCGATCTCGGCCATCGATCCGATAAAAGGGATCGCGCCGAATCGGCCTTGAAGATAGCCTTTCTCGATTTTTAAATCCTTTCGCACCTTGAAATCCGAGAGCGAGGCAAGCTGCGTCTGCTGACGCTTGTCCTTCTCCACGAACCAATACTCGTCCCGCCGCAGCAACTCTTGATTTAACAGGTGCGCCTCGTGCGTCGTCACGATCAACTGCTTGTGCGCGCCCGGTGCTGTCTCGCTGAACAGGCGGATAAACTCCCAACAGAGCAGGGGGTGGAGGCTGCGGTCCAACTCGTCAATTACCACAACCTTCGTCCCCTTCGGCACCGAGGCCAAGACAGGCATCAGATGTAGAAGCTGAATCGTTCCATCCGATTCTTCGGCAAACGGAAGTTTCATAGGCTTATCGCTCGACGAATGGATGGCCAGCAATTGGCGGCGGATCGCACGGGCCGGATCGTCGGGCTTGGGTTTTACGTCGCGCAAACGCCGCGCATTGCGAAAGGGCCCGAAACGCGCTTGCGGTCCTTCAAGTTCGACTTCTTCGGTCTCAAATTCCAGTCCCCCAACACCCGTGCCTACGGCCTTTAGGAAATGTTCCGCCAAATGACGAAACTCTGCATCTTCATAAAGCAGATCCAACAGGTCCGCATTGCGATGGTCAGGTAACAGCACAAGCAACTGGTCCGTCAGCCAGCTGAGAACCGCCTTGAGCGTTTTTCCGAGGATCTTGCTCGGGAAGGTTGCCACACGGTTTAGAAGCAGCTGGGTCGACCTGAGCGGGAGCATCTCCATTGCGGCGAGGAAATCGCCGATCTGCCTGTCCTCTGGGAACAGGGAAGTGGTCTTGTCACCCTGACTCGTCTTTCCCGCGATATCGCGCTCAAAGATGATCTGGTCTTCGCCATCAACAAGCACCGTTAACCATTCAGCACGGATGTCCCGCAACTCAATGTCGAAGCCGTAGGTAAAGACCTGCCCTAATGTCAGAAATCTGAACTCGAAAGAACTTGACTTGGAACTGAACGCTTCGTCGAAGCGGAATCGGACTGCCGACGTGGGCAGAGGCCTAGATCCCTGAACGATCATCGATTGTGCAAACTTCATCGCCCGCACGACGTTAGACTTCCCCGCCGCGTTCGCGCCATACATTACTGCAGCCCGGACGACCGACTGACCTGTCGAACCGATGGGCACCAAATGGCCGGGGTGATCCTCAAACTTCCCACTGGCGACGAGGTTGAGCGTTTGCTCTTCGCCGATAGACCGGAAGTTGGAGACGGAAAAGGAAACGAGCATGGCGATACCTGACGAAGAACCCCCGCCGTTTTCATCGGACGATTGACCAGTATCCGTGAAAAAATCTCGGATGCAAGGTGCCTTTTCCTTGTTGCGCATCTCACTTAGGTCAGAGCAACATGAACGGGACATCGCCCTTTATTTTTCCTTGCCAGCCAGTGGAGCGGAAAGGTGGGCGAGCGGAAAGTGGCATCCACCTGTCTCACCTTGCCGACAATAGCCGCGGCGAGGAGGAACCTGCATATGATTTGCCGGATTACAGCGAGTTTGATCCGTGGGCTCGGTAGCGTGGCGATTCTGCTTGCGGTGCTGACCCTTTGTGTTTCGTGCGCGCCGGCAGGCGATCGAAGTAACCCGCTCGATGGACGAAGCGGGACGGCGACCAGGCCATCTCCCCGGCTTGCGACGCCCGTGACCATGCACGTCTGGGCCTATGGGCAACCCGATCGTTCGGTCAGCATTTCCGTGGACGGCGCGATCCTGTGGGTCAAAGAATTGCGTGACGGCCAGCGCGAGGAACGGTCGGGCCAGTTGACGGATGGACAGATACAACAACTGTCGAATGCGTTCGAGGGTTGGGAGCAGTTGAAAAGC
>CAYUNS010000037.1:12470-13365 GCA_964446155.1 uncultured Tepidisphaeraceae bacterium | reverse complement strand
TGGCCGGACGGAATTGAGTACACCATTACCTATAACGGTGCGACGGTAAAAGCGGGGGATGTGAACCCTCCCGAGCCGTTTGGGCGGGTACGACGCATGATTATCGAATTAGGCTATGCGCAGCCCAGGCGGTAAACGAATTCCCGCAGGATCAGAACGAGGGAAGCTCCGTAGGGTTCGCCTTCGCGGACGGGGCGTGTGGTCCGCCGACGCGGACCCTATATGCCGTCGGCGGCGTGAGGGAGGTGGTGAAGACGTGAAACGTGAGGTGAATGACCCATGAGTAAACCAGAATGATCAATGAATAAGCAGGTTCCAGTGACCAATGGGGCGTTGGACATTAATCATTGAGGCTTCAATGGTCATTCTGGTTTGGGGATTGGGCTTTCGTCCGGGCGGGGACGCCGGACGGTGATTACTTCTGCAGTGCGGTAGGGCGGGATGGCAATCCCGCCGTTGGCGATTGCGGCGGGACCGGCGTCCCGCCCTGCATCACAGTTTCAATTGGCGGGGGATGTCCCCTTGGATGGGTCTGGGTCGCTATCTGATTTTCGCACCACCTGAAAGCCGGGGCGCGATTTGCCGGAACTGTGGATTTTCAAATGTCGAGCCACGAGGGACGCGGCCGCCGAGGCAATGACCAATATGATCGCCAGGACGCCCGCTCCCGCCGGATAAAGGCCATCCATCTCATCGTATGCCATATGCCCGGTGGCCGTGAAAGTTCCCCACCAGCCGAAGACGGCCAACGGTATCGCGAGGAGTATCGGGATCAGCGCCAGATGCTTCATGCGGGATATTGTACCACCCGTTCATCATCCGCGGCATTCCCGGTGGTTATTTCTGCAGCAGCACCCGCTCGACGAAGCCGGTGTCGACCTCGCCGGCGCGGAAA
>CAYUNS010000037.1:0-12460 GCA_964446155.1 uncultured Tepidisphaeraceae bacterium | reverse complement strand
CGGAAATACTGGTTGTCCATGATCTGGAGATGCAGGGGGATGGTGGTGCGGATGGGGGCGATGTGAAACTCGCCGAGGGCGCGTTTCATCGTGGCGATCGCCTCCTCGCGCGTGGGGCGGTGGACGATGAGCTTGCCGATCATGCTGTCGTAGTTGGGGGGGATGCGATAGCCGGCGTAGGCGTGGCTGTCGAGGCGGACGCCCGGGCCGCCGGGGGCGCGGAACTCCTCGATGAGGCCGGGGGACGGCGCGAAATTCCGCGCGGGGTCTTCGGCATTGATACGGCATTCAATCGCGTGCCCGTTCTGCGGAATATCCTTCTGCCTGAGGGTGATCGGTTCGCCGGACGCGATGCGGATCTGTTCCTTGATCAGATCGATGCCCGTGACCTGTTCCGTGACGGGATGCTCGACCTGGATGCGGGCGTTGACCTCGAGGATGTAGAAGTTCTGATCCTTGTCGACGAGGAACTCGACCGTTCCGGCGTTGGTGTAGCCGGCGGCTTTCACGAGTCGCACCGCGGATTCGCAGAGTTTTTCACGGACGGACTGGCTCAGGACCGGCGAGGGGGATTCCTCGACGAGTTTCTGGTGTCGGCGCTGCATGGAGCAGTCGCGTTCCCAGAGATGGACGGCGTTGCCGTGGTTGTCGGCGAGGATCTGGACCTCGACATGCCGGCCGAACTCGATGTATTTCTCGATGTAAACCGTCGAGTCCTTGAAGGCGTTTTCCGCTTCGGCGCGTGCCTGTCGAAGCCCGGCGCGCAGGGAGACGTCGTTGTGGGCGACGCGCATGCCGCGTCCGCCTCCTCCCGCCGCCGCCTTGATGATGACGGGGTAGCCGATGTCGTTGGCGATCTTGAGGGCCTGCTTTTCCTCCTCCACCGCGCCGTCGCTGCCGGGAACGGTGGGGACTTTCGCCTTTTTCGCGAGCTTCTTGCACTCGACCTTGTCGCCGACGGCGGCCATCGCCCTGGCGGGCGGACCGATGAACTCGATCTTGCAGCTCCGGCAGATCTCGGCGAAGTGGTCGTTCTCGGCGAGGAATCCATAACCGGGATGAATCGCCTGGACATCGGCGATCTCGGCGGCGCTGATGATGCTCGGGATGTTGAGATAGCTTCCCGCCGGAGGCGCATCGCCGATGCAGATCGCCTGATCGGCGAGTTGGAGATAGGCGGCGTCGCGATCGGCGGTCGAATAGACGACGGCGGTCTGCACGCCCAGCTCGCGGCAGGCGCGAATGATGCGAAGGGCGATTTCTCCACGATTGGCAATGAGGATTTTTGAGAACATGGTGTGCTTGCTTTGTCTGCGCGGCGCGCCCGTATTATGCGGGGGCGCGGCATCAGGTGTTCGAGGCGATGCGCGCGACAGGGCCGGTCGATTGACCGGGTCTCACCGGGCGCGTCATGGCTTCACCAGAAACAGGGTTTGTCCGAATTCAACCGTCTGGCCGTTGGTGACGAGGATCCGGGCGATGGTGCCGCGCGTTTCCGCCTTGATGTTGTTGAAGACCTTCATCGCCTCGATGACGCACACGTCGGTTTCCTCGTCAACCGTCGTTCCAACGGCGACGAAGGGCTTGGCGTCGGGGCTGGCGGCGGCGTAATAAGTGCCGACCATCGGGCTTTTGATGGGGACCAGATTGGCGTCTTCGTTCACCGGCGGCGGGGTCGCGACGGCGCCCGCGGGCGGGGTCGCGGGGACGGGCGCGGCATGGGGGATCATCATCGGCGCGCCCGCGGCGACGGCCGCGCCGCGCTTGAGAATGACCCGCTTGTCGCCATCGCGCACCTCGACGGTGTTGAGATCATTGGACGCCATCATCTTCACGATCTGCTCGAGCAGATCGACGTTCATCGGGCTGTTCGATGACAAGCCAGCCGAGGCGCGGCGAGGGGGGCGTTTCGTGGTTTTCTTCTGACTCAAGGGTTTCCCTTTCGATTTTGGGTTCCACATCGCGTCTCCGGGAAATTCGTTCGGAATCTCAAGGCCGAGCCTTCAAATGGGGCATTGGGATTCATCGGATCGCTTTCACTCGATGTGGCAGGCTTCGAAGCTCTTGTCGAGCGTCGAGAGCACTTCGCATCCCGAGTGGGTGATGAGCACGTCGTCTTCAATGCGCACGCCGCCTTCGCCGGGCAGATAGATGCCGGGTTCGACGGTGACAACCATTCCGGGTCGCAATTCCTCTTCGCCGCCGGTCTTTCGCAGGGAGGGCATTTCATGGATTTCCCGGCCGATGCCGTGCCCAAGCCCATGTCCGAACGCCTCTCCAAATCCGGCTTTTTCGATCACCTGACGAGCGACGCGGTCGGCTTGCAGCGTGGTGACACCGGGGCGCAGGAACCGGATCGCCTCCTGCTGCGCTTCGTGGACGATTTTGTAAATCTGCTTCATGCGCGCGCTGACCCGCCCGATCATGAGCGTGCGGGTGAGGTCGCTGCAATATCCCTTGTAGAGCGCCCCCCAGTCGATCAGCAGCGGCTGATCGCGCTGCACGAGCGTTTCGCCGGGGCGATAGTGCGGCAGCGAACTGTTCGTGCCGGCGGCGACGATCACCGGAAAGCTGCTGTCGGAAGCGCCTCGCGATCGCAATTCAAACACCAGCAGGCCGGCGAGATGGTTTTCGGTTTGCCCTGCCTTGATCTCGCTTCGGATCGACTCGAACGCCTCCTCCGCGACGCCGACCGACTTGCGGATGAGATCAATCTCATGGTCGTCCTTCACCTTGCGGAGGCTGACCATGACATCCTCGACGCCGACCAGTTCGGGCTGGGTTTTGAAATCCTTGTTTTCCTTCAGGGCGCGGGTGAGCGCGTCCATTTGTCCGACGGTGGCGTAGTTGGCCTCGAAGCCGATGCGCTTGGCCTTGGCGCCGGCAATCGCCGCCGCGAGGGCATCGGCCATCTTCGCTTCGCGAAGCGCCACCTTCAGCCATCCCGCCTCGATGTCGGCCTGCTCCTTGTAGCGAAAGTCGGTGATGAGAAGGAAGTCCTTCTCCGTAATCAGGCCGATGGAATCGTCACCGGTGAAGTTGGTGAGGTACGCCAGGTCCGGGGGATGGGTCAGAAGCAGCCCGTCCAGTCCGAGCTTTTTCATTGCATCGCGAACGGATTTCTGTCGAACCTTGAGATATGCCTTGGCTCGGGTGACGGCTGGTTTCATGGCTAAAAGTTCGGTCCTTAAATACTTATAAAAGAGGGAGCAAAGTATAAGTAGGGGGGGAATCGTGTCAACCAATCCCTCATTCGCAATTTATGGAGCGCATGGGCGCATCCCTCCGGGATTCCCCAGGCAATTTCATATTGTCGGAGGCGATGGCGGTCAGATGATGTTCGACATCTTTTCCAGCGTCGCCAGCAGGGGGGGGACGTATTCCTGGCCGAACAGGTTTACGTGATTGACCAGCGAATAAAGCTGATAAATCTGTTTGCGAATCTGGTGGTAATCATTCGAGAGGCGACGGTCCCGCTGATAAGTGCGGAGAAACGTGGGGGTGATCGTTTGAAACAGCTCGAGGTAGGCGATTTCAAACTCGACGTGGGCGAATTTGCAGTTGGGATCGAGCAGCGCGGAGATGCGCCATGCGCCGTCCTCTTGCCGGCGAGCCAGCACATTGGTCGCCCAGAGATCGGAATGCACCAGCCGCGGCACATCGTCATGAATGATCAGCCGATCGAGCCGGTCGTGAACCTTGGCGATCTGCCGGCGGGACTTGGTCGTCAGCAGGTTTGATTTCTCCACCTCCTGCCAGATCGGGTCGTACACCGCGCGGAAAAACGCCGGCCAACTCTCGTAAGATGTTGAATCCCCGTTCACGACGCGCATGTAATGCGGCCTGGACCGCGCGTGCATTCGCAGCACGATTTCCGCCAGCTCCGTCTGCAACGCATCGAATTCCCCGGTGGTGCATTCGCGTTTGGCGCGCGCCAGATCGACGCCCTCGACGAATTCCATCAGCACAAAGCTGTGCGGCATCTCCAGGCTGCCCACGTTCCAGCCATAAACCTGCGGCACGGGAATCCCGACCTCGCGCAGGAGTTCAAGCTGATGGGCCTCATGTTGATGGACCCAATTGACCCGGTGTGGCGAGATCTTGATGACGGCCTTGCGGCCATCGGCAAGATGAAGGGCAAGCGTGTTGTTTACGGATCCGCCGACAAGAGGCCTCACCTCGTCCAGCTCCGCCGTCGCGCCCGCCCATTCCCGCGCGATCTGGCGGAGCACTTCCCACGCAATGTCATCCTGAACTGGCATGTCGTGCTGCAACCATCATTGCACTCTTGACGAGATATCTCAACCGCATTTTCACGAAGCGCGATCGGTCGGCTCAGGGGCGCAGGGTCTGCATCACGATCCTGAAGCGCGTTTCCGCCTGCTCATAAGGAATTTCATGCTTGTGGTACGGGTAGATCTCCATCTGCTTTTCGGCCGTGATGTGATTGTAGACCCCGAAGATCGTGCTGGGCGGGCAGACATCATCCCACAGCGCGTTGCTGATGACCGTTCGGCACTTGATGCGCGGGGCGAGATTGAGATTGTCGCAGTAGCTCAGCGTTCGCATCGCCGCGCTTTCGATCGCGGGAAAGGCCTTGAAGACGTTGACGATCTCCGGGTATGGACCATTCGGGGTGATCTGGATCGCGCGGCGGAAGTCGCAGAGGAAGGGAATGTCGGGCAACGACAGGATCGGCCGGTCCGACAGGGCCGACACCGCGAGTGAAATTCCCCCGCCCTGGCTGCCGCCGGTGATGGCGAGGCGCTTTTCATCCACTTCGTCGCGTTGTGCGAGCAACTCGAGGGCGCGCACGGCGTCGGCGTAGACGAAGCGATAATAATACTTCTTCGGATCGCGAATTCCCCTGGTCATCCATCCGCTCACGGCGCCTTCGCAACCGGAGCCGGCGTCTTCCGACTGCCCATTTTGCCCGCGGCAATCCATGCTGAGCACGGCGATGCCCTGGGAGGCGAAATTCAGCAGGTCCATCGGGCGTGGACCGCGGCCGCTGTAGCCGTGATATTGGCAGATGCCGGGGAAAGGTCCCTTGGAATCCGGCCGGGCATACCATCCCGCGATGCGCCCTCCGCCAAAGCCGTCGTATCGCACCGCATAAAACCGCACGCCCCTGGCGGGCAGCTCATAGGGGATCAGCTCCACATTCAACGGCTGCCTGATCGCCTCGGCGATGGTGCTGTCCCAGTACGCATCGAAATCGGCTTCGCGATAAAGGGGAGGCTTGTATTGCCGCAACTGATCGAGCGGCATGTCGATGGATGGCATATGACGATTCCTTCGATTTCGCTTCCCCCTCCGCCGGAACATCGTATCGGCGGCATTCATTGACGCAACAGCCCCATCCGGCGCTTGGCGCCCCCTGCAAATGCGCCCCTGGGCGCGGTATGCTCCGCTCATGCTGATCCGAGCCATGACGCCTGACGACATCGACATGCTGCGCGAGATCGACGGTACGATCGAGTCCTGTCATTACCTGCATCTCGACCGCGCCGGCGAAGGGCTTTGCGTCTCGTGGAACCTGCGGGAGCGCGAACTTCACCAGCGCCGGATCGACCCCAATCCGATGCACGAGGAGACCCTGTTCGATCTGAAGCAGGTTTTGAACGGCGTCGAGGAAGGCCTCGCCCTGATCGCGGAACATGACGATCAGCCGGTTGCGATGCTGCTGGCGAGGGAAATGCCCGATCGCCGGACGCTGAACATTCTCGATGCCCGCATCGACTTCGATCTCCGGCGGCAGGGCATCGGCACGGCGTTCATCTACCAGGCGATCCAGCACGCGCGCCAGCGCGGGCTGCGCGCGGTGTCGGCCGAGGTGCGCACGGACAATCTCCCGGCATGCAAGCTGCTTCTCAAGTGCGGCTTTGATCTCGCGGGCGTGGATGCGCAGCGGCACACCAACCATGACCTGGTGAGCGAGTCCGCGACCTTGTTCTGGTACGCGGCCCTGGATTGAGCGCGGAACCGGGTGGAAGAAAGGGCCGGTGAAACAGGGGCAATCCGTTCAGCGGGGAAACAATCCCTGGGGAACCGACGCCACTGGCAAGCCATAGTTTCACTTCGTATATTTTCCGGCCGGATCGACTTTTTCAGCAAGCGAGGATCATGTCCAACGACATAAATGAAGTCGGTGAGAACGCGCGATCGGTCGAGGAGGAAATCACCGCCGCGAGCCAGTCTTCGGCGGTGGCGGATCGGATCGAGGACATTCCCGCCGCCGACGCCGCCGCCATTCTTCGCCGGCTTTCAGCCAGTCAGGCCGCCGAGGTCGCGGAGATTCTCGATCCCACCACCGCCGCGGGCATTCTCTCCCGCATGGACCCCGAGCAGGCCGGCCCGGTGCTTGCGGAAATGCAGCCGCCGGAGGCGTCGATGGTCCTTTCGGCGATGGCGTCGGACGATCGCGTGGACATCCTCGGCCACGTCTCCGGGGTCGTCCATGACTCGCTGATGCGGCAGCTCAGCGACCACGAGGTCGAATCGATCCGCCGGCTCGAGCAATATCCATCCGACAGCGCCGGCGGGATGATGAAAACCGAGGTGACGGCGCTGCCCGAGCATTTCAGCGTCGGACAGGCGATCGACGAGCTTCGCCGGCTGAACGAGCAGCTCACCCAGATGTTCTACGTCTATGTGATCGACGCCCGGAGGCATCTCATCGGCGTGCTGTCGATGCGCGACCTGATCCTGGCGCATCCCGAAACCCTTCTCTCGCAGATGATGCGCACGAACGTCGCGAGCGTACCGGTTACCATGGACCAGGGAGAAGTCGCGCGGCTCATGCGCCGCCACGGCTATCTCGCGCTGCCCGTCGTCGATCAGCAGAACAAGCTGATGGGATTGATCACGGTGGATGACGTGGTGGACGTGCTCGAGGAGGAGGCCACCGAGGACGTGCAGCGAATGTTCGGGGCCGGCGCCGAGGAGAGGCTGACAAGCCCGTGGCTGTTCAGCTATCAGAAGCGCGTCGGATGGCTGCTGGTGAACCTGGTGACGGCGGTGGTCGCGGCGTCGGTGGTGGGGATGTTCGAGAGCGTCATTGCCCAGATCGCGGTGCTTGCGGTTTACATGCCGATCATCGCCGGCACCGGCGGCAACGCCTCGGCGCAGGCGATGGCCGTCGCGGTGCGGGGCATGGCGCTGAACGAGGTGGACACCCGCCTGCTGCGCAGCGTGCTGCGCAAGCAGTTGCTGGTGGGCATGCTGATGGGAGCGACGATCGGCACGGTGACCGGTCTGGCCGCCGGCTTTTTCCACAGCGACCGCGGACCGATGCTCGGAGTGGTCGTGGGGTTGGCGCTGGTGATCAACCATTCCCTCGCCTGCGTTTGCGGCGTGACGCTTCCCTTCATCATGAAAAAGCTCGGCTTCGATCCGGCGCAGTCGGCGACCATTTTCGCGACCACCATCACCGACGTGGTCGGATTTTTCTCGCTCCTGGGGCTGGCATGGATGCTATTGATATAGCCGCGCTTCGCCGCGCCTTTGTGTTTCATGCGAATGGGGTCAACGTCGCAGCTCGTGGATCAGGTGCTTCAGTTGCGGCAGGATGAGTTTGGTCATCGCCAGTTCCACGGCCGCGGTGGATCCGGGCATGGCGAACAGGAGCTTTCCCCGCGCGATGCCGGCGGCGGCGCGGGAGAGCATCGCTCCGCTGCCGATTTGCTCCCAACTCAGGAACCGAAACAACTCTCCGAAGCCGGGAAGGGGCTGCTCGATCCATTGCTCGATGACGGCGATGGTGACATCCCGCCGGCCAATGCCGGTCCCGCCCGTGGTGAGGATCGCGTCAATGTCGTCGCGCTCGGTCAGCCCGCCGAGCAGCAGATCGAGCCGGACGGGGTCGTCGGGAAGGATTTCAGTGTACGCCACATGATGTTGCGATTGTTCGAGAAGCGCCCTGATTCGCGCGCCGCTGGTGTCCGTGTCCGCGGTGCGCGTGTCACTGAGCGTGACGACGGCACAGCGGGCGAAGGCGGTCGATGCGGCGTGTTGATGTTGCTCGTGGGACATGGCGGTTCATGCGCATGTGCGGAGAGGGAGAACGTCTCGGCGGCCGTCGTTTACCGGCTGTCCTCCGTCGGTCGTTCAGGTTTCACGGCGGCAAGTCTGCCTTCCTTGTGAACGATCATGAAATCATTTTGACCGGGATGGAGCGGCACATCGAGACGGAGCAGGCTGTCGCGCCCGGTCGCGAGAATTTCCGAGATGGTCGGCTTGCCGGCATAGATGCGAAGCATGCCGCGCGATCCGCGGGAGAAGGCGCCTTTGATGGGTCCGGCCGACGCGGTCTTGCCGGGATCGACGATCACTCCCCAGGGTTTTTCATCGGGCGCGGTGTAGATCGCGGCTTGCTCGGGAGAGGCCCACACGTCCTGGTAAGGACCGCCTTCCTTGGCCAGCCCGATCGTGATCGGCTGATCGGTGCTGTTCTGGACGGAAAACTGGTAGGTGTCCGTCCGCGTGGAGCATCCCATCAGGAGCGTGACGAAGCCGAGTGCGATTGCAGGAAAAGCGATATTGAATTTCATGTTGGGCATCGTATCGCGTCGGGGGGCAAAGGTGTAGCTTCACGTCGGTTGAGCGACGGGCGCGGCCGATCGGGGGTTGGCGGGCAATGCCTCGAATCCCGATGCTTCAGGCGCATCGATGGTTGGCAGCCGCCTTACCCAGGGCATGAGCATCAAACCGGGGACGGCGAGGACGACGCTGAGCAGAAAAAACATCGGCCAGCCGAGCTGATCCGCGAAATAGCCGGTCGGCGCGCCCAGGAGATCGCGCGCCAGCGCCATCACGCTGGTGAGCAGTGCGAACTGGGTCGCGGAATATTTCGGATGGCACTGGCTGATGAGGAAGGCGGTGAAACCGGCGGTGACGAGTCCGGTGCAGAAGTTTTCGAGACAGATCACGGCGACCATCGCATCGTATCGCGGGCCGACCTGGGCGAGGACATAGAATCCGAGATTGCTGACGGCCTGGAGGATTCCGAACAACCAGAGGCTCGGCCAGAGCTTCAGCCGCGCGACGATCGCGCCTCCGACCAGGGCGCCGACAATGGTGATGATCATTCCCCACCATTGCCGGACGACGGCGATGTCCTCCATCGCAATGCCGATTTTGAGCATGAACGGCAGTGTCATTTTACCGGCGGCGATGTCGGGGAGCTTGAAGAGGAGGACGAACAGGAGGATCAGCCATCCGCCTCGACGAGCGATGAAGGCGGCGAAAGGGGCCACGACGGCCGATGCGAGCGAGGCCGGCGGATCGGCGCCGCGCGCCGGCTCGGGCGCGAGCAGGGTGGCGATCACGCCGACGCTCATCGCGCAGGCCATGATCGCGTAGATGACCGGCCAGGGAACATCATGTTTTCCGACGAGAAACAGGGCGCCCGCGCCGCTGAGGATGAATCCGATGCGATACCCCATGACGGAGACGGCCGATCCCGCGCCGCGCTCGTCGGGCGGAAGAACGTCGGCGCGATAGGCATCGACGACGATGTCCTGGCTGGCGCTGCAAAAGGCGATGCCCAGCGCGGTCGCGGCGATCACCACCAGCGACGGTGAACCGCCGATTCCCGACATCACCAGCAGGGTGAGGATGATCGCGATCTGCCAGATCAACATCCATCCGCGGCGCCTGCCGAGCAGGGGAGGGACATATCGATCGATCAGCGGCGCCCAAAGGAATTTCAGGCTGTAGGGGAGTGCGACCAGTCCGAACAAGCCGATGACGCCGAGATCGACGCCGCGATCGGTCATCCATGCCTGGAGGGTGTCGGCGGTGAGCGCGAAGGGCAGGCCGGACGAAAACCCCAGCGCCAGCAGCACCGCCATGCGCCGGTTGAGATAGATGTTCGCGCCCGATGCCATTTGCCTCCGTGCATTGGCTTGCCCGACCGGCAAAACTAACACAGGAGGCGCCGGCCGACAAATCTCAAGCCACCGCGTCGGTTCAATTCGCACCGTCCATAAAAAAACGGCGGCCTCGAAGGCCGCCGTGAGTGGGGACGGAGGAATCGGTCATTCCGCCTTGAGCGATTCGATCGGGATGATGGCCACTTCCACATCCGCCAGGCGAACCGAGTAGGTCACGTAGAGCTTGCCGTCATGCTCGATGGAATACGGGTAGGCATACCGGCGCGGATTCGGCGATCCGTCGTAGCCGTGCTCCGTGGGCGGCGAGCCGTAGCGGATCTTGTAAAGCTTACTGAATCCCTTCTCGCCGGGCTTGCCGACGGCGATCATCAGAGCCTGGCGATCTTCCACGTTGATGACGAGGAACCACTGCCCGGTGCTCAGCGTGCCCGAGTCGGGCTTGGACGTGTCCATCGGCATGTTGCTGTGCTGCGCTTCCGCCCATGTCCGGCCGCCGTCGTTGCTGGTCGAGACCAGGACGCGCTGGCGATCTTCCCATCGGGTGATGCTCCACACATCGTTGCCATCAACGATCAGGCTCGTCTCGGGAAACCGCCGTTCCTGTCCCGCGGTGGGAATGGCGATGGTGTCCCACTTCAACAGGTTGTCACCGTCGCTGACCATCGCCGCGGGGCGCTGCATCCGGAAGCCCGAGACGCCCATCACCCAGTTGCCGTCGTCGGTCTTCTTTGGCCGATCCAGCGCCCAGCCCTGGGTGGCGACGATGCCCTGCGATTCCCATTCATCGGTCTCTTCGTTGAGGATGAATGCTTCGGTGCTCAGCGGGTTGTCCCAGCCGCCCGCCCAATGCTGAAAAAAGCCCCACAGCTTGCCGTCGTGCGACAGCAGCGTGCCGTGGCTGTTCGAGTATTCGGTTCCGCCCTCGCCGTCGCCGGGGGCGAGAACCTTCGCTTCGGACCACGTTTTCCCGCCGTCGCTGGAGGTGTTGTAGAGCACCACTTCGCCCGGCACGTTCTCTCCCTTGTCGTTGGCGCCCCAACTGGCGTACATCTTGCCGTTATGCACCTCGAGCGACGAGCCGTGGTACCAGCGCCAGGGACGTACGTTGCGGTAAACAATGCTGTACTCGATGCCCTCGGGATACGCGATGTCGGCGAAGGAACGAGGATAAGTCTCGCCCGTCCACAGTTGATATCCCTCGGTCAGGTCCGGCCTGAGCGCAGGCTCGCCGGGAGCGGGGATCTCATCACCGGCATGAAGGGTCACGTCGTCGATCCAGACCTGATTGACCACGGACTGGGAAGACACGAGACGGATGGCCGCGATCGACTGGCCGATCCCGTTGGCGGGAACGATCGCGACAGGCTCGGAGGAGACCTCGGGGCTGTTGGCATCGGAGATGTGGACCGCGATGCCCTCGGCTTTCTGATCGATCACCAGGCGGACGCGATACCACGGGGCGGTCGCCGTGAACGTCCGCCCGGCGGACGCCCCGGTGATGGGAACATTGACCCAGCCGAGCTGGATCCCGCCGTACTGCTGAAGCCGATCCTGCATGATCCGCAACCGGAGTTGCGTCGGTTCGATCGAGTCCGGGCCGAGGGTGAACACTTCCACGGCAGGCGCGTTGGAACGTTCCGCCTGGACCCGGTAGTCGAACGTCAACGCGATGCGGGCGGCGGGTTCGTCCAGCCGGTAGGTCAGCCCTCCGAAGCCGTCCTGTTCCGCGACGCTTCCATCGCGGCGGAGATTCAGGGAATGACCGGCATAGCCCGCGCCCGGCTGGTCGATTTTCACGAATGATTCGCGCGATTGGCTGGCAGGCTCCATGGTCCATCCTTTGGGCAGTTCGCCGGCGGGAGTGTCTTCAAAGCCTTCGGTGAGAAGGAGCCGGCCGGGCTGCGCATCGGCATCCTTGAGCCGATCGCCGGGAGCCTCGGTCGGCTCGGGTTGGGGAACGGCGGCGCCGCCGGTGTATCGAAAGTTCGGCCCGATGTAGATCGAACCTTCGCGTTGCCCGGCGGGGAACACGAGCCGCTCACGGTTGCCGCTGGCGTGATAAGCGAGTTGCGAGACGGCGAAGTGCTCGCTGACCTTGGGTCCGGCGCGGCCATTATGGTAGTTGCGAAAGGCGTTGCCTCCCTTGTCATAGCTTGTGGCGATGCGATACGTCTGGCCGGCGGTCAGCGTGACCGGCTTGTCGAGAGCCACGTAGCGGAACTCGCCTTCAAGCTTGCCTTCCGTTCCGGCCGGAATGGTCGTTTCCGCGATGAGCCGACGATCCGACGCGAGGTAAATGCCGACCATCGCGGACTGCTCCAGTCCGTCGCCCGGCGTGCCTTTGTCGGAAGTCGTCTCATTGCCCGGTCCATCCCAGATCCCCAGGTGAGTGACCTCGACATCAGCGCCGCCGACCTGAATATCGTAACCGAGCGTCCCGGCGAAATCGGTGGAGCCGTTGTTGCGCACCTGTCGCGCGCCCGGATCGGTCACCAGCACCGATTCGCCTGCGGCCGAAGTGGCCGCAAGCCCCATCGCCATCGTGAACGTCGCACACAGTTTCA
>CAYUNS010000036.1:13433-27563 GCA_964446155.1 uncultured Tepidisphaeraceae bacterium | reverse complement strand
GCAACCAAACGGGCGCCTAACATTGTTAAGGTCCGAATGGAGCCGGACGGACCTGATTTGCCTCGTTCGCACAAGACAAAACTCAAGGTGGACCCGATTTTGTCCTCAGAGCCAACGCGGCCCTTATCATATTCCTCGATATGCGTGCCAATCAGGGAGATTATGGTGTTTTAAGGTCAATATCAATGACTTCCTCGCACACACCTTGCCAAGGAACCGCGGCCGACGGATCGTGCCGAAAGCGAAACTTTATAAGCGCAAAGTCGCTAAGAGGGGTGTCGATAAACTCGTAAAACCAATATGTGAATCGGTCCTGGTCATCTCGACCTCCGCTCTGGAACTCCTGCTCGATCAGCTTATCGCAGCGAAATCTATCGACCCTATGCAGTTGAACCATGTAATAGGGAGGCGCTATTTCTTCTCGTTCAGTATACAGGTAACTCAGGATTACAAGCGTATTCGCCCCCACAAACCTGACCCTCGGAAACCAGTCTCCGAGACGCACGTCCACAGGAATGGTGCATCTAAATTTACCTCTCTCAAATACGTGGATGTATGCAGAATGAGCGGCGTTGGAAATGGTTGGAACAACCTGAGGTGCCAGTTCCCGCATCCACACTTCATAGGTGTCGTCAATATATAGAGCTTTATCTACTACTGCTGTGCCTCGCAGCTTGTCCTCAGCCTTCTGTTCATTCAATAGGCGGGTCAGATGATTCATTGTTCCATCAGGCTTGCCATTCTCTTGACAGCCAGGCAATGAAAGGCACCACGCCACCACAATGATTGCAACAGACCAACCGTGATTTCCAATGACGACAGGCATTACCTTCCCTTTCCTAAAATGCGGGAATAATGGGTTTCACATTCCCTACGGGCGGTGTCGGTGGAAGCGGCGGGGCCGAAGGCATCGGAAACCCCGCTCCTGGCCCCCACGCGCCGGTGCAGCATTGTATATGATCGACCGGTGTATATCCTACCCCTTCCCTTCCGTTGGAACATTCGCAATCGTCGCGTACTTCGCGTGTCCGACGCCGGTGTGAAAATCCGCCCGCCAACGTCACGATCACTCTGGCAGCGAACCGCGGGTCGTGATACGGTGACGCGACGATGGCGAAAATCTACACGCGCGTTCACAGGCTTCTTCGGCTGATGTCGGTGATTCAGGGTCGGCGGGGTTTGAACGCACCGGCGCTGGCGAAGATACTCGAGACCCATGAGCGGACCATTTATCGGGACATCGATACGCTCAACGCCTCCGGTGTGCCCTGCCACTTCGACGAGGAGAGCAACGGATACCGCGTCGCGCGTGGATTCTACATGCCGCCGGTGGAGCTGACGTTCGAGGAGGCGATGAGCATCGTCGCCCTGCTCGAGGAAATCGGCGAGGGTTCGCAGATTCCCTTCTTCGGCATCGCCTCCCGCGCCGCCGAAAAGCTCCGCTCGCAGCTCTCCGCCACCGTCCAGACCTCCATCGAGCCGATTGACGGCCACGTCCACATCGACCTCGCGCGATCCGCCGACGACGATTCCTGTCGCGATGTCTACGACGACGTGCGCGACGCCATCGCCCACCGGCGCGTCCTGCGATGCGTGTATGAATCCGCCAGGGGCAAGGACGAGTCCCCTTCCAACGATCAGGCCGAATTCGACCTGCACCCCTATGCGCTCTGGTTCTGCCAGCGCGCGTGGTATGTCATCGGACACCACGGCGGGCGCGATGCGGTGCGGCAACTCAAGCTCAATCGCTTCACGTTCGTCCGGCCCACCGAGCGCCCGCTCGTCATCCCCGACGACTTCGACATCCGCACTCATCTCGGCAACGCCTGGCGAATGATCCGCGGCGACACGTCCCATCGCATCGCCGTGCGCTTCGATGCCGCCTTCGCCGACAACGCCAGCGAAACCCGCTGGCATCCGACGCAGGAGGAGGAGTGGGACCACGACACGGGCGCGGTCACGCTGCGTTTCACCGTCGACGGCCTGGATGAAATCGTCTGGTGGATCCTCGGCTACGGCCCGAACATCACGATCCTCGAGCCGCCGGAACTCATCGAGCGCGTCCGGCAACTCGCCCAGGCGACGGCCGAGCGATACACGAAGAAAAAAACGTAAGCTACGCTGACTTCACCTCATCCGTCAGCGAACGCGATGTTGCCCTGATGGATGTCGAATAGTGTGTATCCCGTGGCCAAGCGAAACATCTCCACAATATGCAACACATCGGTCCAGCGATCGCCGAAGCGTTCCTGAAGTTGCCGATGATGTTCCCGAATCACGTCGGCCTCGAAATCCGGCACTTCGTGTGGAAGTTTGGCGCCGGCGAAATCGAGAATAAAGGGTCGCTCGACGATGGTCAGTTCAAGGACACATAAGGAATCAATGGCGTTGATGAGGCGCGGAATGTTGTGGCCGGCAATCTGCTCGATCCGCTTACTGGACAGCACGAGATAAACGTCTCGCTCTCGCTGGTATCGCTCCTGACGATCGAAAAATTTGACCGCGGTCAGGCTGGACGATTCCATGACAAAACCGTCCTGGCCCGGTCCAAAGCCCAGATGACCAAACAGCGTTTGTCCGGATAAGATGCTCGTAGGCCGCGATTTGATCGTTTGGAGGCAGCATGAACTTGGATTCTAATTCCGTATCGGCTTCGCGATGGACTTATGTCGAAGTCGAGGTCATCGATGCTGGCCGGCGCCTTCGGCCCACGCACGTCTGCGCCACGGAAATCCGATTTGCCGAACCACCTTGTCTGACATCGGAGCAAATCACGATCACCACGCGAAACGGCAATCGCGAAACGACGCACCACGCCCGTGTGCTTGCCCATCACCCGGACGCACAACACATTCCGATCGAGTTGGTCCATAACGACTAGCCAATCAAAAGCCTCGATCAAGCTGACCGCCTGATCGAGGCAATGGGGCCGCGCTTCATCAGCGCGGAAGTCTTCCTGGTGGAATCATATAACTCAACCTACCATGCATCTTCAATGGGGCCACCAAGACTTCTGTATAGTAGGATGAGTTTGAGAAGGAGTCAATATCGCGAGCGCATTGTCTGCTTGCGCATCTATATCCATGTGACGAAAGTATTCCATATGACGAAAGGAGCCTGCCATGGCTTACCCAGACCCTGCGTTCGATGATGATGATGTGCGACAGAATATTGAGCTTGCCCGGCTGCAAGGGCAATGCACAGGACCATCCAAGATACTGTGGTGGCGAGAGCGCGCTCATTACGCCCGGCGGCGAAAAATCTATCGCCGCGTGCTCGACAAACTCTCGTACCATCCACTTATCAGCTCCGACGCCGGCATTGAACGAATTGACGCGGCGGATCTCGCAGGATGGGTCGCGAGTTGTGCGGTGACCAAACGTCAGTGTCTCCTGATCCACTATCTCAGCGAAGGATTCGCCATCCGTGCAATCGCTCATCTCCTGCGGGTCGCTCCGAGCACCGTGTGCGCGGACATCGGCGCGATCCGGATACGATGTGCGGCTTCATGTTGAAGAATTATGGTGACAATAGGGTGTGAAGTTTGCTGCCGTGGCAACTTGCCCAGGCGATGGCCAACAAATATCCCAACAAATTAATCGATCCTCGCTGACACCAGGTTGTCAGCGTCCTTCCTTACATTGCCGCCCATGAATCAGAACGGCCACGGCACGGACGCCGAGCGGGCCTGGTGGTGGGCCGTGCTGCGAACCGAGCGTGATCGCCGGCTCGCAGCACAGAGGGGGCGGCCCATCACCAGCCCCAACCTCCGCCGCCTCCTGTCGCGCCGATTGGCGAGGGTTGCGACGCGGGATCGAAACAGGTTATATCGGTTTTTGCACATCAGCTCGCTGGGGGCTGCTGAAAAGGAACAGTTAATCAACTCAACACCCGCAACATGCGGGAGGAGAAACATGAACATGGAAACAGATGCTAAAAAACTGGATTTCGGCACGCTGAAAAATGCCGTTTCTGGCCATGCGGCGGCCATTCGGTGCAAGACCATTCTTCAACCTGCCGCGGGGGAGGGAACGAAGGTTTTCCCGCCGACGCATTCAGGTGGGGTTTATGCGACGGAACAGCGGCGTGTGCCCGACAAAGACAAACCCGGCGAAACGCGCGTGGTCGACTGCGTCCTGCTCGACTCCGTACAGAGCCAGGCCAACCGCATCGAAGATGCCCTCCAACAGGCGATCGACGAAGACAAATTGTCGATGCCGTTGATCGTTGTGAACTTCGGTGATGCAAACAAACAACTCCTAAAGCAGATCAGCGATCCTATTACCTCGCTTACCGTACCTCATCGCTTACCAGATGCCATTTTGCGCGACTGCGAAGTTTCCAAAGGAGTTCGCTTTAAAGATTCTGACTATGCACGTCGCTGGGCTTCTGCAACCCTCGGAAATGCAACACCGATTTTTGAATTGTGTCCTACTGGCCTCTTCTTAGGGATGTGGGGATCACCTGAAAAAGCGGGTGGACTCGGCAACAAATTCGCACGAGCACTTGTTTCCGAGGTCGTCGGTATTGACGCAGTGTTCGGAATTCGGACTGGTAGCCGCATCGATCCGCTTCAAATCTCGTCCAAGGTTCAAGTGGTAAATGACGGGAAGGGAAACTGGAAATTTGCAGATGCAAAACAGAAAGGAAGTGTCAACCCATCTGAAATCGGACACAGTAATATACCTCCATCCTTTGCCAAGTATCAGAAGGGAGCTGAAGGCCGTGATCCGCTGACTGGTGAACCTGTGCGGCAAGGAGACATCGCTGCCGGTGGAGTCACCATCGCCCACGCCGAACACACCGCCGTACTGTCGCTTCCGCAATTACGGCGACTGCGGTTTCCGATTGACGGAAAACTTGATCCGAAAGTCGATGATGCTGCCCGCAACGTGCTTGCCGCCTTGGCGCTGGTTGGCCTGACGCTTTCCCTCGAACGCGGCAGCGATCTGCGCTCACGATGCCTGCTCTTTCCTGAAGGCCCGCTGAGTTTTGAACTGCTTGAAACTCCAGGTAAGCCCACGCCGATTTCGCTCGATTCGACGCAGGCGATCGCCGTCTACAACGACGCCGTCAAAGCCGCGACCAAACTCGGACTTCCTTGGGAGACCAAGCCGATTTCGCTCACACCATCGCCCGAACTGATCGCGCTGGTAAAGAAGAGCCAGGAACTTGCCGCCGCCGGTGGCGAAGACGAGAAGGAGGGCTGATCGATGCCATCCTTTTCCCTCGTTATCGAGTACCTCACCGGCTACGCCGTCGCGACCGACCCCACCAACCGCGAGCAGGCCGAATGGCCAGTACCGCCCGCCAAAGTTTTCATGGCGATGGCAGCCGCGCATTTCGAGACCAACGGCGCCGGCAAGGACAAAGCCGATGAGGACGCCGAACGCGCCGCCCTCGAATGGCTCGCAGGGCTTGATCCCCCAACGATGACCATCCCGCAGCACACCGAGCGTGAGGTGCTGACTGTTTTTGTTCCGGTTAATGATCAGAACGGCGGCGACGCATTACTGAGTCGCTCGCGTCAGCCGCGCACATTCCCTCGCGTTCACGTCGGCAACGAACCGGTTCAGATGACTTGGCAGTTCGCTTCCGATGATGACGCCCGGCATCTAATCGCCTTGGAAACCGTCTGCCGAAACGTGACACGCATCGGGCATCCGTCATCGCTCATCTGGTGTCGGCTGGAACGTGATGCGCCGACGGAGCCGACACATGTACCCGATCCGAGCGGGCTTGGTGCAAAGTACAGAACGCTATTCAAAACGATGTTACGATCGCTCGAAGCCGACTTTGGGCAAAACGACAGGGATGACTTTCAGGCGATGAGTGCGGTTATCGAGCGCCTCGAAGCCGAGAAAAAACAGATCAAAGGCAAGGGCGCGAAGGAGCGAAAGGCCGACTTTGACGCGAAATTGTCCGAGGAGAAGCGGAAGATCAAGGATCGCTTTGGCGACAAGCCGCCGCGCGGACCGCTCTATCCGAGTTTCAAGCACGCCGTCAGCTACAAGCCGGTCGTCGAACCGTCCGCGTCTGATCAGCCCTTGTACTTCGATCCCAACTTCATCGTGTTGAAGGAACATGACGATGCGACTCAGGGATTCAATCTGGAATCAACAGCGCAGATCACTAAAACGCTTCGCAAGTTGATTATGGACAAATCAAAAATCCAGCCCGTGCCCTCGTGGGTCGGCGGCCATGAATGCAACGGTGACAAGCTGACCTCGCAGAATCACATGGCGTTGATTCCGCTCGCGTTCGTCGGCAGACATTGGATCAAAGCCGAGCAGTTCGCCGACGGACACTTAATGGGCCTGGGCATCGTACTGCCGCGTAATCTGCCTTATCGGGATCGGGCAAACGTGCTTGCGCCATTCCTGTTCAAAGAGAACAACGAGCCGAAACCGCTTGAACTGACGTTGGGCAAGGCCGGCATTTGGAAACTCGTGCGCGAGACGGACCTGTCGCCAAAACGAACGCTGCAAACCCTGACGTACACCGCGCCAAGCCGGTCGTGGGCATCGGTCACGCCGGTGTTGCTCGATCGGATGCCGAAGGCGGATCGCGTGAAGGAGCCGTGCGCCTGGCGTGAGGAAGTCGCCGGCATCATCGTCAAATCATGCGAACACGTCGGCCTGCCCGAGCCAATTGCGGTACGCGTTGAAAAGACGCCGTTCTTTGTTGGCTCGCTGCGTGCCATGCCCGGCCAGGGCGGGTTTCCGCAGCTTCGCAAGGGCAGGTTTCAGGTGCATGTCGCCATCGAGTTCGATCGTCCCGTGCAAGGCCCGGTGCTGCTCGGAGCCGGGAGATTCCGCGGTTATGGGCTGATGCGCCCCTGGACGAACGGGGAGGGACGATGAGTCTTTCGATCCAGCAGTTCGATAAGTTCTTTAGTACGCTCTGGGGCTACAATCCGTTCCCTTGGCAAACGCGCCTCGCAAACCAAGTGTTCAACGAAGGTTGGCCCGACTGTATCGACCTGCCGACCGCCAGCGGCAAGACCGCAGCGATCGATATCGCCGTCTTCGTGCTGGCGTGTCAGGCAGGGTTGGAAACGAGCAAGCGCACTGTGGGACGGCGGATTTTCTTCGCCGTCAACCGGCGCGTGATTGTCGATGAGGCGTTCGACCGGGCGAAGTCGCTCGCGCAGAAATTGATCGACGCGAAGGACGGCATTCTCAAAGAAGTCGCTGACGCATTGCATGAGATCAGCGGCGACGAGAAAGCTCCGCCGCTCGACATCGCCCAGCTTCGCGGCGGCATCTATCGCGACCGTGCCTGGGCGCGCAGCATCACCCAGCCGATCGTCGTCTGCACCACCGCCGACCAGCTCGGCTCGCGCCTGCTGTTTCGCGGGTATGGCGTCTCGGATTCGATGAAACCCGTCCACGCGGCCCTGTGCGCGTGCGATTCGACCATCCTGCTCGACGAGGCCCACGTCACCCGCGCGTTTTCGCAGACAATGCACCTGCTCACGCGTTATCAGGCACAACACGCAACCGCCCCGCCGATGCGTTTCGTGCAGATGACCGCCACGCCCGCGGAAGCGAAGAATCGATTCGGCCTCGAAGACGCGGATCGCGCGCACCCGATCCTGAAGCAATGGCAGGAGGCATCAAAGCCGGCAAAACTCGTCGACTTGAAGAAGAAGAAAACCATCGTCGATGACGTAGTAGACATCGCGAAGAGCACCAAACCCGATGGAGCACTCTTCGCCGGACGAAAAGCCGTCGGCATCATTGTCAACCGTGTGCAGACTGCTCGCCAAATCGCCGCCGAACTGGCCAAAGAGCATGGCGAGAACGTCCACCTCATCATCGGCCGGATGCGGCCCATCGATCGGGACGATCTGCAAAACAAACTCCGCGCACTCGTCGGCCCTGATCGTCCCGATGTCTTTCCCGATGACGCCAGGCCTGTCTTCATCGTCGCCACACAGTGTCTGGAAGTCGGTGCCGATTACGACTTCGACGCCCTCATCACCGAGTGCGCCAGCATCGACGCGCTGCGTCAGCGATTCGGACGCCTAAATCGCAAAGGACGAAAGAACCCCGATGGATCGCCGTTCGAAGCCTTTGCCGCCATCGTTACCAACGAGGCATCGTGGAAAAACGAAGATCCGATCTACGACAATGCGCTCAAGCACACATGGGAATGGCTGCAATCAAAAAAGAGCGGGAGCGATCAGGTCGATTTTGGAATCTCCAACTTCAAGCCGCTGTGGGACGAGGTTGAACGCGAACACGCGACCTATCTCGATGAAAGAGCTCCAAAGCGTTTGCTGTCGCCGACTCAGAACGCCGCCGTCCTGCTGCCCGCCCATCTCGACGGCCTCTGCCAGACCGCGCCGCAGCCCGTGCCAAGCCCGGATGTGAGCTACTTCATCCACGGCCCGCAGCGCGACAACGCCGAAGTCAACGTCTGCTGGCGGGCGGATCTTGGCCCTGATGACGACACTGCGGATGAACGCTGGCCCGAAATCGTCCGGTTGCTCCCGCCGACTTCACCGGAGTGCATGACCGTACCGTTGGTCGCGGTGAAGCGATGGATGGGCGAGCGATTCAAGACTAATGCCGATGCCGACGTGCCGATGCGCACTGTTGAAACCGAAGACAATCGCGACGGCAGCAGCGAAACGCAGTCCGCCCGCATCGTCGTCTGGCGCTACGGCCGCAAACCGGGCGACAACACCGAAAAGAAGCGACAGTTGGTCGGCTTCGTCACCGATGATCCGCGCGAGCTTAAGCCCGGCGACACTATCGTCATGCCGGTCTCATCTCGCAGTTGGCTCGAACTCGGCCACATCCCAAATGCCACTCGATCGAGTTACGAGAAGACGCCACCTGAATCCGACGACGAATCCGCCGCCCGTTGTGCATCGCTGGATCGTTCGGTGGATGTCGCCGAACGATCCACGCGGCAGTCCAGACTCCGCCTGGCGATTCGCCTACATGATGTGTTTCCCGGCCGATCCGATCTTCGAGAACTCCGCGCCGGTGAGCTTCGGCCGTTGCTGCGAACCCTGCTCGAAACGGAAATCACCGACGTTGATGAGCGTCGCCGTGCACTGGCCGTGTTGGATTCACGTTTCGATCGCCATCGATATGACATGGTGGATGACGACAATCCCGAAACGAAACACAATGAACTGATCGTCTTTAAGACCATCATTGAGCCGCCAAACCTGCTTGAACTTCCCACGCCCGATGAAGACGACGGTGAGGACGATCTCAGCGAAGGAAACAAATTCATCCCGCTCGACGAACACACACAACATGTCGTGGCCCGATTGGCCCTGTCGCTCGCTAAACTTCATCTGAACGATCTCGAACCGATCGTGCGCGCTTCTGCTCCGCATCACGACATCGGCAAGTCCGATGCGCGCTTCCAGGCGATGCTCGCCGGCATTACGCCCTACGAAGCGATGATGCGACCGACACTGCTAGCCAAAGGCGACGGCATTCGACGAACTCGGGCAGAGAAGCAGGCGATCTATGATCGCGCGATGTACCCGCGCGGATTCCGGCACGAGACGCTCAGTATTGAATTGATCGAGCACCTCAAACTCGAAACCGACCTTCCACATCGTGATTTGCTTTTGCATCTGATCGCAGCCCATCACGGCTACGCCCGGCCGTTCGCCCCTGTCTGCTTCGATGAAGCAATCGATGACGAGCTTCGCTCGGTTCGTGTCAACGGCAACGACATCGCTGGCAACGAACGAAAAACATGGACGCCCTCCCACCGCCTCGACTCCGGCGTGGCCGAGCGGTTCTGGAAATTGACGCGCGATCACGGCTGGTGGGGCCTGCCGTGGCTCGAATCGATCCTGCGCCTTGCCGACCAACGGGCCAGCGCTGCCGAGCAGGAAGGAAAAAACAATGACTGACATCAACGGCATACTTCTCAAAGGCCTCGATGGATCGAATCCCCTGGCCTTCCTCGCGGCCCTCGGCACGCTGCGCACGCTCACGCTGGCGCTGCCGGATGAAACGGTCAAGATGAGTTGGGAGCAGCACGACGGCGCCTGGCGGCCGCGGATATTTTCTTCCAAAACGTACTCTGAGAAATCTCTGGTTGAAACGGTGCTCAACAAAATTAAGGACAGTGCAGCGACATCAGATCAATCCACCGATGAGGCTGATTTGAAGAAAGTGGTCGCTCAAAAGAAGAAGGCGGTTAAAGATGCGAGAGAAGCACTAAAAGAGCGGCGGCTGAAGGGCAATGATCTTAAGGCGGCGCGGCAAAAGGAGATCGAGCCGCTCGAAGCAGAGTTCAACGAAGCCAACAAACAATGGCTGGAATCCTTGGCGGGTATTGTGCCATCACTGGAACTCAGCTTGGGGCGCGACCTCTCCGCTTCGCCTGAGCATTTCCGGACCGTCGCGTTGCGTTCCCTGGAAGAAGCGTTTCGAGGAATTCGGCATCCAGCAGATTTGTTAGCCCACTTTGGCAGCGAAGTTTGTGCAGACTTGAAAACAAAGCGACTGGATTCGACACCTTTCTGCTTCATTACAGGATCTGGACATCAATATTTCCTTGACACTGCAAAGGAACTCATCGCGCGGGTCGATACTCGACGAATTCAATCGGCACTGTTCGAGAATACACCATTCTCCGATGAAAAGTTGTCGATGCGTTGGGCCCCGATTGAAGACCGTCGTTATGCGTTGATGTGGGCTGATCCAACCAGTGTCGGCAACGAGCCATTGACCTCATGGGCATTGAATCTGCTCGCTTACCGAGGGCTTTCGCTTATCCCGGCTGTCCCGACAAAACATGGCTTTCGTACCGCCGGTTTCTTTCAAGATAAAACTGCTAAACGATGGGCATGGCCACTCTGGCAATTTGCAGCGACCAGCGACGTCGCCCGTTCGTTGCTATCTGATGCCCGTCTCATAGACGACGCGATGTACCGCAGCCGCCGAGGAGTTGCCGCTTGTTTCAGTTCGCAGCGGTTAGTGGTTGGAAATCCGCCACTTCATAAGATCAACTTTTCGCCTTCAATGCCGTGTTGATGTCGTGAACTGTTCCTCCAGGCCCAATCATCCTCGGCGCCGGCCGGCATTGCGGCTTCGGGCTGATGGCGGCGGTGAATTGATTGAGGACAGAATGGAGGCTCAAAACAATGCTCATCCTTGGCGACATCTCCGGCAGCATCGTTTCTCGCGCTTTCGTGAGCGAGAGACGGTCCGAGCGACTGGACGAGTTCGTCAAAGTCGGCGGCGGGCGCCTGACGATGATCGCGACGATCCGAAGATTGTTTACCTCTTCTGGTTCGAGACCTAGCGACACGATGGCCGCCATATTGCAGGCATCACCTGTCACTGAAGCCGGCCTGCTCGAAGGTCATGGTGTCGTCGAGATCATCGTACTGTTCGGACCATTGCGGCTGGGGTGATGGCGATTCGATGCGGATTTCCACCTGCCGCCACAGCCTGGCTTGCGATCGCACATGCTCGATCCGGCAGATCAGGGCTTCGGCGCGATCCATCCGCCTGGCGATTTCCACGTTCGGTCCGCGCGGGACGTAGCCAAGCATGTGTCGGCCGATCAGGAGGCGAATGGCGTTGCCGTCGTGCGGATTGTGCCGATCGCGCACCATCCGCAGCGTCATCCCCTGCCGCAACTGATGCAGGATGCTCGGGCCATCGTAATACTGCAACCCCGCGACATATCCGCCATATCCCACAGGAGGGATGAGAGGCGGCGAAGGCGTGCGCGCCGCCGTGACAACACGCCGGCGCGGTCGCTTCCGCGCGGTGAGACGAAACAGGAAGCACGACCAGCCCATGCGAAGATGAAGACGAACCTGGATCATGGCATTTCACCGTAACACCCCTCGATGACAACCCAGTGTCAGTGGCCTCGCCGGGAATTTGTTTTTGGCGATGTGATCCTTGAATCCTTCCGGGAAGCGCTCCAAACATCATATCCCCCACACTGGCGGAGGGGAGCGACGGAGAGGATGTTGTACAGGAGGATGTCGCGGAGGATGGATCGTCTTTGTCGCTTTTGGGGATGGGGATGGTCGTAATGGACTTCGGCGGGCAGGGGCGGTTTATCGGAACCGGCGAGACGCGGCGGGTTGTTGCCAATCAGGATATTTCCTTGCAATATAGAGTTGGCCACTTAGAGTAGCGGCCCGGTTCGGAAAGACATGCGTCCGATAGCAGGCTGAGGGGCAATGCTGGCGCGGGTCGGGAACCGAAATAAACCAGGAAGACCGCCCGGGCAATTTTCATGGCGGTTCTGGTCATGTTGTAGTTTACCTGACGGATATGAATGAATCCCAGGCGGCGAAGCGACGATAATGCTTCGGCGGGGCGTGGTTTCCGCAGCTACCCGCTCAATGTGAACCTTCGTGGAAAGGAGCCTCTCTTGCGTCTTGCGCGTACCGTGATGCCGATTCGGAAATCGACCGGATGGATACCTCGATTTGCCATGGTTGCGATGATCGCCGCCCTGGCCGGATGCGAGACCAAAAGCTTCTTCGATCCCAGCGAAGTCGGGCGCTATAAGAAAGGCGAGCCGCTGGTCATCCCCATCCTGGACGTGATCAATCCCGCCATCGAAGGTCCGGATTCAAGCTTCGCCACGGCGGTGGATGTTCAACCGGAAGACCTGAAGGTCGTGACGGAAGACTATGTCGTCGGTCCGAACGACCTGCTGACCGTCTCCATCACCGACCTGATCGCGTTGAACGTTGAAACCGTTCGACAGCCTCGCGTCAGTGAAAGCGGCAACATCACCCTGCCGCTGATCGGACAGATTCGCGCCTCGGGCCTCAGCGAAGCGGAGGTGCAGCAGGCGGTCGCCAACGCCTACCGCGAGGGAGGCTACATCGAGGACCCGCAGGTGTCGGTCTTCGTTTCCGAAGCGCGGGCCCGCACCTTCAGCATCCTGGGATCGGTCGGCGCGCCGAATCAATATCCGATCCTCAAGTCGGACTTCCGCCTGCTGGATGCATTGGTTCTTTCTCGCGACGTGACTTCGCCGTTCATCGAGAACATTTATGTGATTCGGCCGATCAAGGCCGAGCAGAAGCCTGCGGCCGCTCCCGTTCCCGCACAAGAGGAAACCGTCGATCCGCTGGCGCCGGCCGGGGAGGAAGCCGCGGCGCCGCAACCCGATCAGCCCGTCGCGGAAGAATTCGAGTTCGCCGCCCCCAGCGCCACCGGGGAGAGCAAGATCATCCGCGTGCCCCTGGATCCGCTTCGCAACGGTGAACTCCGGTACAACATCGTGGTTCGCCCGGACGATTTGATCTTTGTTCCCACGCCCGTCATCGGTGAATACTTTCTGGGCGGTCACATCGCCCGGCCGGGGGTTTACAGCCTGACCGGACGCAATATCACGCTGAAGCAGGCCATTACCGCCGCAGCCGGTCTGGACGCCCTGGCCATCCCCCGTCGAACCGAGATCATCCGTCGCATCGGCGACAACCAGGAAATGATCGTCCGCATCGATCTTGACGCAATCTTCTCGGGAAACCAACCGGATATTTTCCTGAAACCTGATGATACGGTGCGCGTGGGTACCAATGCGATCGCGCCGTTCCTCGCCAGCGCGAGAAACGCCTTCCGCATGACGTACGGATTCGGATTTTTGTATGACCGGAACTTTGCCGCCGAGGAAAACAACAGAGGCCGCCGCTGATCCACGCCGCCTGTTCCCTCCATCATTTTCGGGAACAGGCGGCCAATCCGATCGTATGAATGGACGTGGGGTTTGCCTCGTCCCGGTGATTTGTCGCCTCGTCCCGGCGTTGTCCAGACGAGCGGAATTCATCCATCACCTCGCGGGTGGAGGGTTTGTTTGAGCACTGCCAGTTCCACAACCATGGAAATCCCCGCCGGTGGCGCTTCGTCACCGAACGGTGGGGATCCGCTTCTGGGGCTGAGCCGCACCACATGGATGAAGATCGGCGTCATCGCGGTTCTCTTCATCGCCCTGTTCCGCTTCAATCTCTGGCGATTGTGGCTGAAGACCAACCCCATCTCCGGAGAACCCAACTGGGGCCACGCCATCGTCGTTCCCCTGATCGGCCTCTATTATCTGTACGTCAACCGCGAGCAGCTTCTCGCCCAGCCGATTCGGCCGCTGATGGGCTGGGATTTCACGCGA
>CAYUNS010000036.1:0-13423 GCA_964446155.1 uncultured Tepidisphaeraceae bacterium | reverse complement strand
ATCTCCAGCGGCTTCGTCCTGCTGGCCGGCATTCTGAGCTACGCGGCGACGCCTTATATCCTGCCCGGACCCTACATCCCCTACTTTGAATCCCTCGGCATGGGGCTGATGCTCTGGGGCGTCCTCACCGCCGCCTTCGACTGGGGCATCGGCAGCATGGTCTTCGGCATCGCGGCCTTCATGTTCGGAATCTATCCCGGACAGAACGACTATGTGAAAGACCTGGGCATGGTCATCACCCTTTTCGGCGTGGTGCTGTTGCTCTGCGGATGGGCCGTCATGCGCATCGCATGGTTTCCCATCGCGTTCCTCGTCTGTGCCCTGCCCTGGCCGGGACTCGTTTACAGCATGGTCGCCAGCCCGCTCCAGCAACTCGCGGCGAAGGTCGCCGTCAAAACGCTGCAATTGACCGGTGTGACCGCCTACAACAGCGGCACGAAGATTTTCATCGGCAGTCTCGATGGCGATGTGCGCACCCTCAACGTCGCCGAAGCCTGCGCGGGGCTTCGATCGCTGATGACGTTCATCTCCGTCGGCGCCGCCGTCGCGTTTTTGTCCGGCCGGCCTTTGTGGCAGAAGATCCTCATCACCGTTTCGGCCGTGCCGATCGCCATCTTGTGCAACGTGATGCGCGTCGCCGGACAAGGGCTTCTCGATCATTACTGGAGCCGGGAAATCTCCGAAGGCTTCGCCCATCAGTTCGTGGGCATGGTGATGCTCGTTCCCGCGTTTTTCCTCATTCTGCTCGTCGGCTGGCTCCTCGATCAGATTTTTGTCGAGGAAGTGGATGACAAGGCCGATCTCGCCGGCGCGTCGCGTCGGACGCCCGGCGTCGCCACCTCGTCGGCCGTCATGGCTTCGCCTCGTCCGTTGACCGCCCCGCCGGCGGTCGTGCCTCCGCATCGCCCTTCGCTGGCGCGTAATCCCCGCGGCAACACACCGGCGCAACAACAGCCCCAGCCACGCCGGACACCTCCCGCGAAGCAGCCTCCCGCGCCCCAGGTTAAACCGAAGGGAGACGCATGAACACCGCCAACGACCGTCGCTGGTTCCTCCAGCCAAGCTTCCTTGTCGCCGGCATCGTCCTGCTCATCGCCGCAGTCGGCTTGAACGCCGCGGAATCGTTCATGCGCCTGCATTTCAAGAAAAAGCCCGTCGATCTGCAAAGGCCCCTCGAAGCGCTGCCGATTCAACTCGGCCATTGGCATCAACTCGTCGCCGGAGAGCCGCTCGACAAGGAAACCCAGGACGCCCTGGGCGCCAAGGAATACATCTTCCGCAATTACGTCGATGCGCGCGTGGTCGGTCTCGATGAAATCGAAAAGATCAAGGCGATGCCTCCCGAACAGCGCGCCAATGAAGTGGGCCGAATCCAGATGGCTCACCCGCAGGCGGTGATTCACGTCGGGGTGACGTTTTATACCGGGATGGTGGACACCGTCGCGCACATTCCCGATCGCTGTTACATCGCCGACGGCTATGAACCCGCCGGCAATCGCAAGGTCGTCGCCTGGCCGACGACGCTGGTGGACAAGAGCGCGATCGACTGGCCCGCCGGTCGAGACCCGATCGAAGTCAGCTTCATGAACTTCGAGGATCAAACCGCCATGCGCCGCGTCCCCAAGAGCGTCTCCTATGTCTTCCACGTCAACGGACACTATGAAGCCGATCCAATGGGCGTGCGAAAATCACTCCAGGACCTGTTCGCGGAATATGGTTATTACGCCAAGATCGAACTGATGACACTGCTTCGGGATCACGAGCAATCCGCCGGGGTGATGACGGATTTCCTCGCCGTCGCCCTACCTGAAGTTGAGAAGTCGCTTCCCGACTGGAATCGTTACGTCGGCGGAAGCGCCGAATGATTACGTCGTTTTACCTCCTATGCCCTGAGGCCTTTGCATGGCACGAAGAGTCAACACCAAGTTCCTCCTGATCCTCACCTGCGTGGTCGTCGGCGTTTCCGTCGTCGCGGTTGTCGCCGGACTGATCCTCGGCAAGAAGAAACCTCAGGAGTTCCTCGATGCCGCCGAGGCGCAGATCGCCGAGAAGAACTATGTCGACGCCGCCAGGAATCTCAACCAGGCCGCTGTTCTTGATCCCAAAAACCCCGAAACCCTGGTGAAATACGGCGACATCCTCCACCTGTTGACGCGCACCGACCCCGAGCAGATGTGGCGCGACCGGGCCGCGTGGGAACGCGCCCTCGAGGCCGACCCCGGATACCTTCCCGCGCTCGAGCGCCTTCTCGACATGCATATCCAGATCATGGCGCTCGAGGAAGGACGGACGAGTACGCGCATTGACCTGTTCCGATCGGTGAAGGACTACGCCGATCGCATCCTTGCCGTCAATCCCGACCACGCCAGGGCAAAAACCTATTCCGTCCTCGCGCCCGCGACGGCGATTCTGCACGGCGTGGAAACCGACGCCGCCGTCATCGAGGAAACCAGGACGAAGCTCGCCGAACTCGCCGCCGCCGAAACCGGCAACGCCGACATTCAATTCGCCCAGGCGCGCATGAAGCTGCATCAGGCGCAGGAGTTTCTGCGCTACCGGCAGGTCGCCGAAGCCGGCGAATCCATCCGCCAGGCCGCCGCCGTCTTCGATGTCCCCCTCCAGGAACATCCCGACAACCCCGATCTCTCCCAGCGCGCCGGACAGCTTTACCTGACCCTCGCGGGCGCCGACCCCGACGTCTCCAAACGCGAAGCGCATCTCGCCCGCGCCCGAACGTTGCTCCAGCGAGCCTCCGAACTGGTTCAGCCCGACCATGAACGCTACGAGGAAATCCGCCTCGGCTATGCCGAGTTTCTTCGTCGCACCAACGATCGCTCCGCCGCCGAGGCGATTCATCGGGACATCCTCCTGCATCGCCCCGATCGGCAAGCCACCCGCATCGCCCTCGCGAAGGTGCTTGCCGAGCAAGGTCGCCGCAACGAGGCCATCGACATCCTCTCCCAGCCCATCGGAGAGAATGAGGACATGATCGGCCCGCGCGCCCTGCTCCTTCGCGCCCAGGAACTCAGCACGCTCAGTGAGCTGACCAACTTTCGCATCGATGAACTCGCCGCGACGAAGGATTCGGCCCAGAGCGAGGCGCTGCTCAGGCAGATCAACGAAGGCTACGACAAAATCATCTATCTCGCCGGCGAAGGCCCGGACAGCCTCCAGCTTCGCGGCAAGCTCCTGCTCGTGCAGGACAAGCCCGTCGAGGCGATTCAATTCCTCGAGCGCGCCCGCAATCTCCGCTTCGGTCCCACCGGCCCGAGAACCCAGGACGACTATGCCCTGATGTATCTCCTCGCTCGCGGCTACCTCGCGGCCCAGCAGACCGGCCAGGCCAAGACCCTCCTGAGCGATCTCCTTGAACGCTTCGACAGCTTCGTCCCCGCGCGCATCCAACTCGTGCAACTGCTGATCCGCGAAAACGCGCTCGAGGACGCCCGCGCCCATATCGAGGTGCTCGAAAAGCTCGCCCCGGACAACGCCGATGTCCAACGCCTTAAAATGGTGGCGATGGATCCGAAGCAGCGGACCGAGGACCTTCAGAAATATTATGAGTCCCTCCCCGAAGAGACCCGTCTGAACCGACTGGCCAAGGCCCAGCTTGCCGGATCGCTCGGCAAGGCCGACGAAGCCATCCGCCTTCTCGAGTCCGTCCGCAAGGAAGACCCGAAGGATCTCGAGGCCACCCAGGCGCTGGTGCAGATTCATGTCCAGATGAATCAGAAGGACAAAGCGCTGGCGCTGCTCCAGGATGCCCTGTCGCATGACCCGTCCAATGAGGCGATCCACAATGTGATCCGGCAATTGGAAACCGATGATCCGCAGCAGCGCATCCAACTCGTTGAAGACCAGATTCGGCGGATTCCGGATGAATATGTCCGCTCCGTTCGCCTGGCCAACCTCGAACGCTCCCGCCGCGACTTTGACAAGTCGCTTGAACATCTCAAGAAGGCGGAATCGATCAAGCCCAATGAAGCGGAAGTCCTTGATCTGCTCTTCCAGCATTATTTCCAGCAGCAGGACTGGAGGAACGCGACGATTTACGCCGACAAGCTCGCGGCTCTGAATCACGATCAGGCCGAAGGGGCGCTCTATCGTTTTCGTCTGGCAATGGCGCAGGGGCAGATCCGCCAGGCCACCACCATCGCGCACAATCTGACGGAGAAAATGCCCGGATTCTCGCAAAGCTGGTTCTCGCTCGGCCAGGCGCTTCAGGCCTCCGGGCAATACGAGGAAGCGCTGTCCAAGTACATCCTCGCCATTGAAAAGCAAAGTGAAAACGCCAACGCCTTCAAGGGCATCATCGAATGCTACTACGCGCTTCAACGCCCCAATGACGCCAAGCGATATATCGCCCAGGCTCGCCGCGTCTTCCCCGGCGACGCGAGCTTCGCGGAAATGGAATTCAATCATGAACTCAGCTTCGGCGATCCGACCAGCGTCATTCCCGCGCGCGAAGCGGCGATGCGGCAAAATCCCGAGCTGCCTTCCAACTGGTTGACTTTGGGAATGGCCTATTTCCGCTCCGCCGCCTCCCAGATGTCGCGCAATGAGCAGGCGTCCGCCCGTCAATTCGCGGCCAAGGCCCGGGACACCTTTGAAAAAGCCATCGAAAAATGGCCGGAGGAAAGGCTCTTCTACAGCTATCTCGCCGACATCGCGATCCTGCTCAACGAACCCGCCGCCGCCGAGGATGTGCTCACGCGCTTCAAAAACCAGCCCGCGTGGATCGGCAAGCCCGAGCCGACCGTCATGCTCTCGGAACTTTATCTCCGCACCGGCCGGGTCGATGAAGCCGCCTCCCTCCTCACCGACTCTTTCGCCAAATCCCCCTCCGAAGAGGTTCAGCTCAAGCTCGCCATGCTGTTGGTGCAGCAGCAAAAAGTGGACGAGGCCCTGAAGGTGCTTGAATTCAACGCCGATCAGCCGCGCGTGAAACGCCAGCGCCTCGACACCCTCCTGGCTGCGGGACGGTATGATGAGGCGGAGAAAGCGCTGCTCGATGAATTGAAATCGAATCCGACCAGCGCCGAACTTCTCAATCTTCTCGCCGCCGCATATCTCAACAGCGGTCGCATCGATGATGCCCTGACGCGGCTCAACGATGTCCTCTTGCGCGAACCGACCAATCCGCGCTCCCTCTACCTGCGCGGATTGCTCCAAATCCGTCGGAACAACACCGAGGCCGCCATCGTCGATCTGACGACGGCCCGCGAGCAGCAACCGGGAAATGCCGATATCCGCATCGCCCTCGCCGATGCCTTCGCCAATCGCAACAACCGCGAAAACGCCATCCAGGAACTCGAGGCCGCGATCCGGCTCGTGCCCCGCAACAAAATGCTTCGCCTCAACCTGGTCCAGCTCTATACCGGCGCCAACCCGCCGCGATGGACCGAAATCGATCGCCTCTTCCGAGAGGTTGACGCCGATCCGGCCTTCAGCACCGATCCGGAATGGGTGAACGCCGAAACAACCTCACTCATGGCGCGAGGCGAACTCACTCGGGCGCTCAGCCGCGCAAGACATGGTCTTCAGGTCGCCCCCGATAATCTCAATCTGCAAAACACCCTGCTCAACGTCCTGCATCAGTCCAAGGACTACAAGGCCGTCGTCCAGGAGGCCGACAAGATCCTCGCCCAGACCAAACAGGCCTGGTGGGCGTACCAGATGCGGGCGCTGGCCAACAAGCAGTTGGGCAATACCGATCGGGCCTTGGCCGATTTCGAAGCGGCGCTCTCCTCCGCTTCGGAGCAGAACAACGGACAGGCGATCCAACTCGTCGTTCGCGGCATCGCCACGGAGATCGGCGTCGAGGAGGCCCTCCAACGGGTGATCCCCCATGTCGCCGCGGACCCCGGCTGGGCAATGCTCGCCGCCAACCTGTATCAGCAGAAAGGCGACACTCCCTCCGCCGTCAACGTCATCGAAACCCTTCTGAACGGATCGCAGACGCTGAATCCCGCGCAACAGCAGAATGCCCTGCGCGTTCTGGGAACGCTGCATCTCAGCGCCACCCCTCCCGACGCGGAAAAATCCTATCATGCCTATCTCCGCCTGCTCGAACAGGCGCCCGACGATCTGACCGCGCTCAACAACGTCGCCTGCCTCCTCGCCGAACAGATGACTCCCCCGCGCCCGCGCCAGGCGCTGGAATTCAGCCAGCGAGCCTATGATGTCATTCAGAAACGAGGCGTCCTCAACCCGCTCATTCTTGACACGCATGGATGGATACTGGTTCTGTCCGATCGCGTCGATGAAGGGATCAACGTCCTCCGCCAGGTGGTCGAGCGGTCGCCTTTCCTCGAAGCCCACTATCACCTTGCGGATGCATACGTCCGCAAGGGCTATTCACAGGATGCGGAAGCGCAGCTCAATGCCGCCAAAGCCGCGATTGCCCAGGCGGAGGCCGACCAGCAGCCCGTTTCGCCCGTCCTGAAGGCGAAAATCGCTGAAATAGAAGAAAAACTTCGTGAGATGATCCAGGCAAAGGCTCCGTAGAGTAGAATTGCGGGACGGGGACCACCGCTCCGCCGCCGCGACGAGATCGGGCGCACTCAAAACCCGTGCATCGCAGGAGTAAGAAATATGACGACTTTACCGCAAACCACCACGGTTCGACTGCCGCGCCCCGCTTCGGCTTCGCAGATTTCCATCCCCGGCGCTCCCGGAATGCCCGTCCTGCACCAGGCCGCCGGACCCGCGCAGATGACCGGGGCGGATGTCTGGAGAATCATCCGCTCCAACATGTGGATGATCGCCATCTTCGTCATCGCCGCCGGCATCGGCGGGTTCTTTCTCAATCGATACCTCAAGCAGAATCACCCCCGGTACACCGCCACCGGCCTTCTTCAGATTCTCCCCCAGGTCAACTATGACCCTCTCAAACCTGAACGCAGTTCCAGTGTCACCTTCAATCTCCAGGAACTGGAGATCGAGCAGCGCACGCAGACCCAGTTCCTTAAAAGTGAAGAACTCCTCAGCGACGTCCTTCAGACCCAGAACAGCGAGATCCGCAAGACGGCCTGGTACAACCAGTTCCCCAACTCGGAAGCCGCCAAGCAGGACTTGATGGACAACTTCAGAGTTTCCCCTGTTCCCGACTCCAAGCTCATCACCGTTTCCATGACCTGCCGTGTTCCCACGGAATCGAAAATCATCATCGAGGAACTGGTCCGTCGCCATCTCGAAAACCAGCGGAGCATCGGGCGCAACAAGCAGAGCGAACGCGTTGCGCTGCTCAACACCTATCGCATGCGATACCAGTCGCAGCTTGGACAGAAAATCTCCGACATCCGCCAGCGAGCCGTCGAGTTGAACATCGACGGTCTCTCCCCCGGCCGCATGAGCGCCAAGGACCAGGAAATGATGAACCTGATCCGGGCACGCTTCGAGCTTGAGCGCATCCACGGCGAAGCCAAAGGACAGCTTGAATCATTCCAACAGGCGCTCTCGGCGGGCATGACCCCTCCCGCGGTCGAGCAGGAAGTGATGCGCAATCCCGAAGTCATGTTCGCGCGCAACATTCTCAGCAGCGTCGAGCTTGAGATGGCTTCCATCACCAATCTCGGACATGACCATCGCCAGATGGAAACCCTCCGCAGCCGCAAAGAGTTCGCCGAACGAAAACTCCGCGACGTCAGGGCGCAAGTCGAAGCGCAAACCTCGGCGACGATGCTCGAGATGCTCCGTTCCGCCGCCGCCAACGCCGAAGCGGCGTTCAAGGACAACGAAGCCCAGATCGCCGGCGTCAAGGAGGACATGGGACGCCTGAGCAACTCGATGAACGAGTATCTCGCCCTCAAGCAGGAGGAGGAGGATCTCCGGCTGTCGATGAAAAAAGTGCAGGATGAGCTTGACGCCATCAGCAGCACCGGCAACACGCTCTCCAACGTCGATTGGGCAACCCGTCCGATCATTCCCGAGCAACCGAGCTTTCCCAGGCTGCCGCTCACCCTCGGCGCTTCCGTCATGCTCGGTCTGGCGCTCAGTCTGGGCATCGCCTTCCTGCGAGAGATCACCGACACCTCCGTCCGCTCACCACGCGACATCGCGCGCGTCGGGCAAATGAATCTGCTTGGAATGGTCACGCACGAAAGCGACGACCCCCAGGCCGCCGGGTCGCGACTGCCGCTGCTCATCTTTGACGCGCCACAGTCCATGATCGCCGAACAGCTTCGACAGGTGCGGACGCGGCTTCAGCACGCCTCCTCGCTCGACACCACACGCAGCATCCTCGTCACCAGCCCCGGCCCCGGCGACGGCAAAACCATGATCGCCTCCAACCTCGCCTGCGGCTTGGCGCTCAATGGCCGGCGAATTCTGCTCGTCGACGCCAACTTCCGCCGGCCGGAACTCCACAAGCTCTTCGACCTCACCAACGACAAAGGATTCAGCGACGTCCTCAACTCCATCGAGTTGTTCGAGCAATGCGTCCGGGACACCCAGATCCCCAACCTCACCGTCCTCACCAGCGGCGATAAACCGACGAATCCCACCGAACTGCTCGAAAGCCAGCTCCTCATCGATTTCATCGAGCGGGCCTTGGAGGAATTCGATCATGTCATCTTCGACAGCGGCCCGCTCCTCTTCGTCGCGGACACCGTGGCGCTGGCTCCCCGCGTCGATGGCGTCGTTTCCGTCGTCCGCGCCCGCAGCAACAGCCGGGGCGTCCTCCAGCGCATGCGCGACAGCCTTCGCCAACTCAAGGCCGAGCATCTCGGCGTCGTTCTCAACGCCGTCCGTGCCCAGGCCGGCGGGTACTACACCAGCAACATCAAGACCTATTACGCCTACCAGAGCAAGTGATCCGTCGCCCGCTTTCCAATCCCCGCCCGCCGCGCGTCCCGCGGCGGGCGGTCCTGTTCCCATAACACGCTTTTCCAACGTTTTTCCGCACTCCCGTCCTTGTTCGACCTTTTCCTCTAACGCTTCACCCCTTCGTTTGTCTTATAGAATGGCATCTCCCCGATCCGGGTTGTGGTTTGTCTTTCAAGGAGATTCGAGTTGACGCATTGGTGGAAGATGACATTGTGCATCGGTTTGTTCGTGACGACCGCCTGGGCTTCGCAGGAGCCTCGTCGCGAGCAGATTCTCGCCGCCACCGCCGATGCGACCCGCGCCCTGCAACAGGAAGTCTCACAGACCTCCATCGCTCCCGATCTCACCGTGGATGCCCTTCTGGAAAAAACCAGGGGACACGATGCCCTGCTCAAGGCCCTTGAACGCGCCGAGCAGATCGGCGGGCCGCGATGGGTCGATGAGCAAACCTGCCAGATCCAGCTTGAAATCGCCGGCGCCAAGGTCGTCGATGCGCTGCTTGCCATCGTCGCCGCCAATCCCGACGCATCGCCTCTTCCCCAGCCGCTCATCGAGCAGCGCCTTGAGGAGTGGAAAACGCGCGCCTTCACCGCCACCGGCGTCAGCACCGCCGCGTCGCGCGTCTGCGAGGTGCGCCCCCAGGCGTCCAACGGCGTCTGGTCGAGCGTCCCCGACACGCAGAGGCGCGACGCCCTCTCCAAGGCCAAGGAGGACGCCATCACACGGGTGATCGACAGCGTCAAACCCCTCGAGCTTTCCACCGGCAAGACCGTTGCCGATGTCTTGTCCGATCCAGACCGCGCCGAAGCCCTCCAGAAATGGCTCGCGGCCAGACCGGTGACGACGGTGGAATTCAATGATGATCTCGAAGTGAAAGTGACGCTCGATATCCGCGCCAAAGACCTGCTCGAAGCGCTGCGCGGCGACTCGCCCGCGGAGGAGGCAGACGCGAGCCTCGTGGAAACGTTCCAGCAGAAGATGGCCTCGCCCATCGGCGGCGCGCGGGCCGCCGTGACGATGGATCGCCCTCCCCCCGCCGTCGCGTTGCCTTCTGAAATGCCCGCATGGGCCGGGCAGTCCATCGAAGCCGAAGGCGCCGCCGATGCCGGGGAAAGCAAGCTCCAGGTGGCCCGCTCTGCGGAAGCCAACGCCCTCGACAAGCTCCGTTCCCGGATCGACAGCCTGCCCCTGACCGCCGATCTCACCCTTGCCGCCGCCGCCCGCAGGGACGCCCGCATCGGCGCGGCGATCCAGCGCGCCGTCCGAAATGCGCGCGTCTCCAAAACCGACTATCACGACGACGGCGCCGTCGTCGTCAAGGTGATGCTCGACCTCCGCGATCTCTGGAAAGAACTCCAGTCCCTTCGCGGCGCGGTGTGAACGTCACTTCAACGCGCTGCGCACCCCCAGGTTGTTCCTCCGCTCTTCACCGATCGTGCTGGGTTGTCCATGCCCGCCGAGAATTTGCGTGTCGTCCGGAAGCTTCATCACGGTTCGGATCGACTCCTCGAGATCCGCGTGGCTGGCATCGGGAAGATCCGTCCTGCCCACGCCGCCCATGATGATGAGATCTCCGCCGATGAGAAACTTGTGTTCCGCGAAATGAAACATCACGTGTCCCGGTGAATGCCCCGGTGTGTGAATCACGGTGGCATGCAGCGAGCCGATCGCCAGCGTCTGCCCGTCCTCGAGGTAGGCATCCGCGTTGCCCGGTGGAATCGTGAACGGCAGCGGGAAGACCGCGCTGCCCGGCTGCCGCAGCTTCGGTTCATCGAGCCGATGGATCAACACCTTCGCGTCGGGAAACCGATTTGTCACCACCGCATGGTCCGCGAGATGATCGAAATGCCCGTGCGTCAGCCAAAGTCCGATCAACTGCCATCCCTGCCGCGCCACTTCGTCAAGCATCGGCGAAACCGTGTCGTTGGGCGCGTCGAAGATGACCGCCTGCTCCGCGAACTCGTCGGCGACGATGTAGGCGTTCGTCGAGGCGATTCCACCGCTGTTCCTGATGATTTTCATAACATTCCATTCTCAATATGCCCGAGAGAAGCGTCCGCAAGCGATGCGAATCGCGCCCCCGTTTCATGGCGATTTCATGGCAACCTCGCTACCCGGTCGATTGGATTCGCCTGCGCATCTCGTCGAGAACGCGCATGTTTCCGATGGTGTCGCTCCGGCTCACGCGCGGGGGCGCTCCGTCCTGCACCGTTGCGGCGAAGTCGTCGGCCTCCAGTCCATAGAGCGCCATGCCCGCATCGACCCGGTGCGTCACTCTGGGCTGATGCTCCGGCGGGGCTTTGCCGGGATTGTCCATTCGCGGGGGTGTCCCCCTCGCCAGGGTCCAGGCGGCCTGCGCGACGGGCGGCTTCCAGGGCACCGGCACTTCGATGTATCCCCCAGTTCCGCAGATCGACGCCGTGTTGTCCGCCTGCGCGCTCATCCCGCAGACGAACGTCGCGATGATCCCGCCCGGAAACATCAGCGTTCCCGTCGTGATCTCATCCACGCCGCGCTCATGCAGGCGCGCCGCCGCATGAATCGACTCCGGCTCCTCCCCCGCAACCATGCGTGCGAAGTTGATGCAATAGCATCCGACGTCCATCAGCGCCCCGCCGGCCAGCCGGGGGTCGAAGCGCACGTTGCCGTCGATCTTTTCGGTTCGATAACAGAAACTCGCGCGAATGATTTTCACCTCACCGATCGCGCCTTCACGAATCGCGTTCATGTAGGCGTGCGTGAGGGGATGCGACCGGTGCATAAAGGCTTCGACAAGTACCCGTCCCTGCTCCGCCGCGACATCGAACATCTCCTCGCTCTCGGCGGCGCTGATCGCGAAGGGCTTCTCGCACAGCACATGCTTGCCGGCCCGCAGCGCCTTGATCGTCCATTCGTGATGCATCGAATTGGGCAGCGAGACGTAGACGGCATCGACCTCGCGATCGGCGATCAGCGCGTCATATTCGTCGTATCGCCGCTCGATCGAATAAGCCTCCGCGAATGCCTCCGCCGTGGCCATGCCGCGCGATCCCACCGCCGCCAGCGCCCCGCGGCGAGAGGCGTTGACGCCGCCCGCAAACTGCCGGGCGATGTTCCCCGTTCCCAGGATGCCCCATCGAAGTCGGTTCATCGCGATCTCCTTCATCCCGCAGGATATCGACTGGCGGGCCTTGGGTCGATCCTTCAAACGAAGATCGCGCGCGACGGCGTTCGATCCGCCGGATGCGGAGGCGCGACAACATGGATGCGTCGCGATGGTTCGCTCCACCGTCAGGACGATTCCCCGGAAATGTCGGCGGTCGTGTAGCGATGCCGCTTGCGAAACATCCGCGGCGTTTCGCCGGTCTCGCGCTTGAAGACGAAGCTGAACTGCGATGCCAGGGAAAACCCGCACTCGTCGGCGATGTGGGGCATGCCCCATTCGCTGGTGGCGAGCAATTGCCTGGCCCGATCGATCCGCATGCGCATGATCTCGTCATGGATGGTTCGCCCCAGCGTGGCGCGGAAGTGCATTTCCAGCGACCTTCGGGACATCGCCACATGCTTCAGCACGTCCTTCACCTTGATGGCGTCACTGAAACGCGAACGGATGAACCGGATGGCGGCGACGACATCGGGATTCTCGATCGCCAGCAGATCGGTTGACTGGCGCGCGATCACGCCGATCGGCTGCACCGTCACGGAGCGCTCCGGGCGCCGGCCGGTGGTCAGCCAGTGGTCGAGCAACTTCGCCGCTTCGTATCCGATCCGGCGGGAGCCGTGGTCGATGCTGGTCAGCGGCGGATCGACCAGCCGGCAGATCTCGGTTTCATTGTCCACCCCCAGCAGCGCCACCTGCTCGGGAATGCGTTTCCCGATGAGCCGGCAGGCGCGGGACACCTCCAGCGCCGCGCGATCGGTCGCCACCATGACGCCGGCGGGGTCCGGCAGGCGCGCAATGTCCTCGCGCAACGTTTCCGGGTTCATTGCCCGTCGCCTGTCGAGCAGGCTGGAGGAAACCCGCCGCAACCGGCAGGCTTCCAGGAAACCGGCGGCCCGATGATCCGAAAAAATCTCGGCCGTCGGAACGAAAGTGAGATGCTTCAGTCCCAGATCGGCCAGGTAGTTCGCGCCCATTCGCCCCACGGCATGGTTGTCCGCAACCACCGCCGGCGGTACCTTCGCATCCAGCGGACCCGTGACCCGCACCGTCGGGATCGGCCTGCTCCGCGAAGATCGACCCATGATGGCGGGGTATTCCGACGCGATGATGATCCCGTCGATACGACCTTGTGAAACCGGCTCGTTGCGCGGCGTCAATTCCAGGAAATGCTGCCAGCGACGGTGATGGTCCGCATAGTCTTCATCACGTCCATCTACCATACTACGTCGTCCGGCTGATGCTCCACCGATCCACTTTGGCGATGTGGTCTGGGCCAAGATGGTGGGATTCCCGTGGTTCCCGGCCGAAATCGTGGATCCCTCGGGGAAAATCCCCACCGGCATGATGAAGCACCGCGAACCGGGCAAAGAGTGGCTCGTCTGTTTCTTTGACCGAAATCATCATCGACGTTCCTGGCAAGTAGTTCAAGGATAAACGGATGTCACCTCATCCTAC
>CAYUNS010000035.1:19893-27987 GCA_964446155.1 uncultured Tepidisphaeraceae bacterium | reverse complement strand
GGATCGGCTTGGGGAACTGCTCGGCAAGCCGGTGGCGTTCGCCGAGGACTGCATTGGCCTGGAGGTGGAGAAAGCCGCGGGTGAATTGAAGGATGGGGAGGTGCTGCTGCTGGAGAATCTTCGCTTCCACAAGGAGGAGGAAAAGAACGACCCCAACTTCGCAGGCCGGCTTGCGGAGTTGGGCGATATTTATGTCAACGACGCGTTCGGCACGGCGCATCGCGAACATGCGAGCACCTTCGGTGCGGCGCAGGCGATGCAGGGCAAGCCGCGCGTCATCGGGTTCCTCATTCAAAAGGAACTGAAGTTTCTCGGGGAGGCGGTGACGGCGCCGCGGCGGCCGTTCATCGCCATCATGGGTGGCGCGAAGGTCAGCGATAAGATCGCCGTCATCGAGAATCTACTCGCCAAGGCCGACAGCCTGCTGATCGGCGGGGCGATGGCCTACACTTTCTTCCTCGCCCAGGGCAAGGAAGTGGGCAAGAGCCTCGTCGAGCGCGACAAGGTCGATCTCGCGAAGGAACTGCTCGCCAGGGCTGGTGGAAAGATCAAACTGCCGATCGACACCGTCATCAGCGACAAGATGAGCGATGATGCGCGGACGAAGATCGTCGAGGGGAACATTCCCGCCGATATGGAAGGGTTCGACATCGGGCCGAAGACGCGCGAGGCGTATGCGAAGGAAATCACCGGCGCCGGGACGGTGATCTGGAACGGCCCGATGGGCGTGTTCGAGAAAAAACCGTTCGCCGAGGGAACCCGCGCGGTGGCGCTGGCGGTCGCCGGCGCGACGGCCGGCAACGGCGCGGTGACGATCATCGGCGGTGGCGACAGCGCGGCGGCCGTCGAGCAGATGGGCCTCAGCGACAAAGTCAGCCATGTGTCCACCGGCGGGGGCGCATCGCTGGAGTTCCTCGAAAAAGGGCACTTCTCGACGCTGGACATCCTGGATTGACACGGTCCCGCGGCTCTATAATCACAGGCGTCCGGTGGCCCGCATGCCGGAAGATAAGTGGAATGCCCGGGATAAACCGGCTTGGCAAACTGGCGAGCATTTACTAATCTTTCAGTATCACAACAGGGATCGCCCCTCACGACGGCCGGGCAGGATCGATCAGACCAAGGTAATCACGACCATGCAGGAATCGAGCACGAAGAAGATCTACGACATCCACTCCGCATTTTATGACGCGACCTTTGGCAGGCTTGTCAAGCGGCGCATCGCCCAGGCGATCTCGCACATGAACATCGCGGAAACGGATCGGGTGCTCGATCTGGGCATCGGCACGGGCGCGTCGCTGAGCTTTTATCCCAATCATGGACAGATCGTCGGCATCGACCTGTCGGCCGGAATGTTGCGCGAGGCGCGCAAGAAAATCATCGAGCGAAATCTCGATCACGTCCAGGTGTTCCAGGCCAATGCCCTCGAGCTTCCGTTCGCCGACAACACCTTCGATCACGTTTTCATCAGCCACGTCATCAGCGTGGTGAGCGACCCTTACCTGCTCGTGCGCGAGGCGCAGCGCGTCTGCAAGCAGGAGGCGCGGATCGTCATCGTGAATCATTTCCAATCGACCAACCGCTTTATCGCGACGATCGAAAAGTGGCTCTGCCCCCTCTGCACCAAGCTCGGCTGGCGGAGCGATCTGGCATTGCAGGACCTGATTCGACGCACCGGCGTCGAGATCGACTATCGCTTCAAGCTCGAGAGCATCGACCTGTGGGAAACGGTGGTCATCAACAACAACAAGTCCACGCTTCCGTCGCTTCAGCCCGGCATCGCCGTCGCCTGATCAATCGGGAGGATTCGCCCGACATGCCTTGCACCGATGGTTCGCTTATTTGTCGGAAGGGGCGTTGAGGTTCCCATAGCGCAGATCGGATTCCATCGCCCGGGCGCGGTCCACGAGTCGCAAAGGATCGGTCCGGGTTTCGTCCGCGGAGGCAAGGTCATAGGTGTAGCGGCGTCGATCGTGAAACGGGATCGGCAGGACCGCCGTGACCAGATCGAGCGGGGCGATCTGCCAGACCGGTGGCCAGATCATCCGGTGGGTTTTCAGGGTTTCATATCCTTTCAGCCGCAGCGTGATGTCATAATCGCCGTACCAGGTGAACGGCCATTGCATCGGTGTCCGGCCGACCTCTTCATTGTTCACATAAACCAGCGCGCCGGGGGGATTGCTCTCGATCATCATGGTGCGCTCGACGCAACCGGACAACCACGCGCAGCCGAGAAGAAGAATGAATCCTCGCTTCATGAGAGTGGCAGTATACGCAGGCCCGGTCGATGCGGAAGAGGGGGCCTTTCGCGCCGTCGCCCCCTCATCCCTTGACCGCGCCGAGTTGGATTCCCTTGACCAGGTATTTTTGCAGGAAGACGAACAGGAGGATCATGGGGATGACGGACATGGTGACGGCGGCCATGAGCAGGTGGGTGCTTTGTCCGCGGGAGGAGTCGAAGAACATCAGTCCGATGGGCAGGGTGTATTTCGAGGTGCTTTTGAGCATGACCAGCGGCCAGAAGAAGCTGTTGTAGTTGCCCATGAAGGTGAAGATCGTCAGGGTGATCAGGCCCGGGCGGCTGAGGGGGAGAATGATGTCCCAGAAGAGCCGCCACTTGCTCGCACCGTCGATCTCGGCGGCCTCGTCAAGGCTCGAGGGGATCGTCAGCATGAACTGCCGCATCAGAAACGTTCCGAACGCGCTGAAGGCGGCCGGGAGAATCAGCCCGGTGAAGGTGTCCACCAGTCCGAGCTTGATCATGATTTCGTAGTTCGGAATCATCATCACCAGTCCGGGGAGCATCATGGTTGACAGGTAGAGGAGGAAGACGCGATCGCGTCCGGGCCACTTCAGTCTCGCGAAGCTGAAGGCGGCCATGGCACTGGTGAACACCTGGAGGAACGTCACCCACGATGCGATGAAGATGCTGTTCCAGTAGAAGCGGGCAAAGGGGATACCGCGCTGGTTGGGATCGAGGTTGTTCTCGTCGAAGACGTCGGCGTAGTTGTGCCACTGGAAGACGCTGGGGATCCAGCCGGGTTCGTTCACCTCTCCGGCGGGTTTGAGGCTGGTCAGCACCATCCACGCGAAGGGGAGGATCATGAGAAGGCTCATGAAGACCAGCACGCCATGCAGCAGGGCGGTGGAGACGAACGGCTTGGCGCCGCCTCCGCGTGCGTCGGCCGATGCGACACCGGCGAGGCGCGCCGCGTCGGGAAGCACCGCCGTCGGGGAGGTCGATTGTTCCACTCGAGGTCCGGGATCGTTCAGGGACATGCAGCTCACCGCCTTGGTCGTTTTTTAGTCGTTCACGTATTTGTTGCCGAACCGCCAGTTGAAAATGGTGACGATCAGCACCATCAGGAACAGCGCCCACGCGACGGCGGAGCTGAACCCGAGTCGGCCGGTCTCGAAGCCCTCGGTATAGATGAAGTAGGAGAGGGTGGTCGTCTGCCCGGCCGGACCGCCCTGTGTCATCACGCGGGCCATTTCAAAGCCGCCCTGCAAGCCGCCGATCACGCCCATCACGACGATGAAAAAAGTCGTCGGAGCGAGCTGCGGCCAAGTGACGTTCCAGAATTTCTGGAACCGCGATGCGCCGTCGATGTCGGCGGCCTCGTAAAGCTCGACCGGGACATTGGTCAGCGCCGCGAGATAGAGGAGCATCGTGTTGCTGCCGATGGCGCCCCAGAAGCCCATGATCATGATGGAGGGCTTGGCCCAGTGGACGCTTTGCAGCCACTGGGGCGCCTTGAGACCTTCAAGCTTGTGTTCGGGATCGATGATCGCCCATGTGGGCAGTTCATGGAAGACCGCCGCGAAGCCGATGAGGACGAATTGCGCGACCATGAGGGCGATGGCGAACATCATCCCCGTTCCCACACCGAAAAAACCCTTGTTGATGAAGGTTTTGTCGGCGACGGCGGCACGAAAAGCGTGCCATGCCAGCCCCAGCCCGGCGCCGCCGAGCAGCAACGCCGCCAGTGAGGGCAGCATGGAGGGAGTCGCGCTTTCCCGGAACAATCCATACCAGCTTGCGGCGCAGAACGCGGGGAGGAGCAGGAAGGCGAGCGAAAGCCCCGCCGACGTGCCACCGAGGTCACCTTCCTCCCAGTAGAGACGAATTCGCCGCATGCCGACGATGGCGGTGCCCAGCGCGAGGAGGATGCAGATCCAGGCGAAGCTCTGCACGAGGCCGGCGGGCACGGCGTTGATGGCGATCGACAGATCCGTCAACGGACCGGAAATTGCGGTCGTGATCGGACCCGTGGGGCTGTAGAGCTTTTTCCAGAGAATGTAAGTCGCGACGCCCGAGGTGAAGTGGGGAACGTAGAACAGCGTTCGGTAAATGGTGGTTCCCCCGAGCACACCGGCGATGAGGATGCCGCTGGTCAGCCCCCCGAAAAGGAGGATCATTCCCGTTCCGCCGGCGCCGGCGGCGACGAGCATGATCGTGCTGGCGACGAGTATCGCGCCGGCGATCAGCCCGATCCAGACCCGCTTGCTCCCTCCGCGCAGATCCTTGCTCAACAGGATCGCCGCGCCGAGGCTGGCGGCGATGGAAAAGGGCATGCCCATCATGAAAAAGAGCGTGTTGTATAGGAATTTCCAGAAATCCTTCTGCTGGAACAACCGCACGAAGTTGGAGAACCCGACAAACCTGATCGGCTCATCCTTGAACATGTTGTGCAACTTCAGATCCCAATTGCTGAAGGCGAGCACCATGGAAAAGACCAGGGGGATGGCGGTGAAGGTCAGAAAGCCGAGGATATTGGGCGCCAGGAACGTCAAGCCAACCGCCAGGTTGCGGCGGTCGCGCGAGCCGACGGTCCTGCCCGGTTCCCCGGTATAGTCCGGACGTGTCACCGGGAAGGTCGGCGCCTGGTTCTGAAGGGGCGCACCGGGTTGAGGCGGAGCATGTGATGCCATGGTTACTTGGTCCAGCCTTTGAATTGGTAGTAGGCGCGATGGAAGGGGTTTTCCAGCAGGTCCATCGGGATCTTCATCTCGTCGGGAATCGCGGCGCCCTCGGGGGAGGTTTTCAGGTAATCATTGATGCGGGTCTTGAGCGCGTCGATTTGCTTCTGCTGTTTGAGGAGGCGTTCGTAGAGGGGACGGAGCCTGGGGTTTTCCGCGATGTTTCGCATCATCTCGGCGTTCATCTCGTTCTCGGCCATCCGGCAGGCTTCATCGAGGGAGATCAGCCTGTTGATGTACTGGTCGCGGGCGTCGGCCTCGATGCGATCGGCGGTTCCATGGAGGATGAACGGGCTGTAGGAAGTGCCGATGGCGAGCGTCATGGCCGCATCGGCGAACGGCTCATGCACGTCCCATTCATTGGGGAAATCCCTGGGACGCTTGTATTCCTCAAGCTCGGTGTACTTGGGATTGGGAGGCAACGAGTCGCCGTCACGGACAATCTGCATGTTGTATTCCTCGCTGGCGAGATAGGCGAGAAAGAGCTTGGCCCGATCGATGTTGGGTGAACCGGCATAGACCATGGCGGCGCGGGTTCCAATGCTGGTGTTGGGGAAACCGCCGTGCGGCGGCTCGGCAACGCCGAGATCAAGCTCGGGCGTTCCCGGCTTGCGGAACTCGATCAGCAGATAGCGCCCAGTGAACATCATCGCATACTGCCCGCGGCGCGGGTTTTCGCTGACGAAAAGCTGCGCGGTCGCGCCGCCATAGCCCGATTCGGTTGTGAACGAAGCGCGATCGGAGGCGGTGGGGATCAGATGGTCCATGAACATCCACTTGTAATATAGCCGCCACGCCTCGCGATTCGGCCGGTCATTGAGGGCGGACGCAGTGCCTGTTTCATTGAAGCGCGATCCACCGAGGCTGGCACGGACGATGTCGTAAGGCACGGTGTCGGCGAAAAAGACGGTTTGCCGGGATTGCCCGGCGTTGGCGGCCTCGACAAACGCCTTGCCGCGCGATTCAAACTCCTCGATCGTCCAGCGCATCGGTGGAAGGGGCTGGTTGTGCATGCGGAACGTGCCGCGATTCACGAAGTACAGCGGCGCGACGACATTGCAGGGAAACTGATACTGACGGATCTGGCCGTCCTCCTCCAGCGTCAATTCCGGCAAGAGGGCCGGATACGTCTGTGACATGTCGAATTTCAGTTCCTTCGCCGCTTCGGTGACATCGGTGTTCAGCCCGATGGCGCGAAAGTAGCGCATGGCTCCGCCGCTGCCCATGTCCATCACATCACCCGCGACCCCGCTGACACCCTGGATGATCTTCTTGGTCTGATCGGAGTTGGCCATGTCCAGGCGGAGCCTGGTCTCGGGGTAATTGTTGTTCCGAACCCATTCCTCGAACAGGCGCACCTGCTCGAGGCGCGCGGGATTGGCGTCGGTGACCCAGTAAATGACCGGCACTTCGCTCTGGGCGTCGGGAAGCTTGAGCGCCGTGACGATGCTCGCAAGAACCAGAAGCGCCAAGCCCATGACAAAGAGATATTTCATTTCCGTTCGACTCCGCCTGCGGCGTTCAGAAGGGCGATCGTCGCAGGGTAGGGAAAGACGGGTGATTTCTCAAGGACCGCTCCCCGCCGGAAGCCTGAAAATTTCCGGTGAAGCGTTTACCTGATCCTGATGTCCAATGACCCCGCCGCCCATCAAAGTAATACTGAAATCCGCTGGATTCGTTTAATTTCCGGCGGATTGGAACAATGGGTGGCAGCATGGAGTTCATGGGGATAAGCTTGTATGAGGTCCGCAACCGGGAGTGAGAGCGCATGAGGCACAGCGCGATGTTGTTGCTGTTGACGATGATGGTCGCCCCGGCGGCCGCGGACATCGTTCATCTGCATGACGGCTCGCGGTTGGAAGGGGAGATCAAGCGCACCGAGGAAGGGTGGGAGGTGCATGGTCCTGATGGAAAGGTGCGGTCGGTCGCGGCATCGAAGGTCGCGTCGATTGAACTCAGGAAATCAATCTCGCCCGATGGCCTGGAACTGGAAGGCCGCCTCGCTTCGCTTCGTCGATCGGTCGAACCCCTGGACGATCTTGCCATTATCATCAGCCGGTATGAGCGGTTTATCGCTCAAAACGCCGGGACACCCATCATCGAGCAGGCCGGCAGTGACCTGACCGAATGGAAACGCCGCCGCGACGAAGGCCTTCTCAAGCACGGCGACAAGTGGGTTTCTCCCACGGAACTTGCCGGGTTGCGGCGGCAGGCCGCTTCTCTCGCGGAGGAAGCGAGCCGGCACATCGCCCAGGAGCGAACCCGGGATGCGGAAGCCAGCCTCGTCAAGGCGCTCGCCGAAGACCCGTTCAATCCAACCGCGCTTTATCTGCGCGGTGTCCTGCTTTACCAGCAGAACCAGATTCCGGCGGCCAGAAAAGTGCTGGAATCGCTGAACGCGCTGTCGCCCGGTCACGGACCGACGCTGAACAATCTCGCGGTCATCGCCTGGCGGCAAAACCAGTTCCCCGCCGCGATGAATTACTACGATGCCGCGATGAAAGTCTCGCCGCTCTCGAGGGAAATCCTCGACAACCTCGCCGAAGCCTCCCACGCGCTCGATGCCGATCAGAAAGGCAACCACATCATCGCGCGAGCGCTCCGGCGATTCAACGAGCAGGATGCGCGGCTTCAGACCCTGCTCGCGGAGAAAGAGCTTTATCGCTGGGGCGCGGGTTGGGTCGGCAAAGCCGATCTCGAACGCCTGAAGGCGGCCGAGGCGGAAGTTCAGAAGCAGATCAATGCCATGTCCACCCGATTCGACACGATGAACGATGAGATCCTGAAGATCGATCGCGATATCCATGAGAACGAACGCGCCATGCGGCAACTCGAGGCCCAAAGCTACACGCGCACCATCGACGGGCGGCTCATTCGTACGCCTCTGCCGCGAGTCTATTATGAAATGAAGGATGACAATGAGATTCTGCGTACCCGGCGTGTCGATGTCGTTCGCGAAATGGACGCCCTTCGCGTCGCAGCCAGGGCGGTGCAGCAGAAGCTTCCGGTTCCTCAATACTCCGGTGTTCAGAAGATGATGGGAATCGAGCACGCCCCGCCGACCGAAGGCATCGATCCCGACAACCGGGCTGGCGGTGAAGGCAATCCTGAAAC
>CAYUNS010000035.1:0-19883 GCA_964446155.1 uncultured Tepidisphaeraceae bacterium | reverse complement strand
CCTGAAACCCCGGCCGCGTCCCAGCCCGCGCCCCCGGCGACCAACCCCGCCCAGCCCGGCGCCGTTCCCTCCGGATCGCGGGATCAGCCCCTCGATGAAATCGAACGACGCCTTCTGGATGAATTGTTGAAGCAACCGTGAAAACAGATCGGAAAGGGTGAACCGAGGGGCGCAACAAGAGCGTTCCCGGAGCATCCGCCGTACTGACCCACATGGACAGGCATCGTGGGACAGGCATTGCGTCGGGCAAGGCCCCATCGCCAGGGGGCGCGTCAGGCCGGGCAGGCAGTGGCCGGAATCTCGCTGATGTCGATCTCGATCGATTCCTGAATGCAGGAATGATCCAACCCCAGCCGCGCTTCGTCGCGGTGGGTCTCGACCATGAGCCGAAGGGATTCCCGAAGGTTTTCCCGGCACTCATTCAGCGACTTTCCCTGCGTGATCGTACCGGGGACTTCTTCCACCCAACCCACGAACCACCCGTTGCGTTCGGGCTTGATGATCGTGTGGTAACGCTGCTTCATAATCGCAATATTGCGCGGCCGACATGCCGGGAGTCAAGTTAAACCTTTTCCGCGCGACAGCCCCGTCAACGGGAAATTCCAGGGGCGACTCGCCGTTTGTTCATTTGGATGCTACACTTGGGAGTAAAGTCTTAACGCCATGAGCATTAATCATTCACTCCCCAACGCAACCGTCGATCGATCCAATGGAAAGCAGCGCACCGTTTTGCCTTCGGTGACGGTGCGCTTCGCCGGAGACAGCGGCGATGGCATGCAGCTCGCCGGGACGCAGTTCACCGACACCTCGGCGCTGCTGGGCAACGATATCAGCACACTGCCCGACTTCCCCGCGGAGATTCGCGCCCCGGCCGGAACCCTCGCGGGCGTGTCCGGCTTTCAGATTCATTTTTCCAGCACGGACATCTTCACCCCCGGCGACAGTGTTGATGCGCTGGTCGCGATGAATCCCGCGGCGTTGAAGACCAATCTGACTCTGGTGCGATCGGGAGGGATCGTCATCGTCAACGAGGACGCTTTCGCCGCCGCCGATCTTCGCAAAGCCGGCTATGCCGACAATCCGCTCGAGGATCTGACGCTGAAGGATTACCGGCTGATCAAAGTGTCGATCAACAAGATGACCACGGCCGCCGCGAAAGACACCGGCCTCGGCGCCAAGGACATTGATCGCTGCAAAAACATGTTCGCGCTCGGGCTGGTTTACTGGTTGTACAACCGTCCCCTCGAGCCGACGTTGCAATACATCACCACCAAGTTCGGGAAGAAGCCCGCGGTGATGGCCGCCAACAGCGCGGCCCTCAAGGCCGGCTGGAATTTCGGTGAGACCGCGGAACTGTTCAACGAGCAATACGTCGTTCCCAAGGCCAAGCTGCCTCCCGGTCGGTATCGCAAAATCACCGGCAATGAAGCCCTGGCGATCGGGATGGTGACGGCCTCCAGGCTCGCGGACAAGAACCTGATCTATTGCAGCTATCCGATCACGCCCGCGAGCGACATCCTGCACCATCTCGCGTCGATGAAAAACTTCGACGTGGTGACGTTCCAGGCGGAGGATGAAATCGCCGCCATGGGCGCGGCGATCGGCGCGTCCTTCGGAGGGCAGCTTGGCGCGACCGGCACCAGTGGACCGGGCATCGCGCTCAAGTCCGAAGCACTCGGGCTGGCCGTCATGACCGAACTGCCCGTGGTCGTTGTCGATGTCCAGCGCGGCGGACCAAGCACCGGACTCCCCACCAAAACCGAGCAATCCGATCTGCTCCAGGTGTTGCATGGGCGCAACGGCGAATCACCGCTTCCGGTCATTGCCGCGTGCTCTCCGGCCGACTGCTTCGCCGCCGCGGTCGAGGCGTTCACCATCGCCGTGAAATACATGACCCCCGTCATTCTTCTCAGCGACGGCTATCTCGCCAATGGTTCCGAACCCTGGCGGATCCCTGACGTTTCATCCATGGAGAAGATCGTGATCCGGCATCCCACCACGACCAATCATGCCACCGGATACGCACCCTATCTGCGGGATGAAAACGGTGCGCGCCCCTGGGCGATTCCCGGCACGCCGGGGCTTGAGCATCGCCTGGGCGGCCTGGAAAAACAGGATGTCACGGGCAACGTCAATTACGAGCCGGGCAACCACGAGCGAATGATTCATCTCCGCGCCGCCAAGGTCGCCAACATCCGTCCCGCCGGAGCGGGTCTTCTCTGGACCGGCGATGAGACCGGCGAGGTGCTCATCATCGGGTGGGGCAGCACGTTTGGCGCGATCAAGGCCGCGACCCTCGAGATGCGGCGGGCAGGCAGAAGCGTCTCCGCGTGCCATCTTCGCTATCTCAATCCCCTTCCCGTCGATCTCGTCGAGCGCGTCGGGAAGTTCAAGCACGTGCTGATCCCCGAGATGAATCTCGGACAACTGCGCCTGCTGCTTCGATCGAAATACCTCATCGACGCCAAGGGGCTTTGTAAAGTGCGCGGCCAGCCGTTCACGATCAGCGAAATCATCAACGGCGTGGACGCCTTGCTCGAAGGTCGCGTTCACGGGGAACTCGTTCAGCTTCGCGTGCAGGAAAACGCCGAACTGACCGAAGCATCCAATGGAGGTTGACATCAGGCGCCCGCGCCCCGCATCGCGGAGCATGGGCAAGGAAAGACCCCCGCCGGTCTCTCCGCAAGGAAATGGATTTGGAACATCATGAGCATTGCCCCATCTCAACCGCTTCCCGTTCTGAAGGCGTCGGATTATGCCAGCGACCAGGACATCCGATGGTGCCCCGGCTGCGGGGATTATTCGATTCTCGCGCAGACCAAGAAAGTCTTCGCCAAGCTCGGTCTTGACCGCAGCAAGACGGTCTTTGTCTCCGGGATCGGCTGCTCGAGCCGGTTTCCGTACTACATGAACACCTACGGGTTCCACAGCATCCACGGCCGCGCGCCCACCATTGTCACCGGGTTGAAACTTGCGCGGCCGGACATCAACGTGTGGATGGTCACCGGCGACGGCGACGGCTTGAGCATCGGCGGCAATCACCTGATGCATATCATCCGCCGCAATGTCGATGTGAAAATCCTGCTGTTCAACAACCGCATTTACGGCTTGACCAAGGGACAGTATTCGCCCACCAGCGAGAAGGGAAAGAAAACCAAGAGCACGCCGATGGGCGCGCCGGATTATCCAATCCGCCCGCTCAGCGTCGCGATCGCGGCCGAGGCCTCGTTCGTCGCCCGATCAATCGATGTGGATGTCAAGCACCTCGAGTACACCCTCGAACGCGCCGCCAGGCATACCGGCACGGCGTTCGTCGAGATTTACCAGAACTGCAACATCTTCAATGACGGCGCCTACAGCTATGCGACCGACAAGGCCACCAAGGCCGACACCACGCTCTACCTCGAGCACGGTAAGCCGTTGGTCTTCGGCAAGGATGCGGACAAGGGCATCCGCCTGAATGATTTCGAGCCGGAAATCGTCGATCTCAAAAATGTCGGAAGCGATGACCTGGTGATCCACAACGAGCGCTCGCCGGAGCCGAGCCTCGCGTTCATGCTCAGCCGCATGCGCTATCCCAACTTTCCCGAGCCGCTGGGCGTCTTCCGCGACCTCGAACACGAGCGCTACGTCGATCTCGTGCGCAAGCAGAACAGGCAGGCCATTGAACGCCAGGGCGAAGGGGACCTTCAGGCGCTGGTGGCCGGCGGTGAAACCTGGACGGTCGAGTGATTTTCGATCATTCGATCGGTTGCGCATGAAAGGGAGGCCAAGGGACGGGCGCCGCCGCGCGGGCATTCGTCTCGCCGCACGCGGACTTTTTGTGTGTTGCCTCGCTTCAAATCATGCGTGACCCGCTCTATGCGAGGTTCAGGAATTCCCTGATGTGCTGATCCCACACCTTCTGCGCCTGCGGGTCGGCCAGCGGCAATCGAAGTTCGTTGATGACTTTCGTCCCCTGCATGATGGCTTCACGCCAGCAGCTTGCGCAGGTGCTCTGAAAGACCTGCTCGCCGAATTCGCCGCGGAACGGTGGCTTGGGCAGTCTGGGCTTGACCAGCCCGCATCGCCTGCAATGAACCTGCCCTTCGCCGACTTCCTCGACGGCCTGTTTCTTCGTTTCGGGAACCGCCGCCCCCAGATCCTGAAGCATCCGTGTCATCTCGTTGCGCGGCATGAGATCCCCGCGCTGATCGGCCACCTTCACGCCCTCGGTCAGTTGCTGAATCGCCTCATCCCGTCTGTCGATTTTCAGCAGGGCGGTCCCGAGCAGTTGATAGGCCTTGCTGATCTTCGGATTCAGCGCCACCACCCGCCGCAACGACTCGGCCGCCTCGACGAACATCCCCTCGTCCAGATAAGCCCTCGCCAAAGAAAAATGCCCCAGCTCATTGCCGGGATCGTCATTGGCCATTTTTTTGAACTGCTCGATACGAGTTGTGTTTTCTGACATTCAATCTCCTTGTGGAATGATTATAGCGCGTTTGGATTCTGTCGGAAGTGTCCGTCGCAAATAACGTTGTCGATAGGGGTGGCGAGGCGGATAGAGTTCGCTAGACTGGGCGCGCATTGAAAGCGATAAAGCGTGATTTCAACTGGAGACTTCCTGATGGCCGGGATTTTGCGCCCCCCCAAAGAGCAGCCACTGCAACTGGGGATGCGAGTAGTAAGTTGGTCACTTCTCATTTTATGGGCCATTTGGTGGGTTGCCAGCTTTTCTGAATTGCGTCTTATTGATGGTTATCGTACCTGGATTCCACCATGGAATTTTCTCGGTCTGGACTACATCCATAACTATTATGCAGTTCACTACTGGCTGGGTACTGGTGGAAACCCATACGTTGAACTGTTCGGTGATCCACGAAATATTCCCTACAATTACGCACCAATCGTCCTGATACTGTTCGCCTGGTCCTACCTGCTTGATGTGGTGGCCGCCATTATCGTGTGGTCCGTTGTGATTGCGTTGATCGCTGCTGCTGCTGCGTGGATGAGCCATCGCGTGCGGAAAAATCTTCAACTGTGGGATCTTCCTTTCGTTGCGGTGTTGACCGCAACGTTGTGCTCCTCGTCCATCGTGTTTGCGATGGAACGGGGCAACTGTGATATTCTTGTGTTGTCGATGATTTTGATCGCGACATGGCAACTCCGCAGAGAGGGTTTGCTTGTCGATGTCATCGCCGGCGGCGCCCTGGCGGTCGCCACATGGGTGAAAATATATCCTGGAGCGCTTTTTGTCGGATTGCTCTTTCTTCGCCGCCGCCGCGCTGCGGTGGCAATGGTGGTCATTGGGATCATCATTGGAGTTGTACCACTGCCCGCAACATTGCAGTGGATGCACAATATTCGCACCGATGTCGATCGCAGCGCCATCTCGCCCATCTGGATCTCGCATTCCCTCAGCAGTTTCTGGCCCTATATCTGGGAGAATTCTCCTTTTGAATCACTTGCCCGCATTCCGGGACTGATTGCCGCGGCAATCGCTCTTGCTCCTGGCGTGCTATGGGTCGGTGTTCGCGTGTTTAAGAATCCGAACAGGCGGAGATTGATTTATCCCTACCTGCTGTGGATGACGGCTGTTTCCACGGTCTGGGCACCGATTTCCTACGATTACAAGTTGTTCTTTCTGATACTTGCGGCATTGGCCGTATGGGATGCGCGAGACCGTGTCTATGTGCATTTGATGATGGCCCCTTTTCTGCTTTATTGGCAGCCAATGCGTCTTACCATTGGTCTTTGGCCGCTGTTTTGCTTTAAACTGCTCGCGCTGGTTTCCGTTGGAGCAAGCCTGTTGCGTCGGTGCGATGAACTGCTTGCCGATGAGACGGTTTCTCCGGTGAAAGAACCGCCCCAGGACGCGATCCCAATTCAGCGGGATGGCCTTGCGGACCATGTGATGCATGGGACGCCATAGGCGCTTATGGACAGGCGAGGAACTCCAAAGTGATTCATGGAAAAAAGATTGTTGTCGTCATGCCGGCATACAACGCTGAAATGACGCTCGAACAGACGGTCAATGCGATCCCCGAAGGGTTTGTGGATGAAATTGTTCTCGTCGATGATGCGAGCCGGGATGGAACGATGAACATCGCGGAGCGATTAGGGCTTAAGTCCGTTCGGCATCTGAAAAACCGGGGTTATGGAGGCAATCAGAAGACCTGTTACATCCAGGCGCTTCGTTTGAATGCGGATGTTGTTGTAATGCTTCACCCCGACTATCAGTATTCACCGAGGCTTGTGCCCGCCATGGCGTCCATGATCGCATCGGGGGAATACGATGTGGTGCTCGCTTCCCGCATTCTATGCGGGTCGGCGATCAAGGGGGGCATGCCAATCTACAAGTATGTGATGAACCGCATTCTTACCCTGATTCAGAATCTTTTGCTCAGGTCGAAGATATCCGAATACCATACCGGGTATCGTGCATTCAGCCGCGACGTGTTGCAGAGTTTACCGCTGGAAGAGAATTCCGACGATTTTGTGTTTGATAATCAGATGCTGGCACAGGCCCACTATTTTCAATTCCGAATCGGCGAGCTTTCCTGCCCCGCACACTATGCTCCTGAATCCTCGTCCATTTCCCTGAGACGAAGCATCCGTTATGGATTCGGGGTGCTTGGCACATCCATTCTCTACCGGTTGGCGAGATGGAAACTGGTCAAGCCTTCCTTTTTCTCATCCGAAGGCCAGCGGCTTTCCATTGAGGAGCCGCGCCCAGATTACGACATCAATCCAGTTGGCTCAACGCCATGAGTGAGCAGGATCGTCCTGAACTTCGCTCCTGCCTTGTGTGCGGCGCACAACAGTGGAGGGCGCGGCTGGCGTCTCAGGACTACATCACACTGCAATGGTTCTCAATCTTCGAATGTAATGATTGTGGGCTTGCCGTTACATCTCCGCTGCCTCAAGGACATGCAATCGTGGATTTCTACCCGCGTCGTTATCGAACCAATCGTCATGGAGCGACCGCCGGGCTGAGACTGGCTTTGCGGCAATTGGCGGTTGATCGCACTATGCCGAGGGGGGGCAAGGGGACGCTTCTGGATATCGGTTGCGGCGACGGTTCATTCGCGCTCTGGATGAAGCGTGCGGGGTGGGATGTCAGCGCCACGGAAATTGATCCTCGGACGATCGATTGTCTGAAAGCCCGGGGCGTCAACGGGATGTTGCAGGATCAGGCTTTTTCCGATCTGGATCGACAGTTCGACATCATCACTTGCTGGCATGTTCTGGAGCATGTCGAACATCCGGAGGCTTTATTGGAATGGGCCCGCCGGATTCTTCGACCGGGCGGCGTGTTTCAGGTGACCGTTCCCAATTATCAAAGCCATCAATCAAAATTGAGCCGCGGCCGTTGGTTTCATCTGGACGTACCACGGCATCGGGTCCACTTTGCGCCATCCAATCTCCGATCATTTCTCGAGGCGCATGGATTCAATGTTTATCGCATGCAACGGGTAGCCTGGGAATATGATTGGCTGGGCGCAATTCAAAGCCCGCTCAATGGGATTTGTACAAGGCCGAACGTGCTGTTCGAATCCATGACGGGCAATATGTCCTGGAGCGAGCGCCGGAAAGAATTTGGAACGCCGGATCTCATTAAATCTTATGTCGGCGCGGCGATTCTCGCCGGGGGGGCGATTCCGCTGGTGCTTCTGGACTGGATGTTGGATGGTGGCGCCACCCTCACCGCACACTGCCGTTGATCGGTGTCATGACTTCATGTTGTTGTGAAAATGCATCAACGACAATATCTCGCTCCGGCTCGCCGGGTTGTCCTTGAAGATGCCTCTTAATGCGCTGGTGACCATGATGCTGCCGGCTTTTTTGGCGCCGCGGATGGTCATGCAGGTGTGGGAAGCCTCGATGACGCAGGCGGCGCCGATGGGGCTGAGTTCCTCCATGAGGGCATCGGCGATTTGCGTCGTGAGGCGCTCCTGGACCTGGGGACGCCGCGCGAAGCCTTCGACGAGTCGGGCGAGTTTGCTCAGTCCGACCACCTTGCCGTCGGGCAGGTAGGCGACGTGGGCGCGGCCGGTGAAGGGGAGAAGATGGTGCTCGCAAAGCGAGTGAAACTCGATGTCGCGAAGAAGGACCACCTCGTCATAGCGTTCGTGAAAAACCGTTTTCAGATGCGCGCGGGGGTCATCGCGCAGGCCGGCGAGAAGCTCGGCATAGCTGCGGGCGACGCGATTGGGGGTTTTCAGCAGGCCTTCCCGGTCGGGGTCTTCCCCGACGGCAAAGAGAATTTCCCGAACGGCCTTTTCCAGGCGAGGAAAGTCGATGCTCGGATAATGGATCGGCTCTTTGGGGTTGTCGTCGTCGTCGGGATTGCAGGAATGGTTGCCTGGGTCATATCCGGCCATCGTGTTCGTTCCGTCCTTTCAATTTCGGGTGATGTAGCGATTATAGGCGCTTCCGATCCGGTTCTATAGAGGCAGGAAAAAACAATGCGGGCACTCATCATCGGCGGCACGGGATTGATCAGCGTGGGAATCGTCAAGCATCTGCTCGAGAGAGGGGCGGCGGTGACGATGTTCAATCGGGGGCAGCGGGAGAGCGCCGTTCCGCGGGGAGTGGAGCGGATCACGGGCGATCGCAATGATTTTCCCCGGTTTGAGGCGTTGTTCCGGGAGAAAAGATTCGATGTCGTGATCGACATGATCGGCTTCACCTCCGCGCAGGCGGAGAGCGATGTGCGCGCGTTCGCGGGACGTTGCGGGCATTTCATCTTCTGCTCGACGGTTTGCACCTATGGCGTGAAGGTTCCGCCGGGCGTGCTGGTGGATGAGACATTTCCCCAGGAGCCGATCAGCGATTATGGGCGCAGCAAGCTTGAATGCGAAAAAATCCTTTTGCGCGCCCATGAAACGGGGAAGCTGAAGGTCACGATCATCCGCCCGAGCAGCACCTACGGGCCGGGCGGGTCGTTGATCGACAATCTCGAATTCGCCCCGGTCGCGTGGGATCGGATCGAGCGCCGCTTGCCGGTGTTGTGCGCTGGGGATGGGCTGGGGCTTTGGGTTTCCACCCATCGCGATGATTGCGGCAAGCTGTTCGCCTACGCGGCATTGAACGAAAAGACCTTTGGCGAGAGCTATAACGCCACGCGCGATCGCAATTTCACCTGGCGGGATCTGTACCGCGAGGCCGCGGCGTCGCTGGGAGCGGCGCCCAGGGCGCTGTTCATGCCGGCGGAGTGGATCGTGAAGCATGATCCGCAGCGATTCGGATTGCTGCGCGAGATCACGCAATTTCACGGTGCTTACAACTCGGCCAAGGCGAAGCGCGACGTGCCCGAATTCCAATGCGGGATCGATTACGTGCAAGGCGCCGCGGAAACGCTGGCGTCGCTTCGCGAGCGGGGCAAGTGGCGGAGCAACGACGGCGATACGCTCTATCAATCCATGGTGGACAAGGCGCTGGCGGCGGGTGTCGAGCCGGTTGAACTGTGAACGTGATGAATGAATCAACCGTCGAACCACTGGTTGTTTCGGCGGCGAAGGTAATGGATGAGCGACAGGGGCAGCAGTCCGCATCGGCCGAGTGAGAGAACCGCGCCGGTAGCGCGGATCGCCGTGAGCGTCGCGACGCCCGCGCGTTCCGCGGCATCGCTCCCGACGCGCCGAAACACCAGGGGGTTCCAGCCGGGCTGGCCGTTGATCAGCTCCAGGCCGGCGCGGGTATAGAGCTTCATGTCACCGGCAAAGCGGCGGTTGGACCGGAGGTGCGTCGCGTAATACGGATGGATCATGTAGAACGGCGCATGCACCACGAGCAGCCCATCCGGCCGAAGCAGCTCGACGATCGATCGCACCATGCCCTCCGGGTCGGGCACATGCTCCAGCACATCCAGGCACGAAACGACATCGTAACTGTCCTTCAGCAACGCGCCGGGATCGGTGAGGACGGAAATGTCCGCGCCGGATTTTTCAAACAGCCGCTGCGCGAAGCGCTGCGTCAGGCCGGGCAGTTCAAAATAGCTCGCGCGATGGCCTTCGCGATGCAGATCGAGGCAATCAAAGCCAAGCCCGTCGCCGTAACCCAGCACATCGAGCTTGCGCCGGAATGAGCGGTCGAGGAATCGCCGCAGCCATTTGCGCATGCGGCGCTTGATCTTGTTGCGGTTCCACAGCGCGAGTTCATAAAGGAATCCGTCGGTGTCGCCGTAGAAATGGATCAGTTCATCGCTCCAGACATAAGGCGTCAGTCGGCGCGCCTGGACATCGCGCGCGATGCTGCCGCCCGGATCGGCAAGCTCGTCGCGCAGGCGACGAAGGGCTTCGTCAACCGGGGCGCCGGTCGTGTCGGAGATGAGTTCGGCCATCCGCCGCGCGTTGGTCAGCGGGGAAAACGGCGCGATGCTGGCATTGCTTTGCAACGGAATTCCTCGTTTAGCGATAATTGTTGAATTGCAACGGCACGCCCGGCGGATTCGCCTTGAGATGCGCGATCACCGCCTGAAGGTCGTCGCGTTTCGCGCCGCTGACGCGCAGGGCCTCGCCCTGGATGGAGGCGTTCACCTTGAGCTTCAGTTCCTTGATGGTCTTCTGAATCGCCTTGGCGGTGTCCTTGTCAATGCCGCTCTTGAGCTTCACCTTCTGGCGCAGGGTGCGATGGGTGGCCTCCTCGACCTTCTGGGGGTCCATCGCCTTGGGATCGACGCCGCGCTTGATCATTTTCTCGACGATCACCTTGCGGACGGCTTCAAGCTGCGATTCGCCGTCGGCGGTCAGGGTCAGCTCCTTTGCCTTGCGATCGAATGCGATGGAGGCGGACGATCCCTTGAAGTCATAGCGCGTCGTGATCTCCCGGATCGCCTGGTTGACGGCGTTGTCCATCTCCTGGAGATCGAGTTCCGATACGATGTCGAATGAGCTGTCGGCCATGCCATGAAGCTAACGGACGGGCGGCGATGAGGGAAGGGGCGCGGCGACGAACCGGATCGGGCAATGGCAAGCCATTGCGGGGTCAGGCGACGTAGTTCGTCTCGCCGACATCGAGGCGGTATTTGCGCATTTTCTTGTAGAGCGTGGTTCGATTGATGTTCAGTTCATGGGCGGTGGACTGGCGGTTCCAGTTATGGCGTTTGAGGGCGCGCTCGATGATTCGCCGCTCGGGGCCTTCGAGGGCGAGATCGAGGGGCATGGGCGTGTCGGCATCGTCGTCGTCTCGCAGCGCCGCCGGACGGGGCGCGGAGAAGAACTCGATCGTTTCGGGGAGATCGCCGACATCGATCTGCGGGCGTCGGCAGAGGACGACGGCGCGCTCGACGGCGTTCTCGAGTTCGCGCACATTGCCCGGCCAGTTGTAGCGCTGCATGGCGGCCATCGCGGCGTCGGTGAATCCCAGCACCTCGCGCCCGGCGTCCTGGCAGAAACGACGGAGAAAATGCGCCGCGAGCAGGGGAATGTCGCTGAGCCGCTCGCGAAGGCTGGGCATGCGCAGCATCACGACGTTGATGCGATAGTAAAGATCCTGCCGGAACTTGCCTTCGGCGACCAGGGAGGCGAGATCGACGTTGCTCGCCAGCAGCACGCGCACGTCCACCGTCTGCGTCTCGTTGCTGCCCACCGGCTCGAACGCGCGATCCTGGAGCACGCGCAGCAGCTTGACCTGCATCGCGGGGGATGCGGAGTTGATCTCGTCGAGGAAGAGCGTGCCGCCATCGGCGGCCATGAAGCGGCCCTGCTTGTCGGCGATGGCGCCGGTGAACGAGCCTTTGACATGACCGAAAAGCTCGGATTCGAGCAGCGTCTCGGGCAGCGCGCCGCAGCTCACCTCGATGAAGGGCTTGTCCCGGCGGGGGGATCGATAGTGGATCGCGCGGGCGAGCAGCGATTTGCCCGTGCCGCTCTCGCCGGACATGAGCGCGGTGGTTCGCGAGTCGGCGACGGCTTCGACGAGATCGAAGATCTTCAGCATCTTGTAGTCGTGCCCGACGACGTTCTCCAGCCCGAAGCGCAGATCGAGCTGGCGCTTGAGCGTGTGGTTCTCGAAAAGCAGGGACTGCTGCCGCACCGCCTTTTCGATGACGAGGCGGATTTCATCATCGACGATGGGCTTGGTGAGGTAATCGAACGCGCCCATCTTGGTGGCCTCGACGGCGCCTTCGATCGAGCCGTATCCGGTGATGACAATGACGACGACGTGTGGGAACCGCCGGCGGACATCGCGGAGAAAGTCGGCGGAGGTGATGCCCGGCATGTTCACGTCGGCGAGCAGCAGCTCGACCTGCCCGGCGTCCATCTGATCGATCGCATCCTCGGCGCGGTCGCTGGTGCGCACATCGTATCCCTCGCGACGGAGGAACTGCGAGAGGGATTGCAGCATGATGCGATCTTCGTCAAGGATGAGCAGGCGCGGTTTATGTGGGGTGTTGAGTTGGAGCATGTCGGATTCACTGGTTCGTTGTTGTTATGGGGCGTTGGTTCGCTTGCCGCCGATCAGTCGTCGGCGATGGTTACGGTGTCGAACCCGCTTTACTGCGCCCACCGGCGAATGGACGACGACCCAGTTCATGCATCGGCAGGATTCGACGTTGCCGGTAAACATCATTGTGGTTTTTATGAAGCACAGGCCCGATAATGACACGGGCATGGCGTTTGGAATGAATGGAAGGGTGGTTTGATTTATCGGACGATCCTCGTTGCGTGATCGGAAGTCGAGTTGCCCATCGGCCCGCGATTTCATTACAGTGTTCCGATGGAACGCGACATCGAGCGAATCCTCATTCCCCAGCGGCGGATCGCCCGGCGGGTGCGGGAACTGGCGAAGCAAATCACCGCCGACCATACGCCTCCTGAAACAAACGGATCGCCCGAGATCACCATCGTGCCAATCCTCACGGGCGCCATGATTTTCTGCTGCGACCTGATCCGGCACATTCCGTTCGCGATGAAGATCGGATTGATGACGGTCAGCAGCTATCCCGGCAAGGCGGTGCGGACGCGGGGGACGCAGGTGCTCGGGCAGCGGCTCGGCGAGATCAGCGGGCGGCATGTGCTGCTCATCGACGACATCCTCGACAGCGGAGGGACGATTCGGAAGGTCGTTCCGATCCTGAAGGAATCCGGCGCGGCGACGGTGAAAAGCTGCGTGCTGCTCCGCAAGGACCGCCCGGCCGCACGCGACACGCCCGTGGATTACGTGGGATTCGAGATTCCCGATGAATTCGTCGTTGGATATGGGCTGGATTACAACGATTATTATCGCAATCTTCCGGACATCGTGACGCTGAAGAAGGACGTGATCGGAGAGAACGGCGAATGAGGTGGATCCTGTCGAATGTTCGACGCACGCGCGCGTGGCTTCGCGGGAGATCGGTCCCGCACGGATGGCGCCGCGCGCCGTTCGGTCGCGCGGCGCCGGCGCTGCGGTTCGCCAGTGAAACGGGCGCGGCGACGGTCGATCCGGCGCCGGCGGCCACTTCCCTGGCGACGCTGCTCACGCGCCACATCCTTCGTGACGGCGAACTCGTGCTTCTCATCGCCAAGCCTTCCCCGTGGTTCATCGTCTTCAACTCGTTGCGATTCGCGGCGATCGTGGCGATCGTGGTGCTGGCTTCGGCGATCTTCGACGACCGCATTCATTACCACCCGGTGACCGTGCTGGAAGTGGGCATGGTCCTCATCGCGGGGCGCGTCATGTGGTCCGTCCTGCAATGGATGGGCCGGTTGTATGTGCTCACCGACATGCGGGCGCTGCAACTGACGGGGGTGTTCAACGTGGAGATACTCGATTGCCCCCTGCGGAAGATCGCGCGGACACGGCTGGTGAGGACGGTTCGCGAGCGCATCACGCGATGCGGATCGATCGAGATCATTCCGATGGATGAAATGTATCCGATTCAATTCTGGCAAACGCTGCGTCATCCGCGCAGGGTGATCGACCAGATCAACGCCGCGATCCGCCGGTCGCGGCAAGGCAGGATGTTGTCCAATGAGTGAATCAACCCAACGATCGTTGCCCACACTGCCTCTCCGGGTGTTCGGGCGGACCGCGCGGCATGTTTCCCCGATCATCTGGCGGGCAGGCCCGCGGGGACTTTCGACGCCGAATGCGCCATCGCTTGCGTCCATGCTCGCGGATGCGGGACTCAATACCTTCTTCATCGATTCCGCGATATCGACGGAGTCGATGGCGTCCATTTTCGCAAAACCCTGGTTCCCCGGCAGCGCCGGCGCCCTTTGGGTGGGCGTGGATCTCGAGACGATTCTCGGACAGGGCGATGTTTCGATCGACGATCGCATGAATGAATTGCCCGGCAAGCGATGCGCCGCGGTCGTGTTGCAGGAGGTGACCGCGAACGACCTGAAAACCGGCCGGCCTTATCAGCGGTTTTCACGCCTGCTGGACGAGGGGCGCGCCGATCTGCTGATTCTCGAAGCGGGCGACACCGCGCAGGCGGAGTGGATGATCGAGAATACGGCGGCCCACGGCATTCTGCTGCGATACGATCCGTTCGATCAATCCGCGCGCTACCGGGCGCTCACGGCGGCGAACGAGTTGGGAATGGGGATCATCGCCGCCGCGTCGGATACGCCCGCGGGCTTCACGCCGGACACGCCGATCGATGCGTCGATGCGGCGGCGGTTTGCCCTTGCCGACGCGGAGGTCGCCTCCGCGCTGGCGATCCTGCCCGCGGATGAGGAGTCGCTTCTGCGGCAGGTGGGCGATTACGCCTCGCCGCTCGGCACAAGTGAGCGCGATGCGCTGTGGCAGGCGTATCAACGGCAGGTTCCGGAGCCGAAGAAACCGCACGGGGGTCATCCGCCGGAATTTGGATGAGGCGGATCATCGTCGCGCGGCCGAGTGAACCGTCTTACCGGCGATGAACACCTCCGCCGGAACGGTGTCTTCATCCAGAAGCTCACCGAGCGGGTCGTTCGTCCGGATCGGGAACACGACCAGGTCCGCGGATTTTCCCGCTGTAAGCGTTCCAATGGTTTGCTGCAGTTGAAGCGATCGCGCGGCGCGAACCGTCGCCAGCTCCCACAGGGCGGCGGGGGGGAAATCCGGCGCGAGACGGCGCATGAAGCGCAACTCGTCGAGAAGATTCAGGTCCGGCGAGCTGGCGCAACTGTCGGTGCCGATGGTGACATTGATTCCGCGATGCAGCATGTCTCGCCAGCGGTGCGGGGGATGACCGAAGAAAGCATGGGTTCGCGGGCAATAGACGACACCGGCCCGGCCGCGCGCCAGCATCGCCAGTTCCTCATCATCACAATAATTCACATGGGCCAGCAGCGACGGGTGATCGAGAAGTCCCAGCGATCCCACATATCGAATCGGCCCGCCTTCAAAGCGGGGGACATGCTCATCCCATCGGCGGAGCGTCTCGAGCAATTCCCGGAACGGGCCGGCATGATGGGCGAGGAATTCCGCCTCGTAGGGGAGTTCCGCGACGTGCATGGTGAGCGGCAGACCGTGCCGCTTCGCCGCGACCAGGGATTGACCAAGCCCGTCGGGTTCGATGGTGTAGGGCGCATGCGGGCTGATGCCGATTCGCAGGCGGTCCGTTTCGTACGCACGGTCGAGCGCCCGTTCGATCTGCCCCGGCGCTTCATTGCGAAATGAAGCCACGGCGAGGATTTCACCGAAGCTCACCGCCCGGATGGGGGTTTTCGCCAGAGCCGGTCGGACCAGGCTTGCCAGCCGGCTGATGTCGCCGATGCAGGTGACGCCCGATCGCAGCGACTGCCCCACGCCGCGCTCGACCGCCGCGGTCACGGTCGCTTCGTCATTCGTGCCGTCCAGTTTCGCCCGGGCGCGCAGCGCGAGTATCCAGTCCGTAAACGAGGCCGGCGGGGCGCATGGCTCGCAGAGGCTGAGCTCGAGATGCGTGTGCGGATTGATCAATCCGGGCAGCAGGGCGGCGCCGCCGCGGTCGATGACCACGGCGTCGGGATGCGCGGCCCGTGCGGCGGTGATTTCATCGACATCGACAAGGATGCCGCGATCGTCGAAGACGACCGCGCCGTCGCGAATGGCGTCGCGATCCATGGGAAAGACCCATGCCGCCTGGATGAGCGTCTTTTCCGGTGTCATTGCACCGGCGCATCATCGACATTTTTGCGATCAGGCAAAGTGCCGGTCCGTCCCGCTTTCCTCTCCATCGTCCAGGGGTATCATGTGGGACATGCCGGTTATGGGAGGAGGCGATCCTTCTTCCGCCGCCTCATCACCTGGCTAGGCTCGCGCAAAGGACGCATACGGAATGCTCAAACTCTCGGCGATGTTGATGCTCCTGCTCTGCTGTGTCGGTGGCTGCTCCCGTTATCACAACCCCGACCAGCCCACCGCCGAATCGCAGGTGCTGACGCGTGTCACGCAATTGACGTGGGATTTCGATCGCGCCGGAGAGGGATACTTCTCCAGCGACATGAACTACATCATCTTCCAGGCCGTGCCGAAGGGGGAAAAGCACTACCAGATGTTTCTGGCCCAGCTTCGCTGGTCGGAACGCCCGAGCATCAAGCAAGGCGAGCCAGTCGTCTTCCGTGAGGTGGTGGGCCTTCATCGGCCCGTGCGCATTTCACCGGATGATTCGAGAAACACCTGCGGCTATTTCTCTCCCGACGGCAACACGTTGATTTTCGCATCGACCGCAGGCCGCGAGGATGCCGGGGAGCCGGCGGCGGGATATCAGCGCGAAGGAAGGGACTACCGCTGGTCGTATCCCGCGGGGATGGAGATTTTTCGCGCCGACGGCTGGCAGGGGGCGATCTCCGCCATCGAGCCGGGCGGGCGGGTCAACTTGGCGCGGCATCCGATCACGCGCAACGATGCTTATGATGCGGAAGGCTCGATCTCGCCGGATGGAAAGTGGATCATCTTCACCTCCAATCGCGACGGCGATCTCGAATTGTACGCCATGAAGCCCGACGGAACGCGGCAGACCCGGCTGACGCACGCTCCCGGCTACGACGGCGGACCCTTTTTCTCCCCCGATGGGAAGCGCGTCGTTTATCGCAGCGATCGCGCGGGCGACGGCTTGCTGCGGATTTTTGTCGCGGATGTCGTTTACGACCGCGCGGGCGACATTGTCGGATTGTCCAATGAGCGGCGGATCACGCCTGAGGAGCATGTTCACTGGGGGCCATACTGGCATCCCAACGGCCGGCACATCGTTTATGCGACCAGCCTGCACGGCCAGGACAATTACGAGCTTTACCTCATGCGCGCCGACGGCTCACGCAAAACCCGCGTCACGCTGACGCCGGGCGCGGATGTCCTGCCCGTCTTTTCTCCCGACGGAAAATACCTCATGTGGTCCAGCAAACGCACGGAAGATAACACCACCCAGCTTTTTATCGCCCATTTCACCTGGCCTAAGGGAATCTGACGATCCGGTCGCTATTGACGCCTCAACCGCTTTCCTGTTCAATTCCCGCCTTCAGGCTGGATTGAAATGGAGAGCAAGCCCGATGGCCAAGGCACGTGCAATTGTGAAGCGCCGCAAGGCGGTGCGAAACATTCGCAAGATCACCAAGACCATGCAGATGATCGCGACGGCGAAGTTTCAGAAATCGCTGAGGCGCGCCGTGGGCACCAAGCCCTATACGCTCAAGGTCCGCGAACTGGTGCGCGAGCTGGCGGCGAGCGTGGGAAATATCGAGCATCCGCTGCTTCGCCGGCCCGACGATCAGACCCGCACCAATCGCATCGCGCTGGTCGTCCTGACGAGCAATCGCGGGCTGGCCGGAGCGTACAACGGAAGCGTTCTCCGCGCCGCCAACCACTTCATCCGCAAGCAGGATGCGAACCGGACGGTCGAGCTGTACATCGCCGGCAAAAAAGGCGTCACCTTCTTCAATTTTCAGAAGCGCAGCATCACCCAGAGGATCACCGCGCAGGACACACCGGTGTTCACGGACGTTGAACCGCTCGCGCGATCGCTGATGGATCAATTCACCAGCGGCGCGCTCGATGCCGTTCATGTCTGTTACATGAATTTCATCAGCACCGGCGTACAGCGCCCGGACGTGATGACGCTGCTCCCCCTCGCCGGTGTGCGGGAGGCGGCCGATCACATCGCCGACCAGATCGCGGAAAAGGAGCAGCAGCTTCAGGCCGGCGCCCTCGACGCCAAACGCTCCGGTGAAGGCGTCCGCGCCGAAGAGCATGTCTACGACACCGAGACGATCTACGATTTCTCCCCCGAGCCGCGCGCTCTGCTCGATGAGCTTCTGCCGCTGACGGTGAAGACCGCGTTCTTCCAGGCTTTCCTCGACGCCACCACCAGCGAGCATGTGGCCCGCATGGTCGCCATGAAAAGCGCCACCGACGCCGCCGACAAGATGGCCAAGACCCTGTCGATGCAATACAACCGTGCCCGGCAAAGCCAGATCACCACGGAATTGTCCGAGATCATGGGCGGCGTGGAAGCGATGAAGTCCTGAGCGAAATCGGTTTCACCGCCCATGCCGGCGATTCAGGCGAGCAGCAGGATCAGCAGAATCAGGCCCATCAGCCCCGCGCCCACGAGCGCGAGGATCCCAGTGAACATCCAGAACGATTTCTGATGTCCAAGCGCAAGCTCGAGGTCTTCGCTTCGGCGGGTGTGCGTCAGGACATCGATCCGGCCGGCATAACGGTGGAGATGGAATGCCGGAACGACATAAATCATCACGCCGCAAATCTGGAAGAGAAACGAGACCATCGCGACGCCGTTCATGTGGACGCCGCGCGATAATTGCATCAGCATCGTGAACGCGCCCGTGACCAGCACCAGCCCCCCTCCGATGAACATCAGCAGGGAGATCAACCGCACCCACGGTTTGGTTTGACGAAGCAGATGGATCGCGGCCGGCGTCACTGTCGGCGACGCCATGTCCGGCGCTTCATACCCCAGCGTCGCGGCGGCCAGGGGAATGTCCCGCGGCGGGAAAGACAGCCGCGCCACGCTCCCCGCCGGCGACCAGTTGCTCATCGACGCGGTCCACACCAGGTCGTCCGGTCGCAAGGCCTTCCTCCGCGCCATGTCCTGCAACCGCTCCAGCGACACCGGCCCGAACTGCTTGTTTTCCCGGCTGTAATACCATTGCTCCGACATGGAATCTCCTCGCGAGGCGGACGACGAGCGCACGCTCCATCGGAAAGCCAGTGTAATTGCGGCCCGTCATGCGCTCAACGACGCATGGACGCCTGAAGGTTCGATCAAATTTTCGCTCAAGAATTCGCTCGACGCCCGCCGACGAAGAAAGAGCCACTTCAATCCGCACCAGACTTTTCACGAAGGGAGCATGTCATGACTCACCGACGGAAGCTGCTGATGGAGACCCTCGCCGGTCATTTCGCCTGGCTGCAATCGGCCCATCCCAGGAAAGCCAACACCCGCCTCGCCCGTGGCGCCCGCCGCCGCGTGGAGCAAACATTGCGTATCCTCCACCGCAAGCAAACCCCCGCATAACCGCCCGCCGCCGCGCCGGAGTGACGCCCTGATCCACGGCGGCATGAATATCACGTTCACAAACGACGGTTGGGCCTCGTCGAGGGACGCAACCGCCGGCGTTGGGAGCGGCAACCCGACGGCAAGGCCAAACGCCCTTTGTGTCGCTGTTGACACTTCAAAATGGCATCGGCCATTTCGGGGCGCTGGCCCGCCCCCATTCCTGGCGCCCGCCGTTATGAGAGCATGACCAACCCCTCTCCTTTCACCTGCCGCTCCGCAGAGGGTCGGCCGTGGGTTCGTTTTGTATTTTCACCTCCTCGCCTTCCCCAGTGGCTTCGTTTCGCCAATTCGCCTCTTCGTCACCGCGTAGGGCGGAATGAAAGGCAGAACCACACCGTCCCGCCCTGCGGATGCTTGCCCGAAGGGTCGGCCGTGGGTTCGTTTTGTATTTTCACCTTCTCTCCCTTCCCCCGTGGGTTCGTTTGGG
>CAYUNS010000034.1:21299-28079 GCA_964446155.1 uncultured Tepidisphaeraceae bacterium | reverse complement strand
GCACGCGCCCGTGGCCCTTGCGGTCCCCAGCGGCAGCCGGATTCGCGTGACGTATGCCCAGGGGCAGCCGCCGGTCCTGGCGGTGCGAATCCAGGAGATCTTCGGATGGACCGACACGCCGCGCCTCGCCGGCGGACGCGCACCGGTCCTCATCCACCTGCTCAGCCCCGGCTTTCGTCCGGTGCAGGTGACCAGCGACCTGCGCAGCTTCTGGTCCGGCGCGTATTTCCAGGTTCGCAAGGACCTGCGGGTGAGATATCCGAAGCACGCCTGGCCGGAAGACCCGCTGACCGCCAGGCCCGAGGCGAAGGGAAGGCATCGGGGCGCGTGAAAACGTGAAGACGGGAGGGGGCGCCTCTACCGCCTTCAGCGTTTTGAACGTTCACAGATAGGCGGCGGAGCCATAGTTATGCGGTTCGGAGACCTCCCTGACCAACTCGGCGATTTTGCCGGCGTCGGCTTTTTCGGCGATGTCGGCCTGGGCGATGATGCCGCAGATGCGCCCCTGGTCGTCGATGACGGGCATTCGACGGACCTGCTTCTGTTCCATGAGGTTCAGACATTGCTCGATGTCGGTCTCCGGGCTGACGCTGGAGAGGTCGCCGCTCATGCAGTCGAGGACGTGCAGCGTGGCGGGATCGCGGCCGTGGGCGACGGCGCGGATGGTGATGTCGCGATCCGTGATGATCCCGACGAGCTTGTTGGAGCCTTGACTCTCGACGACCGGAATGGCGCCGCAGTCGCATTGCTCCATCAGCTTCGCCGCCGCCGCCAGGCTGTGCTGAGGGGTGCAGGTTTCAACATGGGAACTCATGATCTCGGACACTTTCACGGTACACCTCCGAAGGATTCGAGGACAACGGGACATTGACGACGCGCGCTTCATCCCGGCAAAGAATGTGCCAGGGCGCGCGGACGGCGGCACGGAATTTCAGGGAGACGCTCATGAAGGCATGGTTGCTCGACGGTCTTGATGGAATCGAGCGGATGCGCCTGGGCGAGGCGCCCGAGCCGATCGCATCGGTGGGGGAGGCGGTGCTGGCGGTTGAGCTTGCAGCGCTCAATCCCGCCGACCGCTATCTCGCCGAGGGACGGTATCCGTCCCGTCCGGCGCTGCCGCACATCGCCGGGAGGGACGGCGTGGGAACGGTCGTGTCCGTTGGTGAAGGTGCGACGGATGTGCGGGTCGGCGACCGGCGCGTCGTGCTGCGAGGCGAGACGGGCGTGACCCGCGCCGGCACTTTCGCCCAGCGGGTCACGGTGAAGACGGGCGACCTGGTGGAGATCCCACCCGGCTGGACCGACGAGCAGGCCGCAGGCGCGACCCTGGTGTACCTGACGGCATACCAGGCCCTCTCGCAATGGAACGATCTGCCCGCGCGGGCGGTGGTGCTTGTCACGGGCGCGTCCGGCGGGGTGGGTGTCGCGGCGACGCAGTTGGCCCGGGCGATGGGGCACACGGTGATCGCGCAATCGCGCAACGAGGAAAAGGCCCGGCGGCTGCGCGCCCTCGGCGCCGATCTGACGGTCGATCCGAACGATGCACGCTGGCCGATGCGCATCGCCGAGTTTCTCGGCGAGCGACGGGTCGATCTGGCGATCGACAGCATCGGCGGAGCGCTGCTCAACGAGGTGATCGGCACGCTGGGAATGCACGGGCGGATCAGTTGCGTCGGCGCGCTGGCCGGACCGGTCCCCTCGTTCAACACCGCCCGGCTGTTCTTCCGAAGAATTCAGGTGCGCGGGGTGGCCGTGGGATCCTATTCAAACCAACACGCCCGCCAGGCCTGGCGGGATGTGGTGACGCTGCTGCAACGCGACAACGCCCGCCCGCAGGTGGATGCGGTGTTCGCCTTCGAGCAGTTGATCGAGGCGTTCGAACGATTGAAGCAGGGACCGATGGGCAAGGTGCTGGTCCAGGTCGGTCCATAGCGACTGTGCGATCGGGAGCGACGGCAATGGGACATCCTCAACCTGTCGGGGCGGCACGCTGAATCGCGCGCGGGAAGGCGTGAAATCCGCCTGAAATGCGCGGAATGCCTGAACCGGGCCGCGCGCGCTTTGCCGCGACGGGAGTGATCCGTAAGATGGCGGAACGGTTTTACGAAAGGTCTTGTGAGTCGCGCAACCAAACGTCCCTGTGTGGTCATCGTCCGTGATGGGTGGGGGAAGAATCCCGATGCGAAGTGGAACGACGCCAACGCCGTTCATCTCGCGACGCATCCCGTCGCCGATCGCCTGCTCGCCGAGTATCCGAACGTGCTGGTTCACACCAGCGGATTCGATGTCGGTCTGCCGGAAGGGACGATGGGCAACAGCGAGGTGGGGCATCAGAACATCGGCGCGGGGCGGATCGTCGATCAGGAGTCGGTGCGGATCACCAAGGCCATCCGCAACGGTGATTTTTACGACAACGTCGAATTGAACAAAGCCGTCACGCACGCGCTGGAGAACAGGACGGACCTGCACCTGTTCGGGATCGTGTCCGACGCCGGCGTGCATGGGTTGCTCGAGCATCTCTACGGCTGCCTCGAGTTGTGCCGCAGGCGCGGGCTGACGCGCGTGCATCTGCACGCGTTCACCGACGGGCGCGACTCCCCGCCGATCTACGGGTTGAATTACATCCGTGAGGCCGAGGCGAAGATGAAGGAACTGGGCGTGGGGCGCGTCGCCACCGTGTCGGGGCGCTATTACGCGATGGACCGCGATAACCGCTGGCCGCGCGTCGAGAAGGCGTATCGCGCGATCACCTTCGGCGACGGACCGAAGTTCAGGTCGGCCGAGGATGCGATCCGGCATTACTACGATCACCCCACGGAACCGAACATGAGCGGAGACGAGTTCGTCACGCCGTCGGTGATCTGCGACGACGGCTCGACGCCGCGCGCGACGGTGAAGAGCGGCGACGCCGTCCTCTTTTATAACTACCGCGGCGACCGCCCGCGCGAGTTGACCAAAGCCTATGTGATGGACGACTTCACCGGCTTCGACCGCGGGCCGAAGCTCAAGCTGCACTACACGACGATGACCGCGTATGAGCAGGGGCTGCCCGTCCATGTCGCGTATCCCAAGCCGCCGAAGATGACGAACATCCTCGGGGAATACGTGTCCGATCTCGGATTGAAGCAGTTCCGGTGCGCGGAGACGGAGAAGTTTCCGCACGTCACGTTCTTCTTCAATGATTATCGCGAGCAGCCGTTCCCCGGCGAGGACCGCGCGATGCTGCCCTCGCCGCAGGTCAGCACCTATGATCAGCAGCCGGAGATGAGCGCCTACGGCATCGCGGACGAGGTGGTGAAGCGCGTCAACAGCGGGCAATACGACCTGATGATCGTCAACTTCGCCAACGGCGACATGGTCGGGCACACCGGCGTGCTGCCGGCGGCGGTGAAGGCGGTGGAAGCGGTGGATGTCTGCGTCGGCAGGATTCTCGACGCGGTGCAGCGCCAGAGCGGTGTGGCGATCGTGACGGCGGATCACGGCAACTGCGAGCAGATGATCGATCCCGCGACCGGCGGGCCGCACACGGCGCACACGACCTATGATGTCGAGTGCATTGTGGTCGATGACCGCTTCCGCGGGAAGCAACTCCTCGAAGGCGGCCGGCTCGCGGATCTCGCGCCGACGGTGATCCACATGATGGGGCTGGAGCAGCCCGCGGAGATGAACGGGCGGTCGCTCATCCGCGAGTGAGGCGATCGTCAATCGGAAAACAGGGAGAATGTAACCCTTGTCGAAATGAGACTTTGTCTCATGACCGGCGGCTGTTTACGCCCGCTTGCCGACGAACCGATACCGTCTATAATCCGAATCGAAACCGGTCTTCGGACGGGTTTCATCCTTGACAGAGTTTCTGGAGAAATCATGGCCCATATTATTGCTGAACCCTGCATTGGCACGAAAGACACGGCGTGCGTGGCGGTCTGCCCGGTGGATTGCATTCATCCGACCAAGGAGGAAGGCGATTTCGAAGCCGCCGAGCAGCTCTACATCGATCCGGACACCTGCATCGACTGCGGTCTGTGCGTGGATGAGTGCCCGGTCGCCGCGATCTTTCCCGAGGAGGATCTTCCGGCCGAGTGGGCCGCCTTCGTCGAGAAGAACGCCGCATACTTCCAGAAATAATCCGAAGCCGTCGCCTGTTCCCATACACATGGGCCTTGCCGACACCGGCTTATGAGGTTGTTGTTTTCGGAGAACCATCCATGAAACGCATCCTGTTTGGAACCTCGGGCGTTGTTGTTCTCTTGTGCGCCGTCCTCGTCGCCCGCGCGGAGAAAACCGACGCGCCGACCACGCAGCCGGTCAACAAAATGTGTCCGGTCATGACCGACGAGGAGATCAACCCCGGGGTCACTTTCGAGTATGAAGGCAAGACCTATGCCTTCTGCTGCAAGAAGTGCATCGGCATCTTCAAGAAAGACCCGGCGAAGTACGCCGCCCAGGCGAAGTGAACGCCTCGTTTCCCTCATGGCGTTGAATGGCGATGACCGTGGGTTCATCGCCAGGCGAGGCTTCCCCGCATCGACCGCGGCTGTTTCCTGCCTACAATCACCCAGCCATGACCATCGCTTCCGAAGCCGCATCCGAACGATTGCCCGAGGAAGGCGCGCTGAACGTCAATGGGATGAACTGCGCCAGTTGCGTCGCGCATGTACAGAAGGCGATGGGGGCGGTGGGCGGCGTGACGGAGTGCCGGGTGAATCTCGCCCGTGGGCGGGCGACCTTCCAATACGATCCCACGAAAACGACTCCCGAGGCGGTCGCCGCGGCCGTGACGGACGCGGGATACCCCGCGGCGCCCGAGTCCCCCGGCATTGCCGCTGCCAACGTCGAGGAACAGCGCCTCCAGCATCAGATGCACGAGGCGGGCGCCTGGTTCCGCCGTGCGATGGTGGGGATCGCCCTGTGGCTGCCGTTCGAGGCGATTCACTGGATCACCGTCCTCGTTTCCGACCACGGGGACCACGGCTTCATGGCGCGGCTGGCGCTGATCCCCGGCACGATCGCGATGATCTACCTGGGCAGGGCGTTTTACGTCAGCGCCTGGGGCGCGCTGCGTCGTGGCACGAGCAACATGGACACGCTGATCGCGATGGGCGCGACGGTGGCGTATGTCTACAGCCTGGTCGCGTTCATCGGGTATCACGCCCACTGGTGGGACACGCTGCCCGATCTGTATTTCATGGAGGCCGCGGGGCTGCTGGCCTTGATCAGCCTGGGGCACTGGCTGGAGGCGCGGGCGCGGCAATCGGCCGGGTCGGCGATCCGGCAGTTGCTCAATCTCACTCCCGCGACGGCGATGCGCCTCCGCGGCGATGCGGCGCCCGAGGAAGTTCCCGTCGCGGAGATCCAGACCGACGATCGCGTGCTCGTCCGGCCGGGCGATCGTGTGCCAATCGACGGCGTGGTCGTCGAAGGCCGATCGAGCGTGGATGAATCGATGATCTCCGGGGAGCCGTTGCCGGTCGTCCGCGCGGTCGGCGATGCGGTGATCGGCGGGACGGTCAACCAGGACGGCCGGCTGGTCGTCCGCGCGACCAGGGTCGGCAGCGAAACGGCGCTGGCGCAGATCGTCAGGCTCGTTGAAACCGCGCAGGCGGGCAAGCCGCCGGTGCAGAGGCTCGCGGATCGGATCGCGTCCGTTTTCGTGCCGGTGGTGCTCGGCATCGCGCTGTTGACGGGCATCGGCTGGTATGTGTGGGGAACGGCGCAACCGGACTGGTCGTCCGCGCGGACCTGGGGCATGATCGCGCGGGCCGTGTGCAGCGTGTTGATCATCGCCTGCCCATGCGCGCTGGGGCTGGCCGTGCCGGCGGTGCTCATGGTCGGGACCGGGCGCGGCGCGCAACGGGGCATCCTCATTCGCGACATCGACGGATTACAGAACGCCGAGAAGATCGACACCGTCGTGCTCGACAAGACGGGCACGATCACGCGCGGCAAGCCCGCCGTCACCGACGTGATTTCATCCGGCGAGGCGGAGGAGGACGAGGTGCTTCGCATCGCCGCCTCGGCCGAGCGGTATTCCGAGCATCCGCTCGCCAACGCGATCGTCACCGCCGCCGAGGCGCGGGCGATCCGTATGTCCGATCCCACGAGCTTCATGAATGAAGCCGGCTACGGCGTCATCGCGGAAGTGGATGGACGGACGGTCCTGATTGGCAACCTGGCGTTGATGGACAGGCACGGCCGCGCCCCGCGCGACGGCGTCGCGTCCGACGGGCATGAACAAGGGCAGGACAACCGCGCCGCGGGCAAGACCCTGGTGCATGTGGCGGTGAAGACGGCCGATGGTGAGGTCGATCGCCTCGGCACGATCGTCATCAGCGATGAGATCAAGCCCGACTCCGCCGACGCCGTGCGCGAGCTTCACGCATTGAATCTTCGCACGGTTCTGCTCACCGGGGACAACCGCGCCGCCGCCGAATCCATCGCGCGGCAGGTCGGCATCGATGACATCCGCGCCGAGGTCAAGCCCGATGGAAAGGCCGCCGTCATCCGTGAGTTGCAGGCAGGCCGATCGCAATCCTCACCGCATTCGCGATCTCATGTCGCCATGATCGGCGACGGCATCAACGACGCGCCCGCGCTGGCGCAGGCGGATCTCGGCATCGCGATTGGATCGGGTTCGGACATCGCCAAGGAGACCGGGGACATCGTGCTGGTCGGCGGAAGTCTGCACGGCATCACAACGGCGATTCGGCTGTCGCGCGCGACGATGCGCAAGATCCGTCAGAATCTTTTTTTCGCGTTCATCTACAACGTGCTGGCGATTCC
>CAYUNS010000034.1:17374-21289 GCA_964446155.1 uncultured Tepidisphaeraceae bacterium | reverse complement strand
TGAATCCGCTCATCGCGGCCGCGGCGATGGCGTTGTCGGACGTGACGGTGATCGGCAACGCGCTGCTGCTCCGCCGCGCGAAGATCGATTCGGCGCCCGCCGATGCGAAATCGCGAGACGGGACTGGTGAATAATGCTTGACGTTCTCGCTCCTGCCCGTTTCAATACCGCCACTTTCACTCTCGCGGGTGAAATGCCGGTGTGGGAATGCGGGTTGACAACGCATCGCGTTTCTTGTTCCTATACCGCGCTGTTGGCGCCGCTTTGCCCGTTGCGGGCGGCGTAGGCTCACATGTAACTCATTCGGAAGACGCATATGATGACCGAACTCCGTCGCCACGGACACAAACTTTCGCTCGTTTTCTCCGATGATCCTCTTGCCGCGCTGCTCGGCCCGGACGCCCGGCTCATGCCGGCCGCCGATCTCGGACTCGATCCCGCTCTTCTTCCCTCCGCCGCCAAGCGCAAATCGCGCGATGACGACGACGAGGATGAAGACGAGGATGACGACGACTTCGACGACGATGAGGATGATGACCTCGACGACGATGACGACGACGATCTCGATGACGACGATGATGATGACGACGACGATGACGACGTCGATTTCGATGATCCCGACGACGATGATGATGACTTCGACGACGATGACGACGACTTCGACGACGATTGATCGTCCGTGACGCCGATCATCCTTCCCCCAGGCTGAACACGAACGGGCAGGCTCCCGCGCCCGCCCGTTCGTGCGTTTCAGGTTCCTTCGATTCCCCGCCGCCGTGATTTGATTTCCGATCGCTTTCGCTTCGATTCCAGGCGCCTTTGTTTCGACGCGCGCGAAGGCCTGGTCTTTCGGCGGCGCTTCGGCTCCCGCATCGCGGAGAGGATCATCTCCCGGAGACGCTGGAAGACGATCGCGCGGTTTTGCTCCTGGGAGCGGCTTGTTTCCGCCGCGAGATGCAGCTCGTCGTTCTGGGTGAGCCGTTTTCCCGCCATCGCGCGCAGGCGATTCATGGCGGCGTCGGTGATCCCCGCGAGCAGCGCGACGCTCATCCACAATTCAGCCTTGGAATTGATCTTGTTGACGTTCTGACCGCCCGGCCCGCCGCTGCGGGCGTATTGCAGGCGCAATCCCGCGGGAATGATCGTCACACCTGGGGCAAGCTCGATACCGGGAAGCGCCGGGGGAGGATCGGGCGGGGCGTCACTCATTTTTTGTCCACCGCTGGAGGCGGCACGCGATGCGGTTGCATGGGATATGTTCGCGGACGGAGCCACTCGTCGCGCTCGTGCAGCGCGAGGCGCACATGCCTCGCGGTGCTCGCGAGGAAAATCACCACCAGCAGGATGACCATGTTGATGCGCATCCACGCCAGAGGCCGCACCGGTGGCCGCCAGGTCATCGTCAGACGCAGCGCGATGGCGATCGCGATCATGCCGATCCCCACATGGAACACCCACCACGGCTTCGAGGAGGGATACTGCACGCTGTAAGCCTGCCAGTGCCGCCATGTGGACAACGCGCCGGTGATGACCAGCACCACCGCGCTGAACCACACCACCTGCCGGAACACCCATCGCACCCGCCCGAACACGGCGAGTTGATGTTCCTCCTTCAGGTCTTCGATGGCGCGCGGGACGACGAATTCATAAAACAGGGTTCCGCCGACGAGCAGCGTCGTCGCGACAATGTGCAGCCACCGGGAGATCGAAAGGAGAATGTGAAAGGTCCAGTCAGGCATTCAATCGTCTATTCCATTCTTAAAACAGAGGCGTGCGATGACGCCTCGGCCCGCCGATCGGCGGTTTCGGGGCAACCTCATCGGAACCGGCATGGAGAACAAACTCGCCCGCGCCGATGAAAGGAAGCGAAAACGTGCGATCACGATTCTTCCGTCCCACCGCCGCAAATGCAAGCGACGGAAGGAGGAGGTGGGATGGGCGCATCCGTTTTTCGGGCATTGCCGCGCCTCAAAGGCCGGACACGGGGCGGCAAGAACCCGTCTTCCTCCCCGGCGGTGGCTTCCTATAATCCCTTGTTTGAAAGCGAGGCGAGCATGAGCAGAAAAGTCGGTGTGGTTCTCAGCGGATGCGGGTACCTGGACGGGTCCGAGATTCATGAGGCGGTGGCGATTCTCATCGCACTGGATCGCCTGGGCGCGGAGGTCGTCGCCATGGCGCCCGACGCGCCGCAGGCCGGTGTCGTGAACCATCTCACCGGGCAACCGGAGCAAACCCCGCGCAACATGCTCGTGGAGTCCGCGCGGATTGCGCGGGGCAAGGTGCGCGACATCCGGCAGGTGAATGCCGGCGATCTCGACGCCCTGATCTTTCCGGGAGGATATGGGGCCGCGAAGAATCTCTCCACTTTCGCGACCGAGGGCGTGCATTGCCAGGTGAATGAGGACGTTGCGCGTCTGCTGCGGGACATGCACGAGGTCCGCAAGCCGATCGGGCTGGCCTGCATCTCGCCGGTCATCGCCGCGCGGATTTTTGGAACGGCGGGGGTGTCCGTCAGGCTGACGGTCGGCGCCGACGCCGCCGTCGCCCAGGCGATCAACCGCATGGGGGCGCGGCATCGCGCCGCCGCGCCGGCGGAGATCTGCATCGACCGCGAGCACCGCATCGTCTCCACGCCCTGCTACATGAACGAGGTGGGGCCGTGGATCGTCTACCAGGGCGCGGAAAGCCTCGTGGAGGAGATCATGCGCCTGGCCGACGAATACGCCGCGTCGCATGCGCCATGAGCGCGCGGCGACACGATCACACCAGTTGATCCAGCCCGCTGAATCCCATCACTTCATGGCTGAAAAATGGCTCCGCGTACCGGGTTCCGATTCTTCCGCCGAAATACGCGCACAGGTTCTTCACCATCTCCGGCAGCTCGGGAGTGTGTCCGAACTGGGATTCATACGCGGCGACGGCGCGCATCTTCACGTCGATCTGGTCACTGATGTCGAGGCAGAACGTCGGCTGAAAGCTCATTCTCAGGTGGGTGCAGAAATAGTAAATGATCCGTTTGGGATGCCACGGCTCGCCGGGGATGTCGGATTTGGTGAGCTTGGCGTCGAAGCGTGCGTCCTCCCCGATGCGTGTGACCGCCACATGGTCGGGATGCGCGTCGATCGGATAGGGGAGAAACAGGACGTTGGGGCGATGCCTGCGGATGACGGCGGCAAGCTTGTGGCGGTTTTCGAGCGTGTGCTCGACGCGGCGATTGGGCAACCCGAGCAGGCTGCGCTCGACTCCGAGGATCTTCGCCGCCGCCGCGGCTTCGACCGACCGCTTCTCCACCGATCCCCGCGGCGTCGGCTCGCCGTTGGTGACATCCAGGACATGCACCTGATGCCCCTGCGACACCAGCCGGGCGATCGTGCCCCCCATTCCCAGTTCCTGGTCATCCGGATGTGGACCCACCACAAGAAAGCTCGCCATCAGAATCCTCCGAATCGTTTCATGTCTCTGCGCCGCGGATCATGGTTCCCGCTGTTGCAACCGTCTCGCCAGCACGAGCGAGATGTTGTTGGCGGCCTCAAGATCCACCGCCTGCTCGTAATGGCTCCACAGGCTCAGCGCATAGCTGGCAAACCGTACTCGCGCGAACGGCTGCTCGTTGAACGGCGTCGCGAGCTTCACGATTTCGCCCGGCAAGCCGTCCGGCAGGGCGCGGCAGGCTTCATCATAGGCCGACAGATCGAGGATGAATGAAATCACCGGCTGATATTTTTTCTGGATGCCCGGCCATTGATCGACCAGTCCGTGCGATCCATTGACGAATCCCTCGAATGCCGCCGCCGTCGCATCACGATAGGGGGCGATGACGGATTCAAACTCTCCGGGCTTCATGTCCCAGTCCGACCATCGCGACAGCGCGCCCAGCTTTGACAGCGCCGTTTCCAGCTCTTCCGCCGTCGCGAG
>CAYUNS010000034.1:10727-17364 GCA_964446155.1 uncultured Tepidisphaeraceae bacterium | reverse complement strand
GCCCAGCTCGTCGATTCCCTCGCGACGGCGGAAGAGCTGGGCGGCGACCGCGAACCGGTTCAGGGCCGCCTGGTTGATCCCGCCCTCGCCGGACAGCGTCGTCGCCATTTCACCGACCATCACCCGCCAGCGATCGGCGAACGCGCCCAGTTGCCCGTGCGCGTAGCTTCGCTCGATTTCCACGGGTGGTTTCACCGTGGTGCGCTGCGACAGGTTTTGCGAAGCCCTCGCCAGCGTTACAACGTTCTTCAGATATTGGATCGCGGCGGTTTTCTCGTTGGATGTCTCCTCCGACGGCGCGGCGGTCAACGCCTGCGCGATCTTTCGCTCGAGCCCGCCCGTCGGGCGCGGGCGATGACTCAACAGCGTGTCCTGCGCGCCGGGGATCGTCGGGATGATCTCCAGCAGATCGAGCGTCGCGCGCATCTGGTCGATGAAACCGGGCAGATCGGAGGGGTTGCTCGCCATCATGCCGCCCTGATCGAGGGTTTCGGCGATCTCGACGAATCCCCCGACCTGCCGGCGGAATTGCCGCTCAAGCTCGGTCACCGCCTTCTGGTGGTTGCCCGGCAGCGGAGCGGGCTGGACGCGCGACTGAAACCGGTCGATCTGCTCCATCATTTTCTCGATCGCGGCCAGCACGCGCGTGCCTTCACGGGGATTCTGATTCGCCCAGATGATCGCCGGCGCCAATCGCTCGCGCATTTCCGGGGGCAGTTGCATTTTGGCGACGCGCGCCACGGTCAGCCGGTATTGCTCCAGCTCATCGAGACGGGTTTTTCCGATGCTTCGCGTCCGCACGTCCATGGAAAGGGAAATGCCTTCCGCAAGGCGGGTCTCGATCTGGTTGCGCGTCTCGGGGGAGACGCCGGTGTTGTTTTGCAGGCCTTGCGCGAGCGTGACCGAGTCGATCAACAGGGATTCGATCGTTCGGGTTTCCTCCGGTTGATCGTTGGTCGCGGCGAGTCGCACGGCGCGGTCCGCGAGCACGAGCAACTGCCGGCGAAGCGGGATCGACACCGCCAGGCTTCGGGCGGTGGCGGCCCACTGCGCGGGGGTGTTCGGGGGATCGCCAGGCGCGTTGCGCGGCGCGCCGTGTGCGGGGATTGGTCGGGGGCGCATCGGCTGAGCCGTGTTCGCTCCCGCCGCCGCCGGTCCCAGCGCGGTCGCGAGATGGTTGGCGATGTCGCGGCAGAAAGTATCGAGCTGTTTCACTTCCCCGATCTCGGGAAGCTTGAACGTGAGTCGATGCAGCGCCAGGATCGCCTCCAGTTGCGCGGGGGAAAGCTGCGGCTGCGCCTGCGCGAACTCGTCAATGCGCGGGATCAGCTCGAACAGGTTGCGGGCGCGCAGGAACGTCGTGATCTGCAACGGGGTTTCCGGTTTGGCGGCGATGGCCTGCTGCGCCATCCATCTCGTCAGCAGGCGCAGGTCGATTTGCAGTTCCACCTGCATCGGCCGGGCGCCCGCCGCGTCGAGCGGCGTCTGGAGCAGTGTCGCAAGCTCGTTCTCAATCGTCGCGATCCGTGCCGCGAACATCGGCGTCAACGGGGGCAGCGCCGCCGTGCTCCGCCGGTTCTGGGCCGTCAAAGGCGCGGCGAGCAGGTGCAGGATCAGGATCAAGGTGACAATTTGAAGGCTTCGCACACGCACATCCTTGGTTGATTGACCAGCCGGGCGGAAACATCACGCCCGCGACGACTCCATCGCCGCGATGTAGACCCGTTCCAATTCACGGACCATCGTTCGGGCGTCAAACCGATGTCGCGCCAACTCGCGCCCGGCTTCGCCCATTGCTTGTCGCAACGGGGCGTCTTCAGCTAATACCGCGATGGCGTCGAAAAGTTTTTCCCGATCGAACGGTGGAATCACAAATCCACTTTTATTTTCGAGGAGGGCCTCGGCATTGCCGTCAATATCGTAGGTGATGACCGGCTTGCCCGCGAGCGCCCCCTGGGGCAGGGCGCGGGCAAGACCCTCCCTTCGGGAAGGATGGACGAGGATGTCCATCGCGGCGGTGAGTTCGGGGATTCGCTCCGGCGGGACGAGGCCGGTCAGGATGAACCGATCCCGCAGCCCCATTTCCGCGATCCGCCGCTCGAACACCGGGCGGAGCAGCCCATCGCCGATCCAGAGGAATTTCAATCCCGGGATTCGCTTGCACAGCGCGGGCGCGATCTCGAGCAGATCCTCGTGGCCTTTGAGGTGGAACAGTCTCGCGATCGTGCCGACGGCGACATCGTCCTCCTTCAATCCCAGGGCGTGCCGCACCGTTTGCTGCGGCGAAGGGGGGGAGAGAAACGGTTCGATTCGCATGCCGCTGTAGACCGTCACATACTGTTCCCGCCGGCCGATCTTCGCCGCCAGTGACTGCTTTTGCATCGCGTCGGCGACGCAGACGATCCGCGTCGAGATCGGCGCGGCGCGGCGTTCCAGCAGTTTGTAGATCGAATTCGCCATCGGCGAGGTCGATGCCGTAAACGCCAGCCCGTGAATGGTGTGAACGACCGTCGGAACCTCCGCCCGCCGAGCCGCCCATCGCCCGATGATCCCCGCCTTGCTGCTGTGGGTGTGGACGACATCGGGTTTCAGCTCTCGAAGCCGGCGGATGAGCCTTCGACAGGTTTGAAAATCCCCGATCGGCTGGATCGCCCGTCGCATCTCGTCGATGACCTCGACGCGATATCCATAGGCCCTGGCCCGTTCCATCAGCGACCCCTCCGGGCCGATCGCCGGACCGGTGATGAGCGTCACTTCGTGCCCGAGATCGTGCTGTCCCTCGCACGAGAGCAGGGTGTTCTCCTGTGCCCCACCGACAATGAGGCGCGTGATGATATGAACGATGCGCATTCGGCCGTAAAGGGTATAAGCGATCGCGCGAATGAGAAAGACATGCGACTTCCGCCGGCGGCGTTCAAGCCGCTTCGTGCTCGACGGATCGACATGGAGACGGGGGTCCATCGCGGCTGAAAACCTGGTTTCGATCCGCATTCATGCGCGCGCCGCGAGTTTATCAACAGGCGAATCGACATCGCGGCGTCAACAATTCCACGCGATGAAAAAGGTTTCGTCCAAGCGAAGACGAAGACGTCGCCGATGTTGAAGAGGAAGAAGGCGTTCGATGCGGGAACGGCCGAGGTGCGGAACGATGGTTGGGCGCGGCGCGTGAAATAGCCTGAAAAACCAGCCTGAAACGATGTTCGCGTCACCGCGCGGCCGAAGAGCGCGGCGGCGTTTTGTTCCGGCGACGCGACACGACGGCTCGATGATTTTCTTCGGGACGACACGCGCGGACACGACGCGAAGCATCGCACGCGACGAGAAAAATAAGATCGCGCAGCAAAAAAACGTTGACTCTCATTTTTACAATCTCTAAATTTGCATCACAAGAAAGGAGGTGACAGCGCCATGGCAACTAAGAAAGCCGCTAAGAAGTCGTCCAAGAAGACGACCAAGAAGACGACCAAGAAGAGCAAGTAACTCTGCTCCTCCAGGGCGCGTGGCTCCAACCGCCCTGTGAAACTGGTCTGATTCACAGTCACCATATTTCGTTTTGGGCCTTGGCTCCAACTTAGGCCACGAAACAAAAAGAAACCTTCCCTGCCACGGCGGAAGGTTTCTTTGTTTTGTCACTGGCCACGGCGCGCGAGTCTGCAAGCGACCAGTGACCCGTAACCAATTGGCCACTGACAAATGTCGTCTCCACCTTGTATCTCGTCGGTAAATCCGGCAGAATCTGCGCCCGGGACAATTCCAACCACACGGAGGTGGCCATGCGGATTATCGCTTTGATGAATCAGAAGGGCGGCGTCGGGAAAACCACCACGACCGTCAACCTCGGCGCGGCACTGGCCGAACTCGGCAAGCGCGTCTGCCTCGTCGATCTCGATCCGCAGGCGCATCTCACCATCAACTACGGCATCGAGCCGTCCCCGGATATTTGCAGCCTCTACAATGTTCTCGTCGAGGACCGCAGCTTTCTCGAAGCCGTCCACAAGATCGACGACCACATCGCCCTGGTCCCCAGCTCGATCGACCTGGCGGCGGCGGAGATCGAGCTGGTCAGCGTGCTGGGACGCGAGATGCTGTTGAAAAAGCGCATCGAATCCGCGCAGCACGACTTCGATTACATCCTGTTCGACTGCCCTCCGTCGCTGGGGTTGCTGACGATCAACGCGCTGGCGGTGGCCGATGAAGTGATCATTCCCATGCAGCCGCACTTTCTGGCGCTCCAGGGGGTCGCCAAGCTGCTGGAGACGGTGCAACTGGTCAGCCGGCGGATGAATCCCCGGCTCAAGGTCAGCGGCATCGTGCTGACGATGTTCGATGCGCAGACTCGGTTGAGCAATGAAGTGGTCGCGGAGTTGAATGGCTTCATCGACGCGGCGGAGGGCAAGCCGCTTCCGTGGGCCGGGGCGCGTGTCTTCGACAGCAAGATTCGTCGCAACATCAAGCTTGCCGAAAGCCCGAGTTTCGGGCAGACCATCATCAGCTACGAGCCGTCGAGCAACGGCGCGGCCGACTACCGGGCGCTGGCGAGGGAAGTCGCCGCCATGCCGCAGCCATCGGCATCCTCGGTGGGGCCTGAGGCGGAAGCCAAAACCGATCCCGCGCCTTCGTCGTCCGTCAGGCCGCCGGTCACTGTCGCGGTGAATCCCGATCTCGATTCCTCAAGGCTTGCGGCCGGTCGGGTTACTCCCGCCAAAAGGAAACCCGCCGTTTCATCCGACCCCAGCGCCGTCGTCGCATAGCCCGCGCGGATGAAAAAGGTTCGCCTGGGTGGCGACCTTTTCACGAAGGTGATTCCGGGGTAATTCCGGGGGGATAATCCGGGACAAACGAACGCCTGATGCGAAAAGGGGAGAGCGGGAACCGTGAGGTCGCGTTTCCCGCGTCAGATTTGCTGGCCACCGATGGTGATGGGAACACCGACGGGCTGGGGGATCGGTTTGTAGCTGGGTTCGATCGCCACTTGCAGCGGTCGTCGTCGGCCGGCGGGGGGCAGACCGTCGGAGTCGATGATCCGCTGAATCGCCATGATTCCTTCGATCAATGTTTCCGGGCGCGGGGGGCAGCCGGGGATGTAGACATCGACGGGCATGAATTGATCGATTCCCTGAACCGTCGCATAAGTGTCGAACACCCCGCCGGTCGAGGCGCACGCGCCCATCGAGATGACCCACTTGGGTTCGGCCATCTGTTGATAAATGTGCTGAAGGACGGGCATCATCTTCACCGTGACGCGCCCCGCGACGATCATCAGATCCGCCTGGCGCGGGCTGAAGCGCATGGCCTCGGCGCCGAAGCGGGCGATGTCGTATCGCGAGCTGGCAGTGGCCATCAACTCGATGCCGCAGCAGGCGGTCGCGAACGGCATCGGCCAAAGCGAGCTTCGTCTCGCCCAGTTGACGACTTTCTTGAGTTGGGTCGTCAATACATTGTCAGGAAGCTGTTGCGTGTCGATCATTTTGAAAACTCACTGTTGATCGGGCTGTGCCCGGCCGCGAAACGAGTGGGGAATTATAGTCGCGTTGATGGTTCGTTGCCAGTTGCCGGAGAAGGCGGTTTTTTCGACGGTTTCCAGGTTTCCGGGAGGCGTCAATTTTGCTTGAGGTAGACTCTCCGGCGGTAGGTGTAGTGGTCGGCCCAACTGGAATAGAGTCGCACGGGGTAGAGATCCTGGGATTGTCTCAGCCAGCCTTCCGGGAGGATGGGGAGCAGGGAATCGGTGTCGGCCGATTCCAGGTCGGTCAGGGGTTCCCAGAGGATGACACGGCGGAGACGCGGGGCGCGCCTGATCTCGCCGACGATGCGCGTCGGGTTGGTGTTGGTGTGGAGATTGAATTCCCGCTCGGTACGAGCGGCGAGGAACTCGCGCGGGCGCACGGATCGCCGCTCCCACATGTAGAGATAATATTTTCCGGAGGAGTTGAGGATGCTTCCCCCGCTCGGGCCGCCATGATCGTGGCGCCGAGGAGGGGTGCGAACATAGGTCCGGGTGGAGGAGGCGTCTCCGCTCGCGTCGAGGACATCGCGGGCGATGCGATCGACGGGCGGTTCATTGGGAATGAACACGCGCCCATAGCACTGGAGCAGGTTGACGCCAAAGAGAAAGGCGAAGGCGGTGGTGCGGAGCGGAAACGTGGGGAGCCGATGGAGCAGCGCGCAAACCGCGATCGCCATCGCCGGCCAGACCACTCCCTGGTATCGGGGCATCCAGACCGATCCGGGAAGAGCCTGGGGAATGGCGAGAGTGATCGCGCCGCACAAGGCGACAATGGAACCGGCGATGACCAGGATCGGGACGGTTTTCTGGGCGCGCTCGAGGCGCGTTTCGCCTGCGTATCGCCAGAGGATCGGGGGAAGCAGCACGATCAGCGCAACGATTGCGATGGGGTGGGTCAGGATCGCGGCGGATTCTTCGATGGCGGGGATGAATCCGTCGAGGCCGTGGCGCAGCAGGGTGATGTTGAGCACGGCGATGATCCCGATGACGACGGCGGCGGCGAGGGCGGTCGCGATGCGCGGCCGGATCGAGACCAGCGCTCCCAAAAGCAGTACCTGCGCCGTGACGATCCACCAGCGTCCGGCGAAAAGCGATCCAATGCCGCCTCCCCGCGCGACTGGTTCGACGGCA
>CAYUNS010000034.1:5279-10717 GCA_964446155.1 uncultured Tepidisphaeraceae bacterium | reverse complement strand
CGATCCAATGCCGTCGAACCAGTCGCGCGGGGAGGCGGCGTCGGGGACGGAAGCGCGGTAGAAGCCGTAGAAGGGCAGGATCAGCCAGAGCGAGATCCAGAAGGTGGACAAGGCCCAGTGCGGCGTCGGCGCTCGCGCTCCGGGCCGACCGCGCAGCCTCGCCGGCCAGGGCAGCAGCCCCAGGGTCAGGAAGATCATCAGGATCGTCATGACCGTGATGGAGGCGATCATCAGGTGACGGGAAATCGGTGCGTGGCTGGAGTGTTCCTGAATCCAGAGCCAGCCGAAAAGAAAGCCGGCCGTCGTGTCGGTGACGAGCATCGGACCGGAATGGTCCGCGTTGCGTTGCTCGATCCAGGTGAGACCGCTGGCGCGCCAGCCGCGCTGATCGAGTTTTTCGGCGTAGCGGTTGAAGCCGAGATAATACCCGGCCGGTCCCGAGGCGATCACGACCAGGCCCAGCGCGAAGGCGAGGAAGGTCTTCCCGTGCGGCTTGCATCGCGTCAGCAACAGCAGGGGCTGGATCGCCAGCACGACCAGCGCCGGCGCGTGCGTCCCCGCGGCCGCAAGCCCCGTCGCCACCCAGCCCAGCCAGGCGATGCGCTCGTGCGAGCGCAGCCACCACAGCAGGCAGGCGACGTTCAACGTCACGAACAGCCACAGGTGCATGTACATCTTGGCGTCGCGCGAATAGATGAACAGGAAAGCCGAGCAGCAGGTGAACGCCGCGACCAGCAGCGCGACGCGGCGGGAGACCATCTGTCGCGCCAGGAAATACATCGCGGGGATCATGAGCGTTCCAGCCAGCGCCGGAACAAAACGCAGCACGAACGGCGTGAGCTGAAACTTTTGCGCGATGCACCAGTAAAGCGAGTAGTGCAGCGGGGCGAATCCGTCGGTCTGCAACTCGGTGAGGAAATCGACATAGCTGCCGCAGACCCGGCGGAAAACGTGCGATTCATCCCCCCAGATCGACGGTTGATCCAGCGCCGTGAAGCGCATCACGCCTCCGATCGCGGTGAGGATCAGGAGACCGATCAGGTGAAAGGGGAAAGGGCGGTGATGGACGGCGAGGGAATCGAAATCGCCTTCCGGCCGGGCGGAAGGATCGGCAACCGCTGTCGCGCGCGTGTCGTCGGGTGGCGGATTCAAGGGTTGAATGATGGCCTTAATCCCAGCGGAACGTCCCCTTGCCCCAGTCGTAAAGGAAGCCGAGAACCAGCACGCCGGTGAAGATCAGCATTCCCACGAGCATCAGCGCCGCGAGATGCGGCTCATGGATCACCGCATGTGGAAACGCGGCGGCCCAGGGGTACATGATGACGACTTCGACATCGAAGGCGACGAACAGGATCGCGACGAGATAGAAACGGACATTGAACCGCTTGCGCGTGTCTCCGACCGGGACCATGCCGCTCTCGTAGGTCTGCTCCTTGCCCGGACCCGTGCGCGACGGGCCGATGAGCGAGGTCAGAACCAGGTTCCCGACGGCGAACCCGGCGCCGATCAGGATCAGCAGCAGGACCGGCGCCCAGGCGACGCGGGGTTCGGAAACGTGTTGCGCAAGAATGAAAAGCGAATCCATGATCTCCTCGTTGCGGGATAATGTAGGGAATGCGGAGCGAAATGCCAAGCGACGCAAATCCCGCCCCGACGGAGGCCATCCAACGGACAGGGGGAGTCAGTCGTTGTCCACGCGCTGGTATTTGTAGACCGCCTTGTACAGTCCGGTGATTTCGGTCGAGGGGATGGTTTGGGGGCGGTATTTTTCGTTGCGGGGCTGGAGGCGCAGGACGGGCTGGCCGGCGTCGTCGGATTCGAAGAAGACGCGCTTGAAGGTGGTTTGTCCGTCGGAGAAACGGATGAAGCAGTCGTCGCCGCTTTTGGCGGCGGCAATGGGGGAGAAGACGACAATGTCGCCTTCGCGATACTTGGGGGTCATGCTGTCGCCATGCACGCGGGCGCCGAAGGCGTCGGCGTCGTGAATGTCGGGGCAGCTCACGTAATCGTCCGCGACCCGCGGGGGATAGGACAGGTCCGTGAAATCGCGGGGATAACCCGCGGAGACGCGATTGATCACGGGCACGGCGTTGGTGGCGACGGCCTCGACGTTGCCGGCGGAGCGATCGGCGAACTCCTGGAGCGCGCCCGAGAGATAAGCCTCATCGAGATTGAGCGGGGGATCGGTGGCCGAACCGGAGACCGACGCGCCCGTTTCACCGGACAGGCCGTGGTCGGCGGCTTCGCTCTTGAGCAGCCGGGCGATCATGGCGCGCACGTCGCGCGGTGTGCGCTGAAGATGCGCCTGGGTGATCAACTCGTTGTGGGGAAATCCCAGGGCCTGCTCGAGCCGGCGGAGCTTTTCATCGCTGGGCGGATTCGGTGTGCGCCCGGTTTCGATCAACGACAGATAAGGCTTGGAAATCCCCGTCCGCCCGGCAAGCTCGTCCAGGGTCAACCCCAACTGGCGACGGTGACGGCGAAGTTTGGGTCCGAGTGCTTCCATGAAAATCGCTCCCGTTGAATTATGCCTGAAATACCGCTTTCCGAAACCATAGGCAAGAAATTTATCATACAAACGCCTAACTCGAGGCGGCGGATGAAAGGGGGAGTTTTATGGATATTAAAAATCCGTCGCTTCGGGAATCCCTCCGCAGGGGGGCGTGTTTCAACCGCGATCGGAGCCAATGGATGCGTTTTGCGCTCTCCGAGTTTTCCCTGGTGGCGTATTGCGGAACACGTCTATATAAAAGGCCGCCTGCCGTTGTCGCGAAGGACGCGGCGTGACCGAATGAGCTTCCATCACTCTTGATTCACGGATTCATTAATGAGCCAACACACCATCGTGATGAATGTCGATTACTTCGACGAACTGTCGCTCCATGCCGAACCCATGGGTCCGCCCGAGGTCGAGACCCTGGTGCGGCAATGCGCCGACACCGGCGTCAATACGATCTTCTGGCGGGCGCACGGCCTCGGCACGGCGGGGTATCCCAGCCGACTGATCGCCTCGGAGGAATGGACCCATCAGGCCGAGTATCCCCTGGTGGATGCGCGCCGGAAAACACCGCGCCCAGCCGCTTCGGCGAAAAAAAAGCCGCGGGAAGGCAAGCTCACCAGGTCGTTGCAGCGAATGGATCCAATCGCCACCGCGCGGGACGCCTGCCGCCGTCATGGCCTGCGCTTCTTCATCTGGCTGGACATCCAGGATGAGCACCACAACCGATTCCTGTCTGAACATCCGCATTGCCTGGTGCTGGGGCGCGATGGGAAAACCGTTTGGCCGGGGCTGCGCAGTTATGCCAACCCCGAAGCCGTCGCCAACCAGCTCGCGGTCGTGGACGAATTGGCGGCGTATCGCCCGGATGGGATGTATCTGAGCCTTTCGTGCCATTCCCGTCACCTGAAATTTCCCGAGCCGGCCGATTTCTTCGGCTTCGAGCCGGGCGTCGCCGACGCCTATCAGCGCCGGACCGGTAAGCCGCTCGATCCCGACAACATGGACATTGAGGCGTGGCATCAAGCCAAGGGGGACGGCTACACCGAGTTCTTCCGACAGGTCAAGCAGCGCCTGAGCGCGATCGGGGCGGAGCTGGCGATCGGCACGCAGTTCGGCCCGCAGACGCAACTGACCACGCCCTTTTTCTCGACGCATGTTCCCTATCGCTTCGCCACCCAGTGGCGGCGATGGATGGATGAACAAATCGCCGACATCCTGATCCTCGGCGACTACGAATGGACATGGGACCGCGTGCCGCCCTGGCAGGCCAAGTCCATCGATCCTCCCGCGGGCAAGCAGGTCGCGGACATCCTGACTGGTGATTACGTCAAATACGCCGCCGGGCGGGTGAAATGCCTGCTGTTCTCGAGCTGGCTGTCCGCGTATGCCCAGGGGCATGAAGGCGCCTCCGCCGCCACGCTCGCCGAGGCGATGGCGATGCGCGCCGAGACGATCCTCGCCACCGGCGCCGATGGCATCTGTCTCCACGAGGCCCACACGTTCGAGGCATATAACGGCTTCGACACCATCACCGCCATGCGCCGGCGGCTGGATGCCGTCGCATAGCCACCATCGCGGAAAGACAAAGAGGCATTTCGGTGCCAACCAATGGATACCGGTGAAGCCCGACTGTAGTCGGGATGGTCATTCCGCCCCACGGGCTTGCAGGAGAAATTCACATGATGCGCGATGCGGAACGATCCGTGCGAGATCGATTGTGGCTCTGGGTCCATGAAGCGGGCGCGTATAACGGGCAATATGGACTTCCCGGCGTTTCTCGCATTGCTCCCCACGAGGCATGCGCTGACCTGGGCGTTCCCAACGCCGCGATGATTCGCTATGCCGACAAGCCCCGGCCACCGTTTGACGATCACGCGCAAACCCTGGCGTCATTGAAACGGGTGGCCTGGTCCATCGTCGGAGACAGCAGTTCCATCGGCAACAATACGCGGACCGACCTCGATGAAGTGGTTTCGCTGGCACGACGCTTCTCCAATATCCGCAGTGCGGTTCTGGATGATTTTTTCCACGTGCCCGATGCAACCGGTCGATGCAGCCGATGGGATGTCGCGGATGTCGCGCAATTCCATAAGCGACTGCACGCCAACACCAATCATGCCTTGGACTTGTGGGTGGTCGTCTATACCCATGATCTGCATCTTCCCATCGCGCGACACCTGGGGCATTGCGATGTTCTGACGCTCTGGACATGGAAAGCCGACGAACTCGTTTCCCTTGAAGCCAACCTGGGACGATTGGAATCGATCGCGCCGGGCAAGCGTATTCTGATCGGGGTCTACCTGTGGGATTTCGGGAACGAACGCCCCATGCCCTTGCCGGCGCTGCGACGACAATGTGAACAAGGCCTCGAATGGATTAAGCAGGGGCGGATCGAAGGAATGGTTTTCGTCGCCAGCACGATTCTCGATCTGAATCTGGATGCGGTTCAATGGCTGCGGGAGTGGATCAAAAGCCTGTAAAGGGATGTGCCTGTTTCTTGTGCCCGAGGGAGGGCAATGCGGCGCGGGTTTTCAACCCGTGCGCCTTTTCGCGGTAAACGTGGATGGAAAACCCGCGCCGCGAAGAAGCGGCGGCGTTTGTTCAGGAGAATTGCATGAATCGACATCGATTACCGGGGGGTGATTTGATTGCGTTCCTCGCCGTCACTCTGTTGCTGGCGTCGTTCGGGTACGCGGGAGCGTCCTCGGGCGATCAGCCCGCCGACACGGCGCCGACCACGCGGCCGGTCAAAACCGTTCGCGTCATGGCGGTCGGAAACAGTTTTTCGCGCGATGCCATGACGCACCTGCCCGCGCTGGCCGAGGCGGCCGGACACCGGCTCATCGCCGCCAACGCCATCATTCTCAGCGGAGAACTCAAGGAGCACATGCGCGGTGTCGACGCCTACGAAGCCGATCATACCGCCCGTGGCGGGCGC
>CAYUNS010000034.1:0-5269 GCA_964446155.1 uncultured Tepidisphaeraceae bacterium | reverse complement strand
GGCAAAAGCCTCAAGGAGATGCTGACCGCCGAACCGTGGGACATCGTCACCATTCAGCAGGCCAGCTCGCTCAGCATCAAACCCGAATCCTTCGAGCCATACGCCCAACGCCTGATCGAATACATCCGTCTTCACGCCCCCCAGGCAGAGATCGTCGTCCACCAGACCTGGGCTTATCGTGATGACAATCTTTTCTGGGGGCGTGACGACTACAACACCGATCGCATGTACGCCGACCTGCGTCTCGCCTATGACGGTCTGGCCGGGAAATACGGTTTTCGACAGATCCCCAGCGGCGATGCCATGCAGGCCGCCCGGCTCGATCCGGCCTGGGGGCGATTCACCCCCGATCCCGACTTCGATCCCGAAACCGCCGTTCATCCGGCGCTACCCACAAACGAAAAACGTTCGCTGTACCGTAATTTTTACTGGATCACGGACCGCAAGACCAAGGAATACAAGCTGGTGCGCGACGGCTTTCACGCCAACGCCAACGGGCACTACCTGCTGGGCTGCGTCTGGTATGAGTTCCTGTTCGAGGAAAGTGTGCTGGACAATCCGCTGGTATCGCCCTGGGTCGCCCCCGAGGACACGCCCATCCTGCGAAGGATCGCGCACGAGGTGGTGACGGAAAAGCATCGACCGGAAGTGGTCGTCGCTCCGTAGTCGAACCGGTGGGATTTCCCTCCCGCTCCGCGCGGGGTCCACTAATCGAGCGCGCGGTTCATGTCCGATGCGTACGGCATGAACCCATTTCAGCCTTTGGCCGGGTCGTTCGGGACGAAAGGCCGCCGCAAGCGCCTGAACAGAAGGGGCGGTTGACCGGTCTGTCGGCGGAACCAGGTGGTGAAGTGCGGCAAGGACGAAAAGCCGAGGGCAAAGGCGATGCTCTTGATCTGAGCGTCGCTGTAGACCAGGGCGTTGATCGCGTACTGCTGCCGGCGGGTGTCGAACCAGCGCTTGGGGGTGGACTCGAAATGCCGACTGAACACCCGGTTCAGCCGGCTGACGCTCACACCGAGCCGCCGTGCGATCTCCTGTTCCCGCAGGGGCTTGGACAATGGGTGGTCCTCGACCAGCCGCAGCGCCTTGATCGCCTGGGGATTGCGAACCTGAGGCAGTTTCGGTTCCAATCCCGCGGCCGTCTGCATCGCATGGCTGTAGGCGCTGAGCCAGTCATGAAACCGCGCCTGGATCGCGAAGTGCGCCTTCGCGTCGATCGCGCGTGAACGCAGTCCGATCTGGACGTTGCCCGCATGTGCCCGCACGATTCTGGCCAGTTCGGCGCCGGCGTGTTCCAGTTCCGGGATCTCCGCCGATGGAAACAGCACTGCCTTGCCGTGATCGAACAGCGTACGCCTGTCATCCAGCCAGCGCGTCGTGAATCGCACGCTCAGCAGCTTTGTGCCCGGCACGAACTCCTGCCAGCCCGCCGCCTTCGCCCTCGCCGGGAAAAGCCATGTGCCCGGCTTGGCGGTCATGGTGCTGCTCCCCTGTCGGATCAGCACCCCGCCCGTGCGGATCAGCCATGCCACGATCGGCGTCGATGGGGATGAGGAGGTCGATGGTATCGGCCAGCGCAAATGCTGGGCTGCGACTTCGTCGTCGTACGCCCACATCAACTCCGACCGCAGCTCGGAGAACACGGCCATCTTCGGCAGCCCGGATGTCGACGCCGTCGCCATTATGCGACCCCTTCAATCCGCCCAAACCGTCCCCATCATCATCAAAGGCGCGAAAAATGTAACATAAGATGTAAGAATAGACAACGGTTTTCCCATCACCTCCCGATGCATGAAGTAGACTTCGAAGCATCGGTTCTGGAGCGGATTCCGCGTGGAACGCCGGTCCTTATCGTCGGAAACAGACGGATCAGAAAGGCAAGAGGAAAATGCGAAAGGTATCGATGAATCAAGGTAAGTCCTCACGCAAGCTGGGCTTGGGTGGGCCGGTGCTGGTGGCCGTCGGGGCGCTGATGCTGCCGGCATTGGCCTCGGGCGCGACGCTGCTGCTCGATTTCGGCAATGGCGACGCCTATGACGGCATCAATTCCCCCGCTCATGTCGAGGGAACCGTCTCCCTGTCCACCACGGCGTGGCAGAAGGTCACGTCGTCCGCGGGTGGCGCGACGGTGAAGGACAGTGACGACAATGATGTGCAGGTCTATCTCGGGCGGGGTTATGGCCCGAATGATGTATTTAATCTTACCAGGCCGGTTTCCACGGTGTCCGAGACTGGCGCCGGCATCTTCAGCACCGATCTGACGAATGATGCGCTGATCTCGATTAATGATGGCGTCAACAAACGCGACCCCATCGGTACACTGATCGTCGGTCTGCCTACCGGTCAATATTACGTTTATGTCGTGGGGCATTATGGAGGCAATGCCGATGCGGCGTTCAATGTCCTCGCCGGAGCGTCAAGTGTCTTCGAGCCGGAGGCCACCAATTCCGTCAGCGCAGTTGGGAACGTGTACGATCTGGGCTTTGAGCAAGCCCTGGCTGGTAACGAATCCGATGAATGGGTGTTCGGTGTAAATTACGCGAAGTTCACCATCGATCTGACCAGCCTCAATCCCAACCTGATCGTGGCCACCGATAAGGCCCAAGGCTCCAGTGACAATGCCTGGCTGACCGCCGTGATGATCACGCCGGTTCCCGAGCCGGGCGCTGTCGGTTTGCTGGTCGGCGCGGGGCTGCTGGCGCTGCGTCGCCGTCGCGGAATTCGTTAAATCCGGAACATTCAAAAAGCACGAAGACAGGTGGATTGGAAAGGCAGGGACAATATGCGAGAGGCATCGATGCACCCAGGAAAATCGTCGCGCGAATTGGGTTTGGGCGGGGCCGCGCTGGCGGCCGTCGGAGCGCTGATGCTGCCGGGCATGGCCTCGGGCGCGACGCTGCTGCTCGATTTCGGCAATGGCGCCGCCTATGACGGCATCAATTCCCCCGCTCATGTCGAGGGAACCGTGCCCGCTTCCAATACGGCCTGGCAAAAAATCTCGTCGAGCGCGGGTGGCGGAAACGGGCTGACGGTGAAGGATAGCGACGACAACGACGTGGTCGTCTATCTCGGGCGGAGTGGTTCCTCCACTGCCGGTACACTCGATACGGCTGATCTTAATCAGAATGTCTATTCCGTTTCATCCGGCACGGGCGTTGACATCTTCAACACCGATCTGACGAATGATGCGCTGGCCTCGTATACGGGCACGACCTATCGCGACCCCATCGGCGCCCTGATCACGGGTCTGCCAACTGGTGAATACTACGTCTATATCGTGGGCCATTTTGGTGGCAATGCCAATGTGGAAACCGGCGTCACGGACACCGGCAACGCCGACACCGGTTTCAACGTCTTCACCGGTGCGTCAAGTATCGCCGGGCCTGACAGCGGGAGTTCAACCGACCTCGGGAACGTCTACGGTCTGGATTTCGCGAATGCTCTGACCGGCGGTAATTCCACCGAATGGGTGAATGGCATCAACTATGCGAAATTCACCATTGCTCTGACCAACGATAATCCCAACCTGATCGTGGCCGCTGATGGGGAGGCTGACACGAGACAAACGAACAGCTACCTCACCGCCGTGATGATCACGCCGGTTCCCGAGCCGGGCGCTGTCGGTTTGCTGGCCGGCGCGGGGCTGCTGGCGCTGCGTCGCCGCCGTGGAATTCGTTAAACCCGGAACATTCGAAAAGCACGAAGACAGGTGGATTGGAAAGGCGAGAAAAAAATGCGAAATGCATCAATGTCAACACTGGCGATGATCGGCGGACTGGGCGCGGCAGTGGTCTGTTCGGCGGCGTCCGTCAGCCATGCGGCGACCATTGTGAACTGGGGCGGAAACTCGGTAACGGCTGACCAGGATTTTTCCAACAACACGTCCACCTCGAATTATGGCGGTTTTGATCAGAACGGCGATCCGCTTTTGCTCAGTCCCGCCAGCGGCTACACCGGTGGTCATTTTTATGGGCATATAGAAGTGACGGTCGCCGGAGCGGCCAATGCCGGTTTCGGTGTTATTAATTCGGGCAGCAGCGACGTGATAAGGATCAAGCGCGATTCCACCGTCATCAATGCGGTGCTTTTGTGGAAGCAGGCGGATTTCAGTGAGGGGTTGGACAACGGCAATGTCGCGCTCGATTCCACCAGTACGATGTCGATGGTTCTCGACTCTCGCGCGGGGTTTGACGCTGGACGGGCGGTGATCCGCCTCGAGGGCGGCAGCCAGGACGGCTACTATATCTCGCAGGAGACGCCTTTCAGCGCGACTGGCGCCGCGGGGAATACCGTGTCTCTGACGAGCCTGACGTGGCTTGCTTACGACCCCGCGACGGATCTGGGCGGAATCGCCGGCGTGGAGACGAATCTCATCACCGGCGGGCGGATCGAGCATGTAACCGAGGTCGGTTTCCATGCGCGAAGCACCAGCGGCAGCAATCGGTTTGACTTGAAAAGTTTCGCCGTGACCGCCGTCCCTGAACCGGGGGCGATCGGATTGCTGGCCGGCGCGGGGCTGCTGGCTTTGCGGCGACGACGACACTGAGCAATTTCCCCCGCTCGATCGTTGCAACCCTCCCGCCGCCCGATCCTTGAAAAGGTCGGGCGGTGTTGTTCGGCGGTGATGGGCGAACCGGCGCGCGATGACCCCGCTTGCCAATCGATAATATTCTTCTATATCTATCCTGTGGCGTCGGTTTATGTTTCAGCCTGCATCCTGGGCGGGATGCGGGTCGGTCGCACGGAGTGAAATCAGACATGCGGGAATTACGGCTGGGTGTCATCGGCGCGGGGAATCGGGGCAGGCTTTCCGATCTGGCCCATCGTCCCGATGAAGGTTGTCGGATGGTCGCGGCGGCGGATGTGCTCGAGGCGCCGCTGCGGCGGTTTCGTGAGGCATATGGCCCGGATGTTCTGGTGACCCACGATTACCGGGAGTTGCTCGCCCGCGCGGATGTGGATGCGGTGTTCATCACCACGCCCGATTTCCTGCACGAGGAGCACGCGCTGGCCGCCATCGCGGCGGGCAAGGCGGTCTATCTGGAAAAGCCGATGGCGATCACCGTCGAGGGATGCGACCGCATCCTGTCGGCCGCCGCCAAGGCGAAGGTCCGGCTCTATCTCGGTCACAACATGCGACACTTCCCCGTCATCCGCAAGATGAGGGAACTCATCGCCGACGGAGCGATCGGGCAGGTGAAAAGCGGATGGTGCCGGCACTTCATCAGCTACGGCGGCGACGCCTATTTCAAGGACTGGCACGCCG
>CAYUNS010000033.1:6582-28461 GCA_964446155.1 uncultured Tepidisphaeraceae bacterium | reverse complement strand
CCCGAGGGCAGGCCGCGCTACCTGATGGGGGTGGGGTTTCCGCGCGACATCGCGATCGCGGTCGCGAGCGGGGTGGACATGTTCGACTGCGTGATGCCCACCCGCAACGGCCGAAACGCCTATGCCTTCTCCTCGACCGGGGCGATCCGGCTGCGAAACAGCCGATATCAGCGGGACACGGGTCCGATCGAACCCGGCTGTGACTGCCACGCCTGCCTGCACTTCACCCGCGGGGCGATCCGGCACTTTTTTTTCGCGGGTGAGATGCTTGGACCGATCCTCGTTTCCGTGCATAATATCCGATTCTACCAACGGCTGATGGCGGACATCCGCCGGGCTATCGGCGAAGGGCGTTTCGACGAATTTTTCCGCGAAGACCCACGTTGCGGACTCGGACCTTCCTCCGAGCGCGACGCGGGCAGTTGATTCAACCGCCCCCGCCGATCAAACAGGGTCGAAGCCCGTGTTTGCCCGCGCGATCCGATGAGGTCCATCGGAACCACCAGTCACGAACGCGACCCAGACGCGATAAGGAGCCTTGATTGAGCCAGTTTACGATTCTCGCACAAGCCGACACCACCCCCCTCGTCGAGCGGCCCGCGCCCGTCGATCAACCCGCGTCGGACACCGATCCGGCCGCGCAGCAGACCGTGACCGTCCAGCCGGGCACGCCGCCGACGACGCAGCAGGTCGATCCACCCTGGTGGACCCAGCCGATGCTGCCGATCCTCATCGGGATCATGGTGCTCTATTTCCTGATGTTCCGATCCAGAAAAGGCAAGGACAAGCAGCGCCAGAGCCTGTTGGAGAAGCTGAAGAAGGGGGATCGCGTGCAGACCATCGGAGGGATCATCGGAACGGTGATCGAGGCGCGCGAGACCGAAGTGTTGTTGAAGGTGGATGAAACCTCGAACACCAAGATCCGTTTCTCGCGCAATGCGATTCATCGCGTGCTGGACGAGGACAACAAGAGTGAGACCAGGTAATCGCGGCGATCGCGAAACGCGGGCGGGCGATCGAGATCGCCCGCCCCTGGTCATTTGAACGGGATTGACGCAACTCAGGACGTATTTCTCATGCCAACTCAATACACCGGCCGGGTGGTTCTCATTCTCGCGGTGCTTGTGACATCGCTCTGGGCCATTTTCCCGTCGGGCAATCTCAGGAAACCCAACCTCAAGCCCGGCATCGACATGGTCGGCGGGGCGAGCCTGCTTTACGAGATCAGGCCCCCGACCGAAGGCGGCTATACCGACGATCTGGCGAACCGGATGATGGAATCGCTGAAGAAGCGCGTCGATCCGGACGGGGTGCGCAACCTGGTGTGGAGACCGCAGGGCAACTCGCGGCTCGAGATCCAGATGCCCGTCTCGGGCGATTCGGGGGAATCGGCGGCGATCCGCGCGGCGTATGCCGAGGCGCAGGCGAAGCTCGAGTCGACGAACGTCCGTCCGTCGGATGTGATCCGCGCGGTGGAGAACCTGAAGGGCGATGCCCGTCGGGACCGGCTCAATGTGCTGGCGATGGGCAGCGAGGTCCGCGGTGAATTGTTCGGGGCGCTGGCGTCGGTGCATGACCAGGTCGAGCAGGCCAGCGCCGACCGGAACATTCCCCTGCAAGCCGAAAAGGAGATGGAATACGAGGCGCTTCGCGGGCGGATCGGCGAGACGAATCTCACCACGTCCGAGCTTGAGACCGTCATGGAGATGAAGGCCGAGTCGCGCGGCAAGCGGCTCGATGAGCTGAAGCGGGAGTACGGGGATTTCCCAGGCCGGGTATCGGCCATTGACGCCTTCGCGGAGGCGTATCTTCGGTATGACACGGTTCGCGGCACGCTGGACGACGCGACGGACCTCAAGCGCCTGCTGCGCGGCTCGGGCATGCTCGGCTTTTACATCCTCGTCGAGGATTACTCGACGCCCGAAGCGCAGGCGATGGAACAGCGGCTGGCGGAGAAAGGTCCGATGCCGCAGCCGAACGACACGATGCGGTGGTTCGAGATCGACCGCATCCAGGATTTCCAGCCGTACCCGGCGCGGGAATACAACGAGAAGTTTTACGCGCTGGTGTATTCGACGGAGGATCTGTCGATGGTGAAGGGGAAGGGGGCGCCGTGGGATCTGGTGGGCGCGCGGGTGGCGCAGACGGAGCTTGGCAGCTCGGCGGTGGGATTTCAGTTCGACAAGGTGGGTGGTCGGCAGTTCGGCCGGTTGACGGGGAACAACCTCGGCAGGCCTCTGGTGGTGACGCTGGACGATAAGATCATCAGCGCCGCGAACATCAACAGCGCCATCTATGACAGCGGCATCATCACCCGCGGGGGCGGTTATTCGCAGGCCGACCTGCGCTATCTCATCAATACGCTCAACGCCGGTTCGCTGCCCGCGCAACTGACGGAGGATCCGATCAGCGAGCGCGTGATCGGCCCGCAGCTTGGACGCGACAACCTCGTGCGGGGGCTGGCGGCGTGCATCTTCGGACTGGTCGTCGTCGCGTTCTTCCTCATCGGGTACTACTACGTCGCCGGCATTGTCGCGATGGTCGCGGTGCTGATGAACATGGCGATCATCCTGGGCGTGATGGCGATGCTCGACGCGACCTTCACGCTCCCCAGCGTGGCGGGCATCGTGCTGACGATCGGCATGGCGGTGGACGCCAACGTGCTGATCTTCGAGCGCCTCCGCGAAGAGCAGAACCGCGGGCTGTCGATCCGCATGGCGCTGCGCAACGCCTACGACCGCGCCTTCAGCGCGATTCTCGACTCGAACGTCACCACGGGCATCACCTCGATGATCCTCTATTACTTCGGCAGCGAGGAGGTGAAGGGCTTCGGGCTGACGCTCATGATCGGCCTGGCGAGCAGCATGTTCACGGCGCTGTTCGTGACCAAGACCATCTTCGGGATCCAGATCGACAAGTTCGGTCTTCAGCGGCTCAGCAGCTTCCCCCTCACGTTTCCGAAGTGGGATCGGGCGCTGCGCCCGGACATCAACTGGATGAGCAAGGCGAAGTACGCCATCGCCGGCAGCGCGGTGTTCATCATCGTGGGGCTGGCCTGCTTCGTCATCAAGTTCCAGGAGGGGGAGATGCTCGACATCGAGTTCGCGAAGGGAACCTCGGTGCAGTTCGAGCTGAAGGAGCCGACGGGCATCGAGGCGGTGCGGGGATGGTTCGGGGGCAAGGAGCTGGAGGCGTCGCTGCCCAGCCCGAGCATCGTGTCGGTGGGCCTGGACAAGCGGGTGTACGAGATCATCACGCCCAACGACGACGCGAACGCGGTGCGCGACGCGGTCGTCGCGACGGTGGGGGAGCGGCTTCAGTCCGATCCGCAGGCGACGTTCACGGGAGTGGGCAAGCCACTGGTCGAGGTGCTGGACGACGTGGTGCTGGCCATCGACGATTCGGCGCAGACCCTGGCGGGGATGGCGGTGGATTCGATCGACGAGCACCGCGGAGGGGTCGCGATCGTGCTGCGCGATCTCCAGCCCGCGCTCAAGCCGAGCGAGATCAAGCGCCGGCTCGACAACCAGCGTCTTCACGTGCAGTCCGGTTCGTCGTGGGGAAGCTACCGCAGCATCGACGTGGAATCGGAGACGGGCGCGGATGAGCCGACGACGACGGCGATCGTGCTGGCGTCCGACCCGCACATGGCGGGGAGGGCGGGCGACGAGACGGAGTGGCGCTCCACTCTCGCCGGGCCGGTGTGGGAGCTTGTGAACGAGGCGATCAACCGCCCGGCGCAGCTTCAGCGGGTGAACAATTTCGACGCGCAGGTCGCCGGCGAGACGCGGCAGGACGCGATGATCGCGATCGTCCTGTCGCTGATCGTGACGATGGGTTACATCTGGGCGCGTTTCGGCAATTTCAAGTTCGGCACCGCGACGGTGATCGCGCTGACGCACGACGCGCTGTTCACGCTGGCGGCGATCGGGGTGGCGCATTATCTCGCGGACACCGCCGTCGGGCGGGCGCTGCTGCTCGAACCGTTCCGGATCAACCTGACGATGATGGCGGCGCTGCTGACGGTGATCGGCTTCTCGATGAACGACACGGTCGTCATCTTCGACCGCATCCGCGAGAACCGGGGCAAGTTCGGGGTGGTGAGCCGGAGCATCGTCAACAACTCGATCAACCAGACGCTGTCGCGCACGCTGCTGACGGGCGGGACGACGATCGTCACGATCCTGGTGATGTATATCTGGGGTGGATCGGGAATCCACGGCTTTACATTTGCCCTGCTGGTTGGCATAGTAGTCGGCACGTATTCCTCGATCGCCATCGCCGCTCCCATCCTGCTGCTGGGAGGGCGGGAATCGCTCGAGGAGTCGCCGCAAAATCAACCCGTCGGGCAAGTGCAACGAGTCGGGCAGACAAATTAATGGGATTGCCTGGAGACCATCATGGGCGCTTCGGCGGCCGGTCCACCATGGCGGTGGACCTGCTGAAGGCATGAAAGGTCGCATGGCAATTCCGACTGGGAAGGAGTCCCAATCATGCGCAAGGATGCAAAGCTCGGTTTCGCCATTGGCGGCATTCTGCTGGCCGTTCTGGCGGTTTACTTCCTCATCGATCCCAACAGCGATCCCTCGACCCACCAGGTGGTGCTGGAGGAGGACTTCAACGCCGGCGTCGAATCGGAAGACGCGACGGCGGAAGCAAGCGGCCCCGTATCGGATGGGATGGCTTTGGGCACGGCATCGGACGGCGCGGATCGCGATGGCGTGACGCGCGGCATGAATGCGGCGTCGATCGCATCGGAAGGCTCCATGCCGATCGCGCCGGTGGCGCGCGGCGACAGCGACTGGGACAGCGCGCTGACCTACGGGCAGATTCGCAGCCTTCCGCCGCTGATGAGCACGACGCCGGCGCCGGAGGAGTCGCTTCGCAGTGGGCAGCAGGTTGTCGCCGGTGAAACGGCTCGGGTCGTCGCCGATCAGTATCGCGTCGTGACGGATGTGCCCGCGGTCGCGGATCGTTCCGTGTCGCCGGTCTCCCATTACGCGACGGCGCGCGACGCGGGGGTTCCGCATACGCCGGCGAATGTGGAGGCGACTTACATCGTCCAGAGCAACGACACGCTCAGTTCGATCGCGTTGAACGTGTACGGCAGCGCCAACTACTGGCCGCATCTTCAGCGGGCGAACGCGGACCTCGATCCGACGCGCCTTCGGCCGGGCGACGTCATCAAAATCCCCTCGCGTTCGAGCGTCATCCCTTCCACACCGAGCAAGCCGGTGGATCAGGCGATCGACTCCGCCCGCGAATATCGCGTGCAGTCGGGCGACAGCCTGTACAAGATTTCAATGCGGCTCTACGGTCATCCGCGACAGATCGATGCGATCTACGACCTGAACCGCGACACGATCGGCCCGGATCGCGCCAAGCTTAAGCTGAACCAGGTGCTTCGGCTGCCCGAGCCTCCGGCGCGGACCGCGGGGCGGTGAGGGATGCTTGAGCCGTGAAGACGCGAGAGAGGCGTTGCGGGTCAGTTCTTTGAGTTGGCTTTCAGTTGCTGAAGGGCTTCGATGGTTCGCCGCTCCCTGGCGAGCTTTTCCGCATCACCCGATTTTTCATAAAGCTCGGCCAGGAGCTGGTGGGCGCTCAGGTCGTAGGGATCGACATGGACGGACTCCATCGCGAAGCGGATCGCGTCGTCGAGCCTGTTCATGTCCCGATGAAGACGGGCGATCCGCTTGGCGTAGCGGTTGTCCTTCATCTCGACCTTGTGCAGCACCGTGAGATGCTCGATCGCCTTGAGCGGATCGTTGATCTCGCTGGTCAGGTATAAGCCGGCGAGACGGACATGGGGAAGGGCGTCCACCGGACGGAGGGCGGCGAGGCGCTTCCATCGCTCGATGGCCTCGGCATACCGCCGCGTGCGGACGAGTTCCTCGGCTTCGTCGCGAAGCGCCTCGTAGGCCGCGCTGGTCTGCGGATCATATCCCCAGCCCGCGACCTGCCGTTCGGCCCAGGCCTTGAACTCCTCGTGAAACTCCGATGGGCTTCGCCCCGTCGCTTCCATGAAGACCTGATCCTGCCTGCCTCCCTCGCGGAAGCGCCGGAGCATGAGCAGGATGGCGTCGTGACCGTAAGTTTCCTGGATGTATTTGCAGATCCAATACGACTGGGCATAGGCGAGCGAGCGGTCGATCGGCCGCCTGGGGCGGATGAATCCCCAGGTGATGTTGTCGAGTGTGAACAATTCATCGCGCGTGACCGCGTGATGCAGCATCGGAATCCACTCCCAGCGAAGCGGCGCGCGCTCTTCGAGGACGGCCAGCCCTTCGGTCATCCAGTGCGTGATGCGGTTGTCGGTCGCGGAAAGGGTGACGGTGTGGACGTATTCATGACGCAGCACCTGCGCCCAGTTGTAGGTTCCCATCGTGGCGCCGCCCTTGCGGGGCGAGACCATCGCGATGACCCGCCCGGTGCTGGCGCCGACGGTGCCGATCCAGGGGGAGCCGGTGGTGCGAACGGAAAAGGCGTCGTGGGTGGGGAAGATCTCGATCAGCGTTTTGACCTCCGGCTCATGCTGGAAGACCTCGCAGATTTCGGCGTGAACGCTTTCGAGATACTCGCTGAAGTAATCGGCGATGATCGGATCGGCGTCGGGGTCGTGCATGACGATGAAATGCTCGGATTCCCTGCGGGCGAACCGCCGGAGATCGTCGAGCAGCCGGAGATAGTTGGTCGTGCGGTGGTTGAACGGATCGAGGAGCCTGGCGGCTTCGAGGACGGTGTAGGCGTCGTCCTCATCGCCGCTTTGGGTGTAGAGCAGCCCGAGGCCGTTGCGGGCGGCGGTCCACCAGGGGGCGCGCTCGATGGCGATTTTGTACATGTCGGCGGAGCGGGGGTATTGGCGCATGGCGCCAAGCTGCTCGGCGACTTCCAGGTAGGCGCTGGCGTTGTCGGGATCGCGTTTTTCCACTTCCGCGAGGACTTGTCGCGTTTCCTCGTGCCGCAGTTGGAGCGCGAAGGTCGCCGCCCGCAGACCGAGGGCCTCGAGGTGATCGGGCTGGATCGCGAGCACCTGTGCGATCGGATGCTCCGCATCGTGGGGGCGGCGCTGGAGGAGCAGATTGCGGGCCGCGAGGATTCTGGCTTCGATCGAGTCGGGATCGACGCGGCGCATGGACAGGACGATCGCATCGACGCGGTCGAAGTCGAAGCGGTTGAGGGAGATCAACCCGAGCAACTCGAGGGTGCGGGCGTCGTTGGGGTTGCGTTCGAGGGCGGCCTGCAACTCCTTGAGGGCCTCGGCGGCGGCGTCATGGGACATGAGGTACTCGGCGGCGGCGGTGTGCGCCGGCCAGTACGCGCGGTCGATGACATCGTAGGCGCGGACGAACATGTTGAAGATGAGATTGTTGAGGCGCGGGTTGTCGCGATAGGCGCCCGAGAGAGAGGCCCAGCGATCGAAGGCGCGGGCGATGGTGACGACATCGGCGGCGTTTTCAAAGGCGGGATGGGCGCCTCCCTCCCATTTTTCAAGGAAGCCCTGGGCGTTGACGAACCAGTCATACGCGGTGCGGGCGGCATCGAGGTTGCCGATCCGCTCGTTGATCTCACCCAGCCGATAACGGGCTTCGAGGGAATCGGGATGCTTCGCGAGATGCGCCTGGAGGAGTCGGATCGCCTCGTGCGTTTGGCCCATGTCGGCGAGGATGCGGGCGCGCCGGACCTCGACGGCGGGATGCTCGACGACCGCGTCGGAGGCGAGAGCCTCGAGCGCATCGGTCTTCCGCCCGATCGCGGCGAGGGCGTCGGCCCGGAGCAGCGCGAGATCGACGGGGTCGGTTTCCGTGTCCTCGATCCCGCGAAGCGTTTGCAGGCCGAGCTTGTATCGTCCGGCGAAAATCTGCGCGCGGGCCTTGTCGATGTCGTTGAAGTACGCGGGATATTCGAGCGGGGGAAGATCCTCGGGAATGAACGGCTCGATCCAGCGCCGGGGGATCGCGTCGCGGGACAAATCCCACGCCAGGACCGGAGCATTGATGGCGACGGCGGACAACAACAGGAGGTGAATGGGTCGAATCATCCAAAAAACCCCGAAAAAACAGAAACCGGATGAAACCGGGGACGAATGTCGGACGCGCCGGCGGGAGGGAAGTTCGCGCCGACGACAGGATATTATAGTCTGTCATGGGTGGAGGGCGCGACCATGGAGTTTTTATGAACGATCTGGGCGGATATATCGGCGACGGCGAGCGGTTTCCCATTCTGAAGAACTGGACGTTCTTCAATCACGCGGGGGTCGCTCCGATCCCGCGTGCGGCGGGGGAGGCGATCCGCCGGTTCGCCGGGGAAGCGGAAAACGGGGCGTATCTCGACACCACATGGTATCGTGACATCGAGCTGCTGCGCCGTTCGGCGGCGGGGCTGATCAACGCGGTCCCGGACGAGATCGCGTTCGTGAAGAACACGTCCGAGGGGATCAGCGTCGTCGCGAACGGAATCGACTGGCAGTGGGGCAACCGCATCGTGACGACGAATGTCGAGTATCCCGCGAACATCTACCCGTGGATGGAGGTGGCGCGGGCCAGGGGGGTGAAGCTGGTGATGGTCGAGGAGGAGACCGACGCCGATGGTCGGCGGCATGTGCCGCTGGAGCGGATTCTCCAGGAGGCCGCGCATGCCGATACGCGGCTGGTGACGCTGTCGCACGTCGAGTACGCCAGCGGGCAGCGGCACGACCTGGCGCGGATCGGACGATTCTGCCGGGAGAACGGGAAGCTGTTCTGCGTGGACGCGATCCAGTCACTGGGCGTGTTGCCCGTCGATGTGCGGGAGATGAACATCGACTATCTTTCGGCGGATGGGCACAAGTGGATGCTCGGTCCGGAGGGGGCGGGATTCATGTATTGCCGACAGGACCTGTTGGAGCATACCCGTCCGCTGATGGTGGGATGGATGAACGTGATCGACGCGCTGGATTTCGGCAACTACAACTACACGCTCAAATCGTCGGCCGGCCGGTTCGAGTGCGGGAGCCACAACGTCGCGGGGCTGATGGGGCTGAAGGCGTCGCTCGATCTGCTGCGCACTGCGGGCATCACGGCGATCTCCAATCGCGTCAAGGCGCTGACGGACCAGCTCATCGTGGGGCTGTACACCAAGGGGTATCAGATCATCAGTCCGCGCGGCGGGGGACAATGGAGCGGGATCGTGAGCTTTACATCGCCGGTGCATTCACACGAGCCGCTGGTGATGTCGCTACGAAAAGAGCATGGGGTGGAAATCGCGCTGCGGGAGGGGCGGATGCGGGCCTCGCCGCACTTTTACAACACGGAAGAACAGATCATCCGGCTGATCGAATTGCTGCCGGGGCATTGAGGGGACGAGTCGAAGGGGATTGTGATTCAGGACCGGGCGGTGGCGGGGGTTGCGGCTTCCGTGATGCGACAGGGGTCGGTTTTGGAGCGGAGCCGGACGGCGAGAAGGATGCAGAGAATCCAGACGATGAGGAAATGCCAGAAGGCCGTGCCATAGGCGGCGATGCGGTCGGCGCCGGAATCGCCGAAAAGGCCTTTGAGGATGTCCCCGCCGGCGAGGAACAGCCCGACGACCGCGATCAACCACGCGATGAAGACGCCCTTGCGAAAGCGGTCGGTGAGGTCGCCGAGAAGGAACGCGTGGGCGATCGCCAGGTGCGTGACGATGAGATAGGTCGCGTGATGATCCCACGACCGCTGGTTCAGGAGCAGCATGAGCGCGCACAGCGCGCCGTAATGCAGGGCGCGGCGGGCGTCGTCGCGGGGGAGCCGTTTCAGGCCGATCGACCAGGCGGTGATGCCGAGCAGGATCACCTGGAGGATTCGGATGAGCGTCCGCGCGCCGTTTTCACCGAGATCGACAACGGTGATCCATGCCCAGGCTTCGGGAACGACGGAACTGTCGGGATCGAAGAGATAATTGCCCGAGTCCCCGCCGGAGAAATAGCGACCGATGACGGCGGAGAGGGATTGGTTGATGTGCATCGGATACCACCCACCGCCGAGGCTCGGGCCGATGAGGACGTTCCACCACGTCGTCATCGATTCGGCGTAGAATGACCAGCCCGTCAGCAGCGCGGGGGCGAGGATGAGCGCGGGAAGCGCCGTAAACGTGGCGGCGAGCACCTTCCATTGCCTCTGGTAAATCCAGTAGAGGATGAACAAGGCCGGGGTGAGCTTGAGGCAGATCCCCATCGCCAGCGCCGCGCCGGCAAGCCGGTCATGGCCCCGGCGGAAGAACCAGAGCTGTGCCACGACGCACAGGGCGACGAAGACATTGGTGTTGCCGTGCTGGAGATCGCCGATGAAGAACTCGATCGCGCCGAGGATGCCGACGAAGGCGACCCAGTCGGGGACACGGCGTTTGCCGTGATTCACCACGGTGATCGCCATGAGGATCGTCGTGACCAGGGCAAGGGATTTGACGAGGTTGTACGTCAGCGCCATCACGGGGATGGGCAGGTAGGCGAAGGGCGTGAGCAGCACGATCACCAGCGGCATGTTGGGATGCTTGGAGAGGTGCTGGTTTCGTGGGCGGTGGTCGGGTTGGCCTTCGGGGAGCGGGGCGAGATAGATGTTTTGCCCGGACCAGAAGGCGTGGATGTCGTGTCTCCATCGACCGATGGCGCCGCGGTGCTTTTTCACCTTCTCGATACTGCCCGAAGCGGCGGCCTGCTCCGCTTTGCGGAGCGCCTTGATCGTTCCGCGTTGAAACTGAAGGATCAGCAGCACGAGCACGATCGCCAGCAGCGCGTACCCGGCCGGTCGAAGCCATCGCCATTTTTCAGGCAGGGGATCGGAGGCATACGGAAGACGATCGACGAGGGGTGGAGTCATGCCTGAAGCGGTTTGCGGGCGATGACCTGCGTTTCAATGCAGGCCCAGGGGAATTTACGTCCGAGAGAGCGTTGGAAGCGATACCACCACCGCGCGTTTTCCAGGGGCGCGAGCGGCCCGCCGGAGGCGACGCGAAACCCGCGCGCCTCGATGATTTCAAAGGGGCCTTTGTCGCGCACGAGTCGTTTGAACGATCGGAGCGAGAACGCCTGCAGATGGTCGCGTTGCAGGTGAAGCATCCTGTCGAGTTTGGGGATGACATTTCGCCGGACGCGATCGAACGGCGGGAAGAAGATGGGCACGCCGACGATGAGCAGCCCGCCGGGACGGAGGATGCGGTTCATTTCGCGAAGCGCGGCGTCGGGATGATGCAGATGCTCCAGCACCTGCTCGCAGATGGCGATGTCGAAGGTTTCGGAAGGGAAGGGGAGCCGCTGCTCGACATTGGATCGCACAAGTTGCCAGTGCTCAGGTCCATAGAGCGCGGCGAGGCGTCGGGGGCTGAGATCGACTCCGACAAAGCGGATGCGATCGGCGATGGCGTGGTTCTGTCCTTCGGCGTAGCGGAGCGTGCGGCCGTTGCCGACGCCGACATCGATCAGGTTGAAGCGGCTGAGTCCGGGCTGGCTTTTCAGATAAGAGTCGATGGCCTCGGCGAGTCCCTGGTAGCGCGCCAGTCGGAGGCGGTAGGAGTGAGTGGAAGGTTCGACGCCGAACGCCAGTTTGTTCTTGGGCATGGGTCTCCGGTTTATGGCGATTTAATTACGTTATTGAATGCCGATCGTCCAGTGTGCGGCCCCTGGGATTTGAAATAAGAATGAAGTCCGCGCTGGCGGAGGGATGGAAGAAGGCCTGGCCGGAGGGATTGAGATATTCGGTCAGGACATCCTCGCCGCATGGCGTCGAGGCGATCGGAGGATGGTCGAACTTCGCGGCGGCGGGGGCGTCGGCGTGGGGGATGGACCGGGGCGATCGAAAGATCCAGAGGCGATCGGCGAGATTCGCATCGAGGAACGACCGGGCGAGCGTCGGCCCCGGCTCGACGAGGAGATGCGTGAATCGCCGGTCCATCGCCCGCAGGCAGTGTCGGAGGGACAATTCCCCGGAGGAATCGAGGGGGACCGAATGGACGGCGACGCCGCGCGCGGCGAGCGCGGCGGCTTTGGGGGACTGCCCGGTAAGAGCCTGCTCGCCGCAGAACACCGTAAGCGGCGCATCGTCGCCGGTGGTGGCGACGAGCCGGCTGGAGAGGGGGATGCGGAGATCGCGGTCGAGAACGAACCGATGGAGGGTTCGACGGACGGGAACCTCCCGCACCGTCAACAACGGATCGTCCCGCAGGAGCGTGTTGATGCCCACGAGGATGGCGTCGCATCGGGCGCGCAGTTGGTGGACCGTGCGGTGGGACGCTTCGCCGCTGATCCGCATTCGCGCGCCGCGTGGCCCGGCGATCCTGCCATCGGCGGATTGCGCCCATTTCAGGGTGACATAGGGGCGATGCTCGATCGACCGCGCGAAGAACGCGGCATTGAGCTGTTTGCACTCGGATTCAAGCACGCCGACCTCGACGGCGATGCCGGCGTCGCGCAGCATTGTCGCGCCGTTGCCGTTCACCTGGGGATTGGGATCGAGGCATCCAATGACGACGCGGGCCAGCTTGGCGTGGATGAGACGGGGCGCGCAGGGCGGCGTTTTTTTGCCGGTGTGGCAGCACGGTTCGAGCGTGACATAGGCGGTGGCGCCTTTCGGGGATTCGGCGCAGGATGCGAGGGCGTTCGGTTCGGCGTGGGCGTCTCCGAATTTTTGGTGATGGCCCTCGCCGATGACGCGGCCGTTTTTGACGAGGACGCAGCCGACCATGGGATTCGGTTCGACATCGCCCCGGCCGCGCATCGCCAAGGCGATGGTCTGGCGGATGAAGGACTCATCCTGTTCTCGTGCGGGAGTGGTCATCAGGGGTTGTCTTCCCTGGGTTTGGCGCCGCGAAGGAAGTGGAGTTTCTTGTCGGCCGAGCGGTAGTACAGCCCGCCGTCCACGGCCTGCCACTGCACAATACCCGCGGGGTCGCTGATGATGGGGTTGAACACGAGCAATCCGCTCTCGCCGCCGGAGACCCGTTCGCGGCTGTATGCGAGGAGGCGATAACCCGGAAGCGCCGGTCGCCTGTCGGCGATGACGCCTTTCATCGAATCGAGGAGCAGGAGGTAATGTTCCCCGAGGATCGCGTCGCGGATGGTGGATTCCCTGGCGTCGAGGGAGCGTTCGGCGGCGATGGCAGGCTCGGGGCGATCGAGGTTGTAGGCGCGCACCGCGGTTTGCCCGATGGAGTAGAGATACGATCCGGCGACGCGCAGGCTGACCCCGGGGTCGTTCGCCCCGGTGCTGAGCATCGCCTCGATCTCGCGGCGGCTTTCCGGGGGCGTGTAGGTGAGCACGCGGCCGGTGGCGAGGGAATAGAGACGAATGAATTGTCCGTTGTCGCTGAGCGCGAGGATGCGCCCGTCGGCGATGACGAGATGATCGGGATGGGAGGCGTTCTGGAACAGCCTATTGCCGCCCTGCGCGGGCTGCTGGAACGTCAGCCCCTCGCCAGGCTGGAACAGGTCCATGCCGCAGATGCGATCGGGGAGGGTGAAGACGAGCGTTCCGTCGCGCGCGAGGGCGAAATTGACGGGCCTCATCGATGGATCGTCGCCGAAGGTTTGCCGGGCGACCACGTCGCCGCTGAAGGCGTCGAGGGCGATGAGATCGGCGCCGCTCACGTCGTCGCCTTTCACGACGACGAAATCATCGCTGGCCACGATGCGGTCGATGGCGTTGCCGGGGAGTCGCGTCTGCCACGCGAGCGATCCGTCTTCGGCGTGAATCGCCGCGATCCGGCCGGTGGAGGCGGCGAGGATGAGGAGGTTGTCGATGGGAATGACGTGGGTGATGCGCTCGGTCTCCTCTTCGTCGTCGTCGTTCGTCGGGCGCGACAGAGGGTTGATGCGATCGGGGACGGCGGCCGGGACAGCGCCCGCGCCGGGCATCTGCAACCGGCGGCGGACAAGGGCGGGATTGATGTTGGCGTTCGCGGGCAAGTTGGCGGAGGCGCGCGTCTCGGAGCGGGATTCCATGCCGGTTTGCAGGATGGCCGCATCGGGCAGATCACCCAGCGACTGCTTCCAGAGCGATGAGCCGTTTTCGTCCAGGAGCAGCAGCTCATTGTCGCTCCATGTGGCGCATCCGTCGTCGGTCCATGCGATGCGCTGCGGGATGGACGCCAGGCCGGCGACGCCACCCAGCGGCTGTTTCGATCCGGCGGCGAAGACCGCGAGCCGCTGATCGGTCGTCCAGACGACGACGCGATCGTGGCGTTCGAATCCGCGAACGGGGATGAGCAGCGACTCGATGCCCGCGATGGCGTCGTCGAACTGATACGAGAACGGCGTTGGTGGATGGCGTTGCCCGGCCTGACGCTGCTCGAGGGTGGGCATGCCGGGAAGATGAAGATCGACGAGACGACGAGGGGCGGCGGTCTCGGCTTTGTAGGCGCGAAGCACGGCCTCGGCGTTGGCGAAGGTCATGTCCTTCAGGTCGGTTTCATCGGGCAGGAGGATGGACGAGGCGATGCGGGCGTTGGGAGCGGCGGACTTGCCGTTGGCGAGTTGCTTGATCGCGACTTCATACTTCCCGAGCTTGAGATAGTTTCGCGTCAGCGCCTCGGTGACGGTGTCGGCGTCTCCGGCGTCGGATCGCTTGGGGATTTGCCGGAGCACGCCGGCGGCGGTGCGCGAATCACCGTCGTTCTCATAGGCCTGCGCCGCGAGGATGAGCGCGTGGCGGGAGATGCGGGCGTTGGGGAAGGTGCGGGCGACTTCGAGCAGCCGGTCCGCGTCCTCGCCGGCGCCGGCGAGGGCTTGCTCGGCCTGGGTCTCGAAAGGCGCATAGGGGGAAGGCCCGACGCGCCGGATCAACTCGTCGATCGCGATCGTCGCCATTTTGCCGGCGGTCGTCGCGCCCTGCCCATCCTCCTCCATCATCGGGACGATGCGCATCGTGGGATCGGCGAGGATTTCCTGGTGGAGACGCGCGACGCCTCCAAAATCCCGTTTTTTATGAGCGAACCGAGCGCGGCGGATGCGATAGCTCACCTGCTGTGCCGGGGACGAGGCGGCCTGGGCGGCGCGATCGAACAACTCGCCGATGAGCGTCATCGTTTGCGGGTTGCTGTCGAGCATGAGCTTGTGCGCGAAGGTCTGGGTGACGTTGAAGAGGCGGTTGCGCGCCTCGCCGGGACGGAGCGCGTCGTATCCTCCGAGGAGGTCGGCGGCTTCATCGAGCCTGGCGGTCGCGACATCGAGCTGGCCGGCGGAGAACATGGTCTCGGCGTAGCGCAGCCGAGCGTTCGGGTCGTCGGGGGCGGCGGCGATTTCCGCGTCGAGCTTGGCCCGGGCGACATCCATGTCGGTGTAAACATCGACCCGGGTCGCGCCGGCGATGATCACGTTGTTATTCGCCACCAGCACGTTGCCCGGACCTTCCTCGCGGTCCCACGGGCGGGGGTTTTCGGGATAATTGTCCCGGATCAGGCCCGACGTGTCGAATCGAACCCGGAAGAGGCGCTCGGCGGTGGGGACGTAAATCAGATCGTCGGTCAGGAAGCAGCGCCCGCGGATGGCGGGCTTGAACTGCTGACGCCACACGATCATGTCGCGGCTGGAAGCCGGGCGCTTCGGGTCGTATTTGTCCCATTCGATGCACAGCAGGCGATGCTCCCCGGCGAGGACCATCCAGTCGCCCTTGAGTCCCAGCAGCGTATCGCAGGTGTCAAGGTCGGCGAGGTTGATGCGCTTCAGCTCCGTGCCGTGTCCGGCGTCATAGACGAGCAGGTGTCTGCCGTCGGCCGGCAAGATGAAGACCTTGCCCTCGTGAATGATGACCGGGTTGTAGGCCCACGGCTTGGGGACGGCGGTGCTGCGCTCGATCCTGGCGCGGCGCTGGATGAACGCCCGGTCGGGATCGACCACGTCGCGGGGGTAGATGTTCAACCACAGGATGGTTCCGCTGTGGGCGTCGATGGCGGCGAGCGCGCCCAGGTTGGTGAGAACGTAAAGCCGCCCCGACGAATAGGCGAGGTGGGAGATGTTTCCCGACGGGACGGCGGCGTCTCCCCAGACCCGGCTGGAGGTGTTGCCCGACGCGACATAGCAATGCCACTGCAATTCTCCGGTGGCGAGATCGAACGAGAGGACGTAGCCGTCGTCGAACTGCGCGCCCTTGGCGCCCCGGCCGGTGATGTAGACGCTGTTGTCAATCACGACCGGAGAACCGTCGAAGTGGAGCGTCCGCAGGGCGGAGGCGGATTCGGGCAGGTTGCGGGGGAGCGCCGACCAGCGTTCCTTCCCGGTGGAGCGATCGAGGCAGACCAGCCGCGTGTCGTGCGGCTCGGCGTTGCCGGGGCCCAGCCTGTGATCCTTGTAACCCATGATGGCGAGGACGGCGTTGTCGGTAAGGGTGATGCTGAGCTGCCTGCCGCGCGGCATGGAGTGGGCGTCGATGACGTACTGACCATGGCGTTCGCCGCCGTGGGTCTCCGCCCATCCGGGCAGGGGGAATCCGCTGTCGATGCCGACGGCGTAAACGCGGGCATTGTCCTGGAAGAACAATTCGCCGCGATCGGCGACGGGCAGGATGCCGAGGTCCAGCCCTTGCTGACGGTCCTGTTCCTGCTGTTGTTCCCAGGCGATGCGCTGATCGCGATTGGCGATGCGCGGAGGCTTGGGGACGAGATCGACATCGTAGATTTTCGCGCCCGGCCGACCGGATGCGGAGGAGATGCGTCCGCGATCGGGCGCCCCGCCGAGCATCGGCCAACTGTCGCCGCGCGAAGCGGTCGGTGTCGGAGGGGGGATTTTGAGTTCGGCGTCGAGGGAGTCGGCGAGGATGACATCCTCGCCGCGCACCACGCCGGTCTCATTCGCATGATGCCGCCGAAGCTCCTCCAGCTTCAGCGCCGCCGCCGCGGTGTCGCCGCTCAAATGATGCGCCAACGCCGTGCGATAAAGGACCGCCGCGCGCTCCGTCTGAAGCGACGGATGCAGGGAGAGCAGCCGATCGCCGAGCCACGCGGCGCCGGCGAATTCGCCGGACTCGAAATAGAGGGAGATGAGCCGCAAGGCGGCTTGCCTGCCCGCGTCGGTGCTGAAATATCGGGAGAAGACTCGATGCAGGGTGGAGAGGTCATCGCGCGAGGCGGCTTCGAGCATCGTCGCGGCGGCGGGTTCGTATCGGTTGCGATACACGTCCAACCCCTCCCGAGGCCAGCGCGCCACATGCTCCATGGCCGCGAGGGCGACGGACGTGTACTGCTGGATGTGGTTGTCGGCGTCGGTGCGGGAGGGAACGACGCGATCGGGATATTTTTCGAGGATTTCCTGGTACAGGTCGGCCGACTTGTCCCATTCCTTCAGACGCTCCATCCGCTGGGCATGCGCGAATTTCTCGAGCGCGACCGCCGAATCGCGGACATAAACGCCCTGCGTGGAATCCTTGCCGTAAAAGCTGTCGGGATCGAGCTGCGCTTCCTGGGCGACCGCGACGGGCGCGGCGGCAAGCACGAGCAACGAACCGATGAATGCGTGGCATGAGCGAAGTCGATTCCCAAACAGCATGCTCGCCTCCGGCAACGACCTTTTCCCGAGCGGGAGCGGTCAGGTGAAGTATTTTTTCCACAACGGCGCAAGCCGCTCGATCTCCTCGGGCGCGATCCGCGATTTGTCCGACCAGATGGCCAGGCTCAGCGCCCGCTGCGCCGGGGCCGATCGAAGCTCATCCTGCCGGCTCGCCATGAGTTCCACGGTGCGTTGCATCAGGTCCATCGCATTGTTCGACGCCGCTTCGAGATGGCCGATGATCTCCTTCAGCAACGTGGACGGATCGGACGCCTCTCCGGAGGCATCCGTCGCATCCGGGGAAGGCGCGGGCGGTTTCCGCCGCCATGAATCATAGTCCGTCACCAGGGCAATCAGCGCGTAGGAGATTTCCGCTTCACGGGCGAGCCGGGCCTCGGGCATGACGGTCATGCCGATGAGATCGCCTCCCCACAGGCGGTGCATGAGGCTTTCGGCGCGCGTGGAGAACGCCGGACCTTCCATGCAGACGTAGCAGCCGTGGTCGTGTACCGCGTAAGGCCGCTGCGAGGCGGCGGACTCCAGAAGAATCCGACGCAGCACCGGGCAGAAAGGTTCCGCGAATTCCACATGAACGGCCGCATGATCGTAAAAAGTACCCGCGCGGCGATGCGTTTTGTCGATCACCTGTGACGGGATGACGAGATCGCGCGGCGAGAACTCCTCGCGCAGGCTGCCCACCGCGCCCGAGGCGAGGATGTGCGTGCAGCCGAGCTGCTTGAGCGCGAAGATGTTGGCGCGCGACGGAACCTGGGACGGGTTCAGCAAATGCCCCGGTCCGTGACGGGAGAGGATCAACACGGGCAGACCGGCCCATTCCGTTTCAAGAATGGCATCGCTGGGCTTGCCGAAGGGGGTGTCCAGCTCGTGGCGTTTCCGCGCCGTCCGCGCCCCCAGCGCCTGCCCCAGTCCCGATCCACCGATCAATCCGATCTTAATCTCATTCATTTCACGCAAGCGTAAAACGAAACGGGGCGAACGTCGAGGGGGATCATGGTCTGGAAACCCGGCTAATTGTTATGCGTCACCGCATGGCCTGTGCCGGTGTACAGATCCAGCGGGCCTTCCAGCTCGAGCCGGATCACCGTCGCATCCGGATCGAGCGCCTCGGAGGGGACATCGATCCAGAGCACGCCGGGCAGATTCACCCACGGCGCTCCTCCCGAGCGGCGATGCTTCACCTCCGGTCCGCCGACAATGGATGTCCGGCGGACCTTGTTGCGGATGCCCTTCACCGCGACCGCCTCACGCGGGCAATCGAACAGGATGAGATGAATCACGTCGGACGATTGGTTCATCGTCGATGCGCCGTAGAAATGTCCGTGCGGCAGCCCGGCGACCGAACCGAAAATCGCCTCGCCGTGCTTTCGGGTCCAGCGTCCCAGCCCTCGCAGCACTTCCACCTGCGCGGGCGGGATCGTGCCGTCGCTCATCGGCCCGACATCCAGCAGCAGGTTGCCGCCCATTCCCGCGCACTCGGCCAACATGCGGACGCACTCTCGCACCGACTTGTGGTTGTGATCGTGTTTGCGATAGCCCCACGAGTCGTTCAGCGTGACGCAGAATTCCCATGGTCCGTTCGGCCGGGTGATCGGGATCGCCTGCTCCGGCGTGCCATAGTCGCCATGTCCGCCCATGCGACTGTTGAGCACCACGCCGGGCGCCCAGGCGTGCAGTTGTTCGTGAAGCTCCTCGAATCGCCATTGGGCGACGTCGCGCTCCCAGTCGCCGTCAAACCACAGCAGGTCGGGGTGATATCGCGTACACAGTTCCTTCAGTTGTCCGCGATGAAACGCCAGAAACCGTTCCCATGCGGCCGGGTCTTGCTCCCCGGGCGCCGGATATGCCCGTCGAACTTTCGCATGTTCGGGCGGCAGCTCGCGCGACGGCAGCACGCTTGGATAGTCGGGATGCGACCAGTCCAGGTGCGAAAAATACAACCCGGTCTTCAATCCCCGGGCGCGCAGCGCATCGCAGTAAGGCCCGATCAGGTCCCGTCCGGCCGCCGCGCCGTCCTTCGCATTCAATCGACTCAACGCCGTATCCCACAAGGCGAAACCATCGTGATGCTTGGTCGTCAGCACCGCGTAACGCGCGCCGGCGTCAGCGAATAATTCCGCCCACGCCTCCGGATCGTACTTCGCCGCGGTGAACGTCGCCGACTGCGCCATGTACGTCTCATACGCGACATTGCCGTTGAATATGTCCCAGGATTCCGACCAGTCGCCGGCCGAATAAATGCCCCAATGAAGGAAGATCCCCAGTTTCGCGTCGATGAACCAATCCTGCATCATGATGCGACTTTCTCCTGTGAATGGCGCTCCACGGTAGCGTCATTCCATGATTCGACAACATCATCGGCCTGCTCATTGCGATCCAGCCGGGATCCTGTGTCGCATCAACAAAATCTCATCATTCTCGGGAGACCAAGCCTCTACTCCGTCCGCCAGACCTTGAGGGATTGAAGCGTCATCGTGCCCGATCCCTGGTCATACGGCGAGTCCGCCTTCGCCTTGACCGCGACGTTGGTCAGTGGATACCAGGTGCGGCCGGCGAACGGGTTGGCATAGCGCATCGTTTCGATGCCATCGACGAACATGGTGATCCATTCCTTCTCGACGGTGACGGCGAACGTGTGGAACTCGCTGTCGAGCGTGTTTTTCAGCCCGAAGGTCGCCATCGACATCGACATGGCCGGACGGGTGAACGTGCGTTTCAGGTGTTTGCCGCCATGAAGGTTGGTCGACAGATGCGCCGGAAACCGCCACGAACCGTTGTAGCCGAATCCTTCATAGACATCGATCTCCGGCGGCCATCCGGTCGTCGGCAGCAGCCACAGCGCCGGCCATGAGCCGAAACGATTGGGCATCTTCACCACCCATTCGACACTGCCATACTTGAAATGCGTGTCGGTCGTGCGATGTCCCGAGAGCATGCACGCCACGAACGGAAACTCCGTCGCCGGCGTGCCGACCTTGACGGGTTCGTCAAGACGACGGGTTTCGAGGCGCAATCCTTCGGGCGCGCGTTGAAACGCGCCCATATCGACCGTTCCGTAATACCCCGTTTCCGCGTTGCCGGGCTGGGTGCGTCCGTGGGACAGCGCCGTCGAGAAGCTGCCGGGACCGCCCTGGTCATCGAACTGGATGGTCTGGCCGGTGGCTGAATACGCCAGCTCGCCCAGGGGTTCGAATTTCAGCGGCTCGCGCCCGCCGGCGATCGGCTCGTTGACCGCGTTCGCGCGGGCGGTGATGCGGATGCCGCTGCCGCCGCGTTTGCCGCCGTCGGGAACCGACGGCTGAACCGCCCGCACGTTGTTCCCCTCGTTCATCTGGCGGACCTTGAACGACACCGACTGGGTAAGCGGATCGCCCGGACGGAAGATGACCCACTTGGTCGTGTCCGGGTCGGCCCGGCCACCCTCGCCATCGTACACCCGCACATGAGCGATGACGGTATTGGGACTTGGCTGGTCCAGCGTGACCGGAACATGCACCATCGTCGCACCGACGGGGACATCAAAGCTCGCAATCGACACCGTGGATTGCGGTGGATACTTCAGTCCGCCCTCATACGGATCGCCCGGCATCTGTTCGGCCGTTGCCTGCGCCGCCAGGGAATGGCCCATGCTCAAAACGGCGAGAATCGTCGCAATCACTGAAAACAAATATCGCATGACGTTTGCCTCGGTAGGTGTCGGAGTGTCCATCGAAACAGTGTAATCCTTGACGGATCGGCTGGGATCAGCCGGGCATCAGGCCGTGGATGTTGGTTCAGCGGCGATCGGATGGATCGGTTCGCCGAACTGATCGGGCAACGTGCCCCGTTCAACCGAATCCCGGAAGCTCCAGTCGGGGTTGTCATCAACCCGGTAACTCCAGAAAAACCATCCGGTGAACTCCTCCAGCATCGCCAGCAGCATCTGGGCGTGCAGGTGCGCGATTCTCCTCTGATGGAAGGCGCTCAGCCGCTTGATCTGCGACATCATCGCCGGCGCCATCGATAACGACCATTCGCCAACGATCACCGGTCCAGTCGCCTGAAAACGCCGCAGTTTCTCCTGCCTTTTGAGGGGATACGCCAGATAATCCAGCAGTTCCCATCCGTCCCAGTTACCGAAATTCTGATACAGATGCACGTCCGTCCAGACGTTGTCATGATTGGGCAGGCAGCCGTGAAATGTCTCCAATTCCTTTTCGGGGTATGCCGAAATCACAAACGCCACCTCGTCGGCCGGCATGTGCCGTCGAACGCGCTCATATGCCTTCTCGAAAAACGACACCAGCGTCTCCCGGCCGATCGACGGCTCGGGTTCGTTGATCACCTCGAACCCGATCACGTTTCGCCGTCGGGCGTACCGTTGGGCGACCTGCTCGATC
>CAYUNS010000033.1:6338-6572 GCA_964446155.1 uncultured Tepidisphaeraceae bacterium | reverse complement strand
GCGAGTGGGCCAGGTGGCGCGCCTCCGCCGGCCAGCGAAAATACCGCCCACGGCCGGTATGGTGCTCGGGGCCTTGGCTTCCCGGCAGGCCGTGAAGATCAAGCACCACCTGCAATCCATGTTCCTCGGCCAGTGCGACGGCGCGATCCAAATGCCACACCGACGACACGAATGGCTCGTCCGGATCGACGATCCAATACCCGAAGGGAATGCGGACGGCGTTGATCCCACGCT
>CAYUNS010000033.1:0-6328 GCA_964446155.1 uncultured Tepidisphaeraceae bacterium | reverse complement strand
ATCGGAAATCGTCGCCGGTGATGTAGGTGTCGCGGTGATGCGCCAAGCGCCGTTCCGCCGCCGAGCCGAGTTCAGCGCAAAGCGAAAACTCATCCCTGGCATGGGTGCCGGCGAACAGCCCTGGACTCATCCATTTCTCCAGCAGAAGCCAATTGCCCAGGTTTACGCCGCGTAATGTTTGTGTGATGGATGTACTCATCTGATCTGTCCACAAACCTGTCCATCTCCCACGTGCATTTCAAGATCAGGAACACGCGCGAACCGGATCGCATTGGTTCATCCATTTCCCGCAGGATTCCGCCCGGGCGAATTATGTTCGACGTTAATGCATAATCTTCTTGCGGGAAAGGCGAAATCTTCGCGTATCCAGTGTGCGGCCTGTCGCCGCGTGAGCGCCGTCGGGCTGGATGAGAATCGAGTTTGGGGGTACATTTGCGGCCAAGAGAAGCTGCCGCGCGGCCTTGACCGGGGCGGCTGTGGCTCTCGAGTAATCCGACAGCCCCTTTCAGGGGCCTTCCTCAATCCTCCAGCTTTGCCGGAGGTCATCAATCCAGGAGAAAAAACATGGCCACATCAAAAGACAACAAGCCCGCCGGGTCCACGATGAGCACCGGCGCTCCGGCGCCCAGCGACCGCAACTCGCTGACGATCGGCCCGGACGGACCGATCCTGCTCCATGACGTGCATTTCCTCGAGCAGATGGCGCATTTCAACCGCGAGAAAACGCCCGAGCGCCAGCCGCACGCCAAGGGCGGCGGGGCGTTTGGTGTCTTCGAGACCACCGAGGATGTCTCGGCATACACCAGGGCGGCGCTGTTTCAGAAAGGCGCCAGCACCGAGATGCTGGCGCGTTTCTCCACGGTGGCCGGTGAACAGGGCAGCCCCGACACCTGGCGCGACGTGCGCGGCTTCTCCCTCAAGTTCTACACCAGCGAGGGCAACTACGACCTGGTCGGTAACAACACGCCGGTCTTCTTCGTCCGCGATCCGATGAAGTTTCCCCACTTCATTCGCAGCCAGAAGCGGCTTCCCGATTCGGGGCTTCGCGACAATCACATGCAGTGGGACTTCTGGACCAACAACCCCGAAACCGCGCACCAGGTTACTTACCTGATGGGCGAGCGCGGGTTGCCGCGCACCTGGCGTCACATGAACGGATATGGCTCGCACACCTTCATGTGGATCAATGCCGCCGGCGAGAAGTTCTGGGTGAAGTATCACTTCCATACCCAGCAGGGCATGGCGTTCTACACGAACGCCGAGGCCGCGGAGGTGGCCGGCAAGGATGCGGACGTTCATCGCCGCGACCTGTTCGAGGCGATCGCCCGCGGCGAGCACCCGCGCTGGACGCTGTCGGTGCAGATCATGCCTTACGCGGACGCCAAGTCGTACCGAATCAATCCGTTCGACCTGACCAAGGTCTGGCCGCACGCCGATTACCCGTTGCATAAAGTCGGCACGATGACGCTGAACCGCAACCCGGAGAACTTCTTCGCCCAGATCGAGCAGGCGGCGTTCTCGCCGGGCAACACGGTGCCGGGCATCGGCCTGTCGCCGGACAAGATGCTGCTCGGTCGGGCGTTCGCCTACAACGACGCGCAACGCAACCGCATCGGCACGAATTTCCATCAACTTCCGGTGAACCGCCCCAAATGTCCGGTCAACACTTACATGATCGATGGACAGATGGCGTATGAACACACCGGCAACGCGCCGGTCTACGCGCCCAACAGCGGCGGCCGCGGCTGGGCCGACGACACCGGGCCCGCGCCCGATGGCTGGGAAGCCGATGGCGAGATGGTGCGAAACGCCTATACGCTGCGCGCGGATGATGACGACTTCTCCCAGCCCGGCACGTTGGTACGCGACGTGTTCAACGACGAGCAGCGGACAAAGCTGGTCGAACAGGTTTCGGGCAGCCTGCTGGGCGGGGTGCGTTCCCCGGTGCTCGAGCGCGCGATCCAATACTGGAAGAGCGTCGATCCCGACATCGGCCAGCGCATCGAGACCAGGGTGCGCGCCGGTGGCGCCCCCAAGCCCGCCGAAGGCATGGGCGAGGGCTGATCGCCGCCCCTCATCGCACCAAAAGCCGGCGCGATTGGCGTTTGCCAATCGCGCCGGTCTTTTTGCGGTATTTCGCAATATTTCCTGGTCGGGGTTCGCGCGGGTACAATTTCCGCATCGTGTCACGCCCGACGGCACAGATTCAGCAGGCTCCGGGGTTGTGGCCGCTCAGTTGGCCAATGGGGCTGACCATGCTCCGGCTGCTGTTGCTGCCGGTGTTCCTGTGGGTGCTGCTGGCCGACGCCGGACCGCTGGGACACCGGTATCGATGGGTCGCGGTGTCGATCTTCGCGGTGATGGCGCTCACCGATAAACTCGATGGCCACCTCGCCCGCAGGTTCAACCAGACCAGTCGGATCGGAGCGATTCTCGACCCCGTCGCGGACAAGCTGCTCATCGCCTGCTCGGTGATCCTGCTCAGCTTCGACTGGGTGGCGCCGCCGGGATATCGCATTCCCATGCCCGTCGTCGTTGTGATTTACGCCAAGGATCTGGTCGTGGCGCTGGGGACGGTGGGGCTGATCGCCGCGGTGGGATCGGTGACGATTTCAGCGCGGATGTTGGGAAAGGTTGCAACGGCCCTACAATTGGCGCTGGTCATTGCGACCCTCGTCGCGCCCGACCTGGCGCAACTGGGCGAGGGGGTGGCGCGGGGCCTGCTGGTGGGGTTGTATGGGGTGGTGAGCGTCGTGACGGCCGCGTCGTGCCTGGATTACGTGATCCAGGGGATTCGGCTGCTCCAGTCTGGACGGCAGGCGAGTTCGTCGTCGTAAGGAAAAGTGAAATGGCATTCGCATCGATTCCCGAAGTGCTCGAAGACCTCAAGGCCGGCAGGATGATCGTGCTGGTGGACGATGAGGATCGGGAAAACGAGGGCGATCTCGTCATCGCCGCCGAGAAGGTCACCCCCGAGGCGATCAACTTCATCTCGAAGCATGCCCGCGGGCTGATCTGCCTGTCGCTCACCGGCGAATTGTGCGATCACCTTCGCCTGCATCCGCAGACGGACATGAACACCGCCACGCTGGGCACGGCGTTCACCGTCACCGTCGACGCGCATCCGAAATTCGGCGTCACCACCGGCATCAGCGTGCGCGACCAGGCGACGACGATCCAGGTCGCCGTCGCCGAGGACGCCCAGCCGCAGGACCTGCTTCGGCCGGGGCATGTCCATGGGCTGCGCGCCCGCGACGGCGGGGTGCTGGTGCGCGCGGGACAGACCGAAGGCTCGGTCGATCTGGCGCGCCTCGCGGGCATGAAGCCCGCCGCCGTCATCTGCGAGATCATGCGCGACGACGGCGAAATGGCCCGCCGCCCCGAACTGGAGCAGTTCTGCGCCACGCACGGGCTGAAGATGTGCACCATCGCGGACCTGATCAGCTATCGCCTCAAGCGAGAGCAGTTCGTCAAGCGCATCGAGAGCATCACGCTGCCGACGCGATGGGGCGTGTTCAACCTGCACGCCTACCAGAGCGTCGTGGACGATCAGCCGCACCTGGCCCTTTGCAAAGGAGGCGTCGGCGATTACGACGAGACCGGCGCCGTCATCCTTCACGAGGAACCCGTCCTCGTGCGCGTCCACAGCGAATGTCTCACCGGTGACGTCTTCGGCAGCGGCAAGTGCGACTGCGGCGGCCAACTTGCCACCGCCATGCAAATGATCGAAAAAGCCGGCAAGGGCGCGCTGATTTATCTCAGACAGGAAGGCCGCGGCATCGGCCTGGCCAACAAGCTCCACGCCTATGCCCTCCAGGAAAAAGGCCTCGACACCGTCGAAGCCAACGAGCGCCTGGGCCTGCCCGTGGACAAGCGCGACTACGGCATCGGCAGCCAGATCCTCCGCGACCTCGGCCTGAAACAAATCCGCATCATGACCAACAATCCGAGAAAAATTTACGGCCTGGAAGGCTACGGCCTGACGGTGGTCGAAGAAGTCCCCATCCGCATCGAACCGGGTGAGCACAACCGCGCCTACCTGGAGACGAAGAAGGCGAAGATGGGGCATAAGCTGTAGCCCACCATCGAGACACGCGGTGGGCGATGTCCACCCTACTCCATGTCCGGGGTGGTCCCGTTTTCTGGTAAGGCGGAAGCGAGTTGGCGGGGTGGCGGTCGTTGAACGTCGATCAAATCATGCTTCGAAACGGTCGATCCGGCGATGGCTCCAATGTCTCGGCATGACCCCATTCAGGACGCGATGGTCAAGGCCTTTGGCCCTCCGACGGCTTCGCCGTGTAGTAGACGTAGGGTGGGCACGGCTCACGGTTTTTCGGACGGTGGGCTACGGAGATGGCGGGGCGATCTCCGCGCCGATGGGGTAGTGGTCGCTGGCGGTGCGAGTGGGGGGCGATTGGTCGATCCAGGCGGAGCGGAGGTTGGTGCGCTCGATGCTGTGGGTGAGGATGTAGTCGATGCGCTGGCCGGGGGAGGTGGTGGTGTAGGTGCCGGTGGTGTTGGCGATTTCCGGTGAAAGCGTGTGGAGGGTGTCGGTGTAGCCGGCGTCGAGCAGGCGCTGGATGATGCGGCGGGGGATTGATCCGCCGTTGGTTCGCCAATCCTGTTGCGTGCGCGGGGAGCAGCGCATCGGGTCGATTCGCTGGGAGGGGGCGTTGGAGTTGAAGTCGCCGACGAGGAGGTGGGGCTTGTCTTGCAGATGCTTTAATCGGTCGAAGAGGGCGTCGAGCTGTTTGTCGCGGAGGGATTCGCGTTCGAGCGAGGCATGGGCGGCGAAGTGGACGCCGACGATGGGCCATTCGACGCCGGCGGGGTCGGTGATGCGGGCTTCGACGAAGGCGTTCATCCAGTGGCCGTTGCCGACGGCGCGGTTGAAGGCGGCGGTCATGGTCCATCGGCTGAGGATCGCCCCGCCATGCGTGCCGGCCGAGCCGTGGAAGTGATGCATGCCGAGGCGCGTGGCGAGGGTCTCGACGACGGTGGGATCGTCGGCCTCGACGAGGACGACGATGTCGGGCCGATTGGCGGCGATGACGGTGGTGAGGGCGTCGATGCGGTCGCCGCCGCCGTTGAGGATGTTGTAGCTGACGATCCGCATGAAGTCGGGCCTCGCGCATCGCAACGGTCCCGATCGGGCGCGATTCGTCAAGTGTCCGGGGCCTTCGCCGCCGTTTTCGACCGGCTCGTCATCGCGCCAGAAATGATCGGGGGAGGGGAATGACGATTCACACCGCCGCGAGTTTCGGTAGACTGATTCACGGGCAAGAGTGACAGAAGACAGCCATACATTTTTTCGCAAGTGGGCCATCGCCGGTGGGAGGCGGGCGTCGCTGTGGCAGCGCATTTCGCCGCCGCAGTTTTTCATGGGATCGTTCGCGCTGCTGGTGGTTCTGGGGACGCTGGCGTTGAAGCTGCTGCCGGGGTTGTATCGCGGCCGACCGTTGGGGTGGCTGGACGCGCTGTTCACCGCGACGAGCGCGATCTGCGTGACGGGGCTGAGCGTCGAGGAGACCGCGACCTTCTTCACGCCGTTCGGGCAGTTCGTGATCCTGGTGATGATCCAGGTCGGGGGGCTGGGGATCATCGCGTTCACGAGCCTGATCATCGTCGCGCTGGGGATGCGGCTGTCGCTGCGGCAGGAGGCGCTCTCGACGGGCACGCTCGACGTGGCGCCGCACGTGAGCCGGCGGCACCTGGTGCGGGACGTGGTGCGATTCACGTTCCTGATCGAGGCGATCGGGGCGGCGGCGCTGTTCCTGCTCTGGGCGCGCGACTTTGGGGCGAAGGACGCGGCGTGGCATGCGGTGTTTCATTCCGTCAACGCCTTCTGCAACGCGGGATTCTCGACGTTCCCGGACTCGCTCATGGATTTTCGCCGGGCGCCGTTCACGCTGTTCGTCATCATGGGGCTGGTGGTGATCGGAGGGATCGGATTCCTGACGCTCGAGGAGCTGAACCTCCGTCGCAAGGCGACTCGACGGGAGCAGATTTTCCGCGTGTCGATTCACACGCGCATCGTGCTGGTGGCGACGGCGGCGCTGATTGTGGGGGGGACCGTGCTGTTCGCGCTGTTCGAGTGGAGGCACTCGTTGAAGGATCTGCCGGTGGGGGCGAAGATCGTCAACGCCCTGTTCCTCAGCGTGACGCCGCGCACGGCGGGGTTTCTCAACCTGGATTACACGCAGGCGACGGCGAGCACGAATTTCCTGACGATCCTGCTGATGATGATCGGAGGATCGCCCGGCTCGACGGCGGGGGGCAGGGTGAGCGAGCTGGTAGAGGCCCAGGTCCGGGCCCAGGGCTCGGGCGA
>CAYUNS010000032.1:15929-28492 GCA_964446155.1 uncultured Tepidisphaeraceae bacterium | reverse complement strand
GCCGCGGCCCTCGGGAGTCTGGCAGTACGGCGTGGTCGGCAGGTTGCCGCCGTAGATACTGGAGCAGCCGGTGGCGTTGGCCACGAGCATGCGGTCGCCGAAGAGTTGGGTGAGGAGTTTGATGTAAGGCGTCTCGCCGCAGCCGGAGCATGCGCCGGAGTATTCGAACAGGGGCTGAAGGAACTGGCTGCCCTTGACATCCAGGCGGATCTTCGTGCGATCGGCCTCAGGGAGCTTGAGGAAAAAATCGTAGTTCGCGCGCTCCACGTCCCGCAGGGGTATCTGCGCGGCCATGTTGATGGCCTTTCGTTTGGGTTGGGCCTTGTCCTTGGCGGGGCAGACCTCGACGCAGATGCCGCAGCCGGTGCAATCCTCGGGGGCGACCTGGAGGGTGTAGGCGCTGCCCTTGAAGTCGGTGGCTTTGTACGGCATGTGCCGGAACGTGTCCGGCGCCCCTTCCAGACCGGCCGGGTCGTAGACCTTGGCGCGGATGGCGGCGTGAGGGCAGACCATGGCGCACTTGTTGCACTGGATGCAGAGGTCCTTTTCCCAGGCGGGAATCTCATCGGCCAGGTTGCGTTTTTCCCATCGGCTGGTGCCGGTGGGCCAGGCGCCATCGACCGGGAAGGCGCTGACCGGCAGCAGATCCCCCTTGCCGGCGAGCATCACGCCGCTGATGCGCTTGACGAAATCGGGGGCTGCTTCGCTGATGAGCGGCGGCATGGCGCGGGTGGCGGTGACGGCGGCGGGGATCTCCACCTCGTGCAGGTGGGTGAGGGTGTGATCGACGGCGGCGAAGTTGCGATCGACCACGTCCTGACCCTTGCGGCCGTAGGTTTTCCGGATCGACTCCTTGATCCGGGCGATCGCCTCCTCACGCGGCAGCACGCCGCTGATGGCGAAGAAACAGGTCTGCATGACGGTGTTGATGCGCCCGCCCATGCCGGTGTCGCGGGCGACCTTGAGGGCGTCGATCACGAACAATCGCAGCTTTTTGTCGAGAATCTGTTGTTGCAGTTCCCTGGGCAGCTCATCCCATGCCTGGTCAGCCGGGAACGGGGTGTTGAGCAGCACCATGGCGCCGGGCCGGGCGTAAGAGAGCATCTCGTACCTGTCGATGAACGCCGGCTGGTGGATGGCGACAAAGTTGGCCTGACCTTCGCCGATCAGGTAGCTGCCGCGGATCGGGCGCGGCCCGAAGCGCAGGTGGCTGATCGTCATCGCGCCGGATTTCTTCGAGTCGTAGACGAAGTATCCCTGGGCATAGTTGTCGGTCTCCTCACCGATGATCTTGATGGTATTCTTGTTGGCCCCCACCGTCCCATCAGCCCCGAGGCCGAAGAAGATCGCGCGGATCACATCATCGGATTCGGTGGTGAAGCTGTTGTCCACCGACAGCGACAGGCCGGTGACATCATCAGTAATGCCGACGGTGAAATGGCGGCGGGGCATCGTGGCCCACATCTCATCGAAAACCGCCTTGACCATTGCCGGGGTGAACTCCTTGCTCGACAACCCATAACGGCCGCCGATGGTCGGGATATTGCGCCCCGCCTCGAACAGGGCCGTCGCCACATCGAGGTAGAGCGGTTCGCCGCCCGCGCCGGGTTCCTTGGTGCGGTCCAGCACCGCGATCGCCCGGCAGCTCGGCGGGATGGCGGCCATCAGGGCATTGGCATCGAACGGGCGATAGAGGCGGACTTTCACCAGCCCGACTTTCTCATCGCGACGGTTGAGCGCCTCGACCGTCTCCTCGGTCGTCTCCGCGCCGGAGCCCATCATGATGATGATGCGCTGGGCATCGGGCGCGCCGACGTAATCGAACAGGTGATACTGCCGCCCGGTCAGACCGGCGAGGCGGTTCATCTCCTCCCGCACGATGTCGCCGCAGCGGTCGTAGAAGCTGTTGCAGGCTTCACGAGCCTGGAAGAAGGTGTCGGGGTTCTGGGCGGAGCCGCGCAGGACCGGATGATCGGGGTTCAGTGCCCGGCGACGGTGGTCCTCGATCCCCTGCTCGCTGAGCATCAGGCGGATATCATCATCGGTGAGGGTTTCGATCTTGGCGACCTCGTGGCTGGTGCGGAAGCCGTCGAAAAAGTGCAGGAACGGCACGCGGCTGCGCAGGGTCGCGGCATGGGCGATGGCGGCCATGTCGTGCGCTTCCTGCACGCTGCCGGAGGCGAGCATGGCGAAGCCGGTCTGGCGGACGCCCATGACGTCCTGGTGATCGCCGAAGATCGACAGGGCATGGGTGGCCAGCGTGCGGGCCGAAACGTGCATGACGAACGGCGTCAGCTCGCCGGCGATCTTGTACATGTTGGGGATCATCAGCAGCAGCCCCTGGCTGGCGGTGAAGGTCGTGCTGAGCGACCCGGCCTGCAACGCGCCGTGGCAGGCGCCGGCGGCGCCCGCCTCGGACTGCATCTCCATGATGCTGGGGACCGCGCCCCAGAGGTTGGGCATTTCCTTGGTGGCCCATTCATCCGAAAGCTCCCCCATCGTGCTGGAGGGGGTGATGGGATAGATGGCGATGACCTCGGAACAGCGGTAGGCGATGGATGCGGCGGCCTCGTTGCCGTCGAGGGTGACTTGCGGTCGTTTGGGCATGCTGATCATGACACTTCCACTGTGGGAAAGAGATCTTGTCGGCGACCGGTTAAATAATAGGATTAATAAGTCTTGTTTTCAACCCCGCCTTTTCATTTTCGCACGCGCGACAGGTTCAAAGGCGGGCCAGGCGGAGATTGCCGCCGCCGCGAGAGCGTTGCGGCTGCGGCGTCGCCAGGCGGCGAGCGTGAGGCGTACGCATCCCTCCGGCCTGTCCTACTGCGGAATCCCTGTCTGCCGATTGCCCGGAAAATCGGGCACATTCGTCGTGGGAGAGGTGGTGGGAGAGGATGACGGGGCGGGGCGATCGTCGAGGGGCAGGGCCGCGATGACGGCGACGCAGAGCATGATCCCGCCGAAGCCGAGCTTCCACAGGATGCCGTAGAACCTGCCCTTGAACGCCCCCCATCCGATCCGCCAGGCGTGCGGGAACTCCTGTTTACGGGTCATCTCGGCGGCGATCGCGCCGACGGCGCTGCCGAGGCAGGCGCCGAAGATCGTGCCAATCACGAAAATGGGGACGAGGAAGGTGAGGAAAATACCTCCCAGGAATCCCCCGACGATCGCGCCCGCGAAGGCGCGTTTTCCGCCGCCGGCTTCCGCCGCGCCGGCGCCGCCGGCAATGAATTCGGCGATTTCGGCGGCGATGGCGAGCACGAGCAGCGTGATGAGTCCTGGTGCGGCGAGATGAATCCAGCCGGTGAGATACGCATACAACGCGGCGGTGGCGAGCATCACCCATAGCCCGGGCAGGCCGATCAGGGTGATGGACAGTCCTCCCAGCAGGAGGGCGATAAGGCAGAGATAATAAAGCCAGTCGGTCATAGACCCTTTCCAAGATTGTTTCGATGACCCGTTCAGCGCAGGCGATTCAGGGCGGCGCGCGGATCGGGGGCAAGCTCGAACAGCCGCTCGGTGCGCGATACCTTGAGCAGCGGCTCGATGTGCTCGGGGTGCGACAGGATCATCCGTCCGTCGAGGCTGCGGAGCCGCTGAGACAGCGCCAGCAGCATCCCGAGGGCGGCGCTGCCGATGAAGGTGGTGTTTTTCAGGTCGAGCACCAGCTTGCGCGCCCCGTTGTCGACGATCCCGTCGAGCTGCGCGCCGAGGCGGTTGACGTCGATGATGTTGAGGAGGTTTTCGAGCCGAAGGCGAACGATGAAGACATCTCCCTTGGTCAGCAGCGCGTAATCATTGGTTTGCGAATCCATGTCGGGGACCATCATGCGCATCGGGTTTTGCGATGCAACGGACCACGTTATTCGGTATGAAGCGGCACGTTCCGGTTGGTGGGAAGGGTGACGCGAAAGGTGGTGCGTTCGGGAGCGCTTTCGACGGAGATCGCGCCGCCGTGAAGCTCGACGAAGCGCTTGACGACGCTCAGCCCGAGTCCCAGCCCGCGGGTGAGATAGGTGTAGTCGCCGCTGGTGTGCTGAAGCGGCTGCCGCCCGGTGAAAAAAGGCTGAAAGAGCCGGGGCAGGTCTTCGGATGGAATGGCCGGGCCGGTGTTGGAGATCAGCATTTCAATGCGATTGCCGGCGCGTTTCAGTTCGACGCGCACTTCGTGGTCGTCGGGGGAAAACCGGATCGCGTTGCTGACGAGGTTCGTCAGCACGTCGCGAAGCTTGTCGCGATCGGCATGGATGACGGGCAGGCCCGGCTCGATGCGGAAATCCCATCGCTGGCGTCGCTGCGCGAGGAAGGGTTGAAGCTCATCGCACGCGGATCGCACCAGCGCCGCGAGGTCCACCTCGGCCCAGTTGAGGGGCAGATCGAACTGTCCGTCCTGGAGGAGCTTGAACATGTTGTCGACGATGCGCATGAGACGAACGGCGCGTTGATTGAGCTTGCCCATCACGCCGTCGGGGTCGTCGTTCCGTCGTCTGGCGAGATCGGTGACACCGAGGATGTAGGTGATCGGGGTGCGCAACTCATGACTGGCGAGGTCGATGAACTGTCGCTTGGTTTCATCGGCGGCTCGGAGGCGGCGGAGGTTGTCGCGCAGTTCGTCGGCCATGCGGTTGAAGTCGCCCGCAAGCCGTCCCAGCTCGTCCTTTCGGAAGATGTCGTCGCCGAGGGGGAGGCGATAGTCGATGTTGCCGTGCTCAAGCTCGCCGGCGGCGGCGCCGAGCAGGCGGATCGGGCGGATGATCTCCCGGCGCGCGATGAACAACCCCACGCTGAAGCAGATCGCGATCAGCGCCATTCCGGCGATGAAAAGGATCAATGTCAACTGATGCAGGGGACGGACGGTCTCCTCGTGGCTGGCGGCGACGACGACGAACCAGTCGGCGGTGACGGAGGAGGCTCCATGCGCGGGAAACTTGATCGCGGAGAATCCCATCACCTCTCCGCCGGGAATGCCGGTCTGCCGGCTCCAGCCGATGTTGAGGTCGCGAATCCGTTCGAGCATCGGCTCGGGGATTTCCGGGGGCTGCGCGAGGGACGGATCGCGCGAAATCGGTCGCCCGTCGCTGTGTATCAACCAGGTGAGGGCGCTGGCGTATCCGAGATACATGTTGCTTTCGATCTGATCGAGCAGCCATTCGGCGCTGAGGGAGACCTTGAGGACGCCGAGGACGGGATGATCGACGGTGGCGTCGTTGTTGAGGATGGGGATGCAGACGTTGACGACGAGCGCGCCCGGTCGGCCGTCGTCGGCGATGGCGGATTCGTCGAAGCTCACATCGGAGATAATGATGTTCCCGCGCCCCTGGGCGAAGCACTCCTGCCACCATTCCTCATCGGCCTGGTAATAGTCGGTCGTCTTGTTGGTGGCCGCGACAAGCCTGCCGGTGACGTCGGTGATGATGACCTCGGCGAAGCGGGGCTGTTGGCGCTGGATCGCCTGCCATCGCCGGGCGAGAGGATTGTCCAGGGTTTCCTGCACGAGGCCGTCGTCGCGTCCGTGGTCAAGCCACCACCGCTCGATCTCGGCGATCCGCTCATCGGTCAGGGGAGGGACACTGTTGGCCTGATCGAGAAATTCATTGGTTCCGGGCAACCGGGTGAGCACCCAGATGAAATCGACCTGGGATGAAAGGAGGGTGGCGATGTGGGTCGCCTGAAGTCGGGCCTGCGCGCGGAAGGATTGTCCGACGGTGTCGATGCGTTGTCGGCTGATCACCATCAGCACGACGCCCAGCGTCAACGCCAGAGGCAGCAGGCCTGCCAATACAAGGGTAATGACGAGCTTGGGTTGGATGCCCAGACGCATGGCTGTGACCGCGCTTGCGCACCGGGGCGCGGCGCCGTGCCGCCGGCGGGAGGGCGACCGTCCGCGGGATCGCAGCGCGCTGTATCAGACAAGCTGTATCAGACAACCTGAACTTTTCGGCCGACGCGACGCTTGTTGTTGATCGTCTTGCGACCGTTGCTCGTCTTCATGCGGGCGCGAAACCCGAGTTTGCGGGCGCGCTTGATCTTGCTCGTTCTGTGAGGGTAATGCATCTGTCGAATCCTTGCTTTATCTCGGGGTTTTGAGTCGCAAAACCCATCGGCTTTCGCGTGTCGCCAACTAACCTAATTGTTTGCCTGTGCGTCGATTGTGACAAGAATCGTCTCGATCGCGCGGTTGCCGTGCTCATCCGTCGCCCGAACGGTGATCTGGCGTCGTCCGGGCGCCAATCCATCCACGGCGATGGTGACCGCCTCCTCGGGGCTGTCGAAGATGTTATCCGAAGCCCGGACGGCTTGCCAGTCATCCGCGGAATCGATCGCATATTCCACCGATGCCACTCTGGCGGCGCGATCGACGACGCTCAGGTCGATCGTCACCCGATCCCCCTCGATCCTGCTCTTGAGATCGCCAATGACCGGCGCCGTGTTATCGACGAAAATCGGCTCGCTCACCCGAGCGGCGGACCGGCCTTCTCCCTGGGGATTGGCGGCGGCGTCGGAACTGACGACGCGCACTTCATATCGCCCGTCGGCGACGCCACGCGTGTCCCAGGGATAGGTCTGTTCCTTGATCCCGTCCTTGAGAAGAATCCACGGCGCGCCCGAGCCGGTTCGGAAATACAGCGCGTGCTCCATCGCGTCCTCGTTCGGATCGGTGACCTGCCAGGTGATGTTTTGGATGCCCGTGCCGCGGCTCTGGGGTTCGGTCTCCGCCGGCTCGAGGGTGATGGCGGCGATGCGGGGCGCGAGATTGGGTACGAGATAGGCGACATCAACATCCTCGATGACGGGTGTCGCCTTGCCGTCTTCGCTCGAGAGCGAGATGCGATATTGCAGGAACCTTGCCGCGGGCGAGCGGATCGGCAGATAGGCGGCGGCGGGCGTTTCGTCGGACCAGTTGGACCAGCCGGTTTCACCGGCCTGCTGGACGTTGCCGCTGCGCGTCGCGACCGTGAGCGCGGTGTTTTTGGGAAGCGAGCCGCGCAGCCGCATGGTCCCAAATTGACTGGTCTGCCCGGCGTCGAGGACGGGGCTGACGAATGTGCCCGCGTTCGCGAACCCCGCGCCCATCGCCGCGATCCCCCCGGTGTTGGACAGCCCCATGAAGATGCGTCCATCCTTCGCGGGAAGGAGCGTGAGGATTTGTTTCGGATCGAGCTTCGCGAGGGCGACGGTCTCCTCCGCCGCCGGGTTGATCTGATAGATCACCCCTTCGCTGCCGGTGCCGACCAGCAGCGTGCCGTCGTTCTCGATCAGCGAAAGCACCAGGACGGGCTGTCGGAAAATTTCCGAGACGAAACCGGAGGGGGTGATGCGATAGATGGCGTTGCCTCCGGGTCCGGGATCTCCTGCGGCGCCGGCGCGGGCGCGGATGGGCTGTCCGGTCTGCACGGAGGTCTCGGCCGGGCCGTTCGACTCGGGGGCATCGGGGGATTCATCGCCCGGCGGGTCGTTTTCGGGGGCTTGCTCCTCGGCTCCGATCGCCGGGAGTTGTCGAGGTGTTTGACTGGGGATCGGCGGTGGCTCGTTGGGATTGGGATCGGGCAGGGGCGGCGGCTCGGGATTGGAGGGTGGTTGCGAGGGGATGGGCACCCCCCCGGCGCCGGCTTCGGGCCGGCCGATCGGTTGCGTCAGGGCGGCCTGCTCGACCGCCATGCTCTCGGTCGCCTGCGCGGTCCCCGCATAAAGGTTGCCGGCCGCATCGCGCGCCAAGGCGCTGATCTCGGATTCCTCGGCATCGTAAAGAACGAACGCCTCGCCGGTCCCGCGATGCACGCGATACAGCAGCCCGTTTGGATCGGTTCCCACATAAAGCAGATCGCCGCCGTCATAAAGAAGACTGAGCAGGTTGTTCTCGTTGCTGTCGAGCAGCACCTTGCTGTCGCCGTCGGGAGGAATCTCGAAGAGCCGGCCGTTCGGTCCCGTCGCGGCGAAGATCGTCCCATCATCCGCCCGCTGAATCGCCCAGATGTATTGCACGCTTTCGTCGGTGAACAGTTCCCCGCTTATTTTCCCCTGCGGATCGAGGCGCACCACGCGGCCGCGCTCACCACCGGTGGCGACGAGCAGATTGCCCTGGGGATCGACGAGCAGATCGAGGATGCTCAAGGCGTCCTCGAGGGTCGTCAGGGTGGTGATGGCGTCATCACGGATTTGCAGGATCACGCCCTGCGGCGAGGTTCCGGCATAGATGACGCCATCGGCGCTTTCCGCAAGCGCGGTGACGGCGCTGATGCGCGGGTCCTGTTCGAGAAGCACCTGGACCGCGCGGGAGAGTTTGACATCCCCGAAATTGGTCGTGACGGCGTTGCGGAGCGTGCCGGCTTTGAAGTCGGCTTCGCTGTTGTGGGACCAGTGCGAGGTTCCGGCGGCGAGCGCGGGCGGGGTGAGCGAGGGCAGGGCCAGCGCGGCGGTGATGGCGAGAATCCTGAGCTTCATGCAGTGTTACTCCGCAGGTGAGGGTTCCATCTCTTCGGACACTTTGGGAGAAGGCTCCCGGGGCGATTCCTCTTTCGGGGGATCGCTTGCGGGTTCCCGGCCCGATTCCTTTTGGGGCGCGGCATCGGGCTTGGCGGCGGGGGCGTCGTGACGCGGCTGGACGCGGCCTTGCTCGACGCGCACGTCACGGTCAATCTCGATGACGAAGTCCGCCGAGCCGCGCATCACGAAGTCCGTCGGAATCGTTTTGACGGTCGAGCTGACGAATGGCGTGGTGTTGCTGCGCCCCGCGCCCAGGAAGATTTCCCGGCGGGAGGAGGGGAGGTGCGGCATGGCCGTTCTGCCGATGGCGACGCCGTCGGGTTGACGGAGCAGACGCACATAGACCGCGTTGTGGCGGATCGACGCGACATCGCGCAGCACCGCGAAAACCTCCCGGGCGTTTCCCGCGGTGAACCGGAACGGCGTGGCCGACATCTCGTCGGAGAGGAAGCGCTCGTGATCGGAGATCACCAACTGGTATTGCCCATCGGGCAGATCGCGCGGAAGCTCAAGCTCGATGGGCATATTGGCTTCGACGGCGCGGAAAGGGCGGTAGCTGATGAAGCCCTTGAGCGTTTCTCCGGGGCGATGCTTCAGCTTGGGGACATTGACCGCCAGGATCGTCGCCTCGCGCGCCTTGCCGCTGACATGCACCGTGCCGGTGAGCTTGTCGAGCAGGACGTTTTCAAACGGATTGCCCGCCGCGGCCATCATGGGCATGGCGGTCGCGTAGAACAACTCGCCGATGGAGGCGTTGACGCTGCGGTTTTGCACGTCGAGCGTCTCACCATTGGAAAACTCGAGTTTCAGATCGTAGTCGAGCGTGTGAAAGGGCGGCAGGTCGCGCGCGCCGACCACGGCGGCGGCCATCGCGGAGGCGCTGATGATCGGGGTGTATCGCGAATGCCGGATCACGCGACAATGAAAGGTGTCGCTGACACTACCGTCCTCGTAGGTGACGGTCAGCTCGAGGGGCGCCATCTTCGGAATCTCACCGAGCCGGCCGGCGATGCCGACGAGCTGGTCGGTGTTGAGCGTGCCTTTCAATTCGGTGAGCGAGCCGAGTTTGAAGCTCACCATGATGTTGGCGATGATGTGATGAATCCGTCCCGCGCCGAAGGGGAGTTCGAGCGTGCCTTCGTTGTTGAAGGAGTGTCCGAATCCCCAGATCCGTTGGCCGATCACCTCCGTGCAGGTTCCGATCGCCGTCATGTCTATGTCGCCGGAGAGCAGGGGCACCGCCAGCGTCGCGCCCGGGCGGATGCGGGTGTCGAGGTCCTGGGCATCGCGCTGGGGCGGCACGCCGCCGGCCTGGAGGGGCACGAGTCCCCGGGATTGAAACAGGGGACCAAGTCGCTCGAGCAGGGTTCCGCTCAGCCCTGTCGTCATCATTGGCGTCGCCAGGGGCTGACGGCGCATCGGATCGACGGCGCGGGACAGCGCCGGGTTGGGTGTGAGGCTGTTCCACGCCGACAGAGGAAACCCGTGCGGTGGGGCCGTCATGCCGGGCAGCATGACCGAGTCGGAAAGCCTCCAGTACGCCTGGGCGGGTTTTTCCTGAATCGCGCCGTTGAACGCCTCGGGTGGGTGATCCGCATCGTCATCCTTTGGGGGTTCGGGCAGCGCGAGCATGTATTCAATCGGCTGGACCCCGCCGACCGGGTCTTTCTGCAACGGCCAGACATAGGCGAACGCCCCGATGAGCCGCGTGCGGCCCTGTTCATCCACCAGGTAGACCGGCGAGCCGCTCATGCCCTGGATGCCGCCGGTGTGCTCGAGATTCTGCCCGCCGAATTTGATGAGAATGACGTCGTGCTTCGGATTGAGTTTTTGCAGGACCGAGATGACCTCGACCTCGAACCGCTCAATCTCCGTGCCGCGAAACACCGACAGGCCGTATCCTTTCATGCCCGGCTTCACTTCGTCGATCGACATGTGCCGTTCCGGATCGAACATCGCCGGCAGGGGCTTGCCGGTGGCGGACGCGGACAAGCCGGCGGCGAGAATCAACAACACCGGAACCAGGCGGAATCGCATCATGCTTCATCCCCTTTGGGGTACATCGCGGGAAGACGATCGGGATCAACACGGTCACGGCCGCGCATCGTAAAAAGCTTCTCGCCCTCCCGCAAGCCGCCTTCCCGTTGCGGTTGCCTCGTTGCATCTTGCATCCGTCGAGGTCTCTCGCGACACTGCCGTGCATGATCGAACTGACCGTGGACGAATCTCGCGTGCTGGGTGTGCTGGTCGAGAAGGCCCAGACCACGCCGGAACTGTATCCGCTTTCGCTCAATGCCCTGGTGAACGGCGCGAACCAGAAGAACAATCGCGATCCGGTCGTCACCCTCGATGAGGATCGCGTCTTCGCCGCCGCCGAAGGGCTGCGCGGCAAGGGGCTGGTCATTCGCGTGGACCAGGTGGGCGGGCGCGTTCACAAGTATCGCCACAACGCGGTCGAGACGCTGCGTGTGCGCACCGCCGAACTCGTCCTCCTCGCCGAGTTGCTGTTGCGCGGTCCGCAGACCGTCGGCGAATTGCGTGGCCGGGCGTCGCGGATGCACCCGTTCGAGTCCACCGCCTCCGTCACCGACATGCTCCGCGCCCTTATGGATCGTCCCGAGCCTTTTGTGAAGCAAATTTCCGCATCTCCCGGTGGCCGTGCGGAACGCTATGCGCAACTGCTCTGCCCGTCGTCGCATCCGGTCGAAACGGCGGCCGCGCCGGAGCGGGAGGCTGTCCCTTCGATGGCATCGCCCGCCTCATCCAATCCGTCCGTCGAACAGCGTCTCGAAGCGCTTGAAGCGGAGGTCGCGGCGCTGCGCGCATCGCTGGTGTCGCTGGCCGAGAAGCTGGGCGAACCGGTCTGACGCGGCATCCGGCTTCCGCGATTCGCATTCTCTTCGTATGATTCCCCGCCTATGTCATTAGAAGTTGGAATTGTCGGTCTGCCGAATGTCGGGAAAAGCACGCTCTTCAACGCCCTGACGGCGGCGGGGGCGCTGGCGGCGAACTATCCGTTCGCCACGATCGAACCCAATGTCGGCGTGGTGGCCGTCCCCGATTCGCGGCTGGATGTCATCCGCGAGCACATCAAGTCCGAGAAGATCATTCCCGCGTCCCTGCGCGTGGTCGATATCGCCGGCATCGTCCGCGGCGCCAGCACCGGGGAAGGCCTGGGCAACAAGTTCCTCTCCCACATCCGCGAGGTCGATGCGATTCTGCATGTCGTGCGATGCTTCGAGAGTGGCGACATCCTGCATGTCGAAGGCTCGGTCGATCCGATCCGCGACATCGAGACCATCGACACCGAACTGGCGCTGGCCGACCTGGAGACGGTGGGTTCGTCGCTGGACAAAGCCGAGCGCCTCGCTCGCGGCGGCGACAAGGAGGCGACCGCCCGCGCGGCCGTTCTCAAGCGATGCAAGGAGCATCTCAACGAAGTCCGTCCCGTGCGTTCGCTGGAGTTCGACACGGAGGAGGCGAAGATCGTCAAAGGCCTCGGGCTGATCACCGCGAAAAAAGTGTTGTATGTCGCCAACGTGGATGAGAACGACATTCACGGCGAAGGCCCGTTCGTGCAAAAGGTCCGTGCCCGCGCCAGCGAGGAAGGGGGGCTGGTGGTTCCGGTCTGCGGCAAGCTTGAATCGGAGCTTGCCGAGCTGGACCCCGCCGATCGAAAGGAGATGCTCGATACCATGGGCATGGCCGAACCCGCGCTGGCGACGCTGGCGCGCGAAGCCTACAGGCTGCTCGGTTTGCAGGCGTATTTCACCGCCGGACCGAAGGAAATTCGCGCCTGGGAGATTCCCGTCGGCGCCACCGCCCCGCAGGCCGCCGGCGTCATTCACACCGACTTCGAGCGGGGCTTCATTCGCGCGGAAATCTACACGCTCGAAGACCTCGTGCGGCACAAGACCGAGGCCGCCATCAAGGCCGCCGGAAAAATGCGCGCCGAAGGCAAGAACTATGTCATGAAGGACGGGGATATCACGCACTTCCTGTTCAACGTGTAGGAGAGAATCTCGTTGCGGATGCGAGGAGGAACGGAAAGAACCCGAGGGCGCTGGTGATCATCA
>CAYUNS010000032.1:0-15919 GCA_964446155.1 uncultured Tepidisphaeraceae bacterium | reverse complement strand
CAAAAACGGCTTTTTGAACGAACCATGCGCGAGATCATTCTCCTTCATGTCACCGGCGAAGATCGACCGGGCCTCACCGCCTCGCTGACGGGCGTGCTCGCACGGCACGGGGTCGGCGTTCTGGACATCAACCAGACCGTCATCCATCGCACGATGCTCATGGGGATGATGGTGCGCATTCCGTCGGATTCCGAATCGACGGAGCTGTTGAAGGATTTGCTGTTCGAGGCCCACCACATGGGTTTGCGGCTGCGCATGACCCCGATCGAGCATGAGGAATACGACGCATGGGTAACGCGGCAGGGCAAGCCGCGCTACATTCTGACGCTGCTGGCGAGGCAGCTTCTGGCCGAGCATGTCTCGGTCGTTTCGACGATTCTCGCCGGTCAGGGGATGAACATCGACATCCTCACCCGTCTTTCCGGTCGGCCGGCGCGCGACGACGACGGACGTTCCCGACGCGCCTGCGTCGAGTTTTCCGTGCGCGGGCAGCCGAAGGACGAAGACACCCTCCGCGCCGCACTGATGGGCCTCACCCAGCGGCATCCGATCGACATTTCCTGGCAGCGCGACAGCGTCTACCGCCGCATGCGCCGCCTGGTCGCCTTCGACATGGATTCGACGCTCATTCAGCATGAGGTGATTGACGAGTTGGCTCATGAGGCCGGCGCCGGCGAGCGGGTCTCGGCCATCACCGAGGCCGCGATGCGCGGGGAGCTGGATTTCGACGAATCGCTTGTCCGCCGCGTCGCGGCCCTCGAAGGCCTGCCCGAGAGCGTTCTGCAATCCGTCGCGGCAAGGTTGAGATTGACCGAAGGCGCCGAACGGCTTGTCGTCACACTGAAATCGTTTGGCTACAAGACCGCCATTCTCTCCGGTGGATTCACCTATTTTGGAGAGGGCCTGCAACGGCGGCTTGGCATCGACTATGTTTGCGCCAACGAGTTGGAGATCATCGACGGTCGTCTGACCGGCCGGGTGAAGGGGCAGATCATCAACGCCCAGCGCAAGGCGGACCGGCTGCGTGAAATCGCCGCGAAGGAGAACATCGCCCTTCAGCAGACCATCGCCGTCGGTGACGGCGCCAACGATCTTCCCATGCTCGCCGCCGCCGGGCTGGGCATCGCCTTTCACGCCAAGCCCCTTGTCGCGCGGACCGCCAGCCATCGCATCTCCCACCTGGGCCTCGACGGAATCCTCTACCTCATCGGCGTTCGCGATCGCGATCTGTTGAATGAGGCGGATCAGTGAGATGAAGCGGTGAAGCGAAGCAGGGCGAAGTAGCCGCCGTCGCGATAGGTTTCGGGGGCGGAATCGAGACTGGGGGCGGTCGCGTGTTCCTCGAGGAGTTCCCATCCGGGATGGGTGGCGAGGAACTCTCGGACGAGCGCGGCGTTTTCCTCCGGCCAGATGCTACAGGTGCTGTAGATCAGCTTCCCGCCGGGGGCGAGAAAGGGGGCAGTGTCGGCGAGGATATCGATCTGAAGTTTGCGCAGGGACCGAAGCGAGGTTTTGTCCTGGAAATATCGCGCGGCCGGGCGGCGCGCGAGCACGCCGCTGTTGCTGCATGGAACATCGACGAGGATGCGGTCGAATGCTTCGGGAATCTGTGCGCGGATATTCGAGAGCATCGCGGTGCGATGAACCGCGATGTTGGAAAGGGCGTGGCGGGCGATAAGCTCGCGCAGGCGGTCGGTTCGCTCGGGTGAGGGATCGACGGCGATGAGAACGCCCGCATCGCCGAGGCGTTCGCGCATCTGAACGGTCTTGGTGCCCAGGCCGCAGCAGCGGTCGAGAAGAGCCTGTCCGGGGGAAATGTCCAGATGCTCGACCACGCGCGCGGCGGTGGGGTCTTGCGGTTGGACAAGACGGAGATCGGCCCATCGGGCGATGTCGGCGCGCTTGGCGTTTTCGAGCAGATACATGCCGGGCTGCCGGTGCGGCCGGGCCTGCACGCCGGGGGCGTCCAGGCGCGCCGGCAGCGACAGGGGATCCTGATCGTGGAACAATCGGACGATCAGCGGCGGCTCGGCGTTGTTGTGCTCGCAGAGCCGGACGGCATCCTCCTGCCCGTAAAGCTCGACAAACCGCCGGAACAACGACGCGGGATGCGAGAGGACAATCTCCGCGTGGTGCGCGGGATCGTCGCGCAGCGCCGGCAGCGGTGGATCAGGCTCCCGGGTGGCGCGTCGGAGGACGGCGTTGACGAAGCCGGCGGCCTTGTGCCGGCGGAATCGACGGGTCTGTTCGACCGCCTCATCGACGGCGGCGGAGGGGGGGATGCGCTCGAGGAAGCGCAGTTGAAACAGCCCGATCGCGAGAATCTTCTGAATCAGCGGATCGATGTTGTTCAGCGGTCGGCCGGAATAATGCCGCGCGAGATGGCGAAGCAGGAGGAGGTTTTTCACGACACCGAGATGAATCCGCGTCGCGAGGGCGAGATCGCGCGGATCATCGACGGCGCTCTCGCCGCCGCGCGGCACGAGATGGCTTTGCCAGCCGGGCAGACGCTCGGCGTCGATGAGGAGCAGTGCGTGGTCACGGGCATTCATGCGAGGGACTCGAGGGTCATGCCCGCTTCCCAGCGGTGGCCGCGGCGAAAATCGTCGAGGGGCATCGGGCGCCTGCCTTCAGGCTGCACCTCGAGCACGTCGAGCCGCAGATGATCGCCGCAGGCGACGGCGAGGGATTCGTCGATCGTGCCGGCCTGGGCGGTGGATTCACCGCCGGCGCGGGTGCGGACGAGCGTGAGCCGGGCGGTTTCATGGCCTGCGGTGTCGAGCAGACGCATGCGGCAGCCCGGCCAGGGGGACATACCCCGAATCCGGCGGGACAGCGCGTCGGCCGGCTGTGACCAGTCGACCCGGGAGGATTCGCGCGAGAGCTTGGGCGCGAGCGTGGCCTGCGATTCGTCCTGCGGCGTTTCGAGCAGGCCGCCTTCGGCGAGGGAACGCGCGGTGGAGACCACGAGCGACGCGCCGTCAACGGAGAGGCGGTCGTGGATCTCGCCGGCGGTATCGGTGTCGCCGATGGGGAGGCTGGATTGAGCCAGTATCGCGCCCGCGTCCATGCGGTCGGCGAGGCGGATGATGGAATTGCCGGTGACGGATTCCCCGTTGATGACGGCCCAGTTGATCGGCGCCGCGCCGCGGTATTTTGGCAGGCGCGAAGCATGGAGATTGAAGCTGCCGAGCCTGGGATGATGGATGATCGGCCCGGCGATTTTCTGCCCGAAGGCGATGACGACCATGAGGTCGGCGGCGGGCAGGGGTTCGGCGTTGATGTCGCCGGTGCGCAGCAACGGAAGATTTTTTTCGATGGCCAGCGTGGAGATCGGCGTGGGGGTGAGCTTTCGCCCGCGACCGGCGGGGCGATCGGGCTGGCTGACGACCTGAACGATGTCGTGTCCGGCCTCGAGCAGCGCGCGCAGGGAAGGCGCGCCGAATTCGCCACTACCGGAAAAGATGATGCGTAAGGGGGTCATGGATGTGGGCATGAGACGGGGCATCAGCCTCGTCTTTTGCGGACGGGTTTCCTGGCGTCGGGCGCGGGTTGCGGGTGCGCGGCGGCGTATTGTTCCTGAAGTTCCTTCAGCTTCCGGCGATGAACCATCTTCGCGACAGGTCCCATTCGATCGATCAGGAGCGTGCCGTTGAGATGATCGAACTCGTGCTGCCAGATTCGCGCGATGTAGCCGGTTTCGGTCTGGGTGATGGGGTTGCCGTCGAGATCCTGCGCGTCGATGCGGAGCGACTTGTTGCGCAGGACGCCGGCGTAAATACCGGGCAGGCTGAGGCAACCTTCCTCGGCCTCGTCCTCGCCGTCGGGATCGGACAACTCGGGGTTGACGTAGACGCGGTCGTCGCCGGGCTGTCCGGTGGGATTGATGACGAACAGGCGAAGGTTCACGCCGACCTGCGGGGCGGCAAGCCCCACGCCGCGGTGTTCGCGCATCAGCTCGAGCATCCGGCCGGCGAGGGACTTCAGCCCCTCGTCGAACGCGGTGACGGCCTGACTGACCTTTTTGAGACGCGGGTCCGGATAATGGATAATGTGAAGGTCTTCGTGCATTGGGGGTTTGCGGGTATATATTATTGGATACATCCAAATATGCCTGCGCAAGCGTAGATCATTTGGTTGACACGTTCAACCTGATCCGCGTAGATTGCGGGGCTGGACGGCATATGATTTGGACGGGGATAATGAGTCGAGGCGCGGGATCGCGCCTCCGATTTTGCCCTTTTTAGGAAACCATAAAGTGTCAGAACCGCTACAGGGTTATCAAGATGTTCCGGAGGAAGATCGCAGGAAAGCCAAGGTTTTCTTCGATCGCGGGAAAACTGTCGCGGATACGGGCAACTTCGAGTACGCCATCGAGATGTATCTCCAGGGCCTGCAACTCGACCCGGAGGAGATCGAGGCGCACAAGGCGATCCGCGAGATTTCGCTGAAGCGCAAGGCGAGCGGTGGGAAAAATCTCGGCATGTTCGAGCGGATGAAGATCGGTCGGCCGACCAAGGACGACAAAAGCAACATGCTCAACGCCGAGAAGTTGCTGGCGTATGATCCGGGCAACACCGACCATATGCAGAGCCTGCTCCAGAACGCGCACCGCGCCGGATACTTCGACACGGTCATGTGGATCGGGCAGATTTTCCAGAAAGCCAACGCCGACAGCGCCAAGCCGGAATTCAGCAAGTTCATCGTTCTCAAGGATGTCTACAAGGATCTGCGGCAGTGGAAGCTGGCGACCGATGCCTGCCACTACGCGGCCAGGCTTCGTCCCGATGACATGGATCTTCAGACCGAGCTGAAGAATCTCGGCGCCCAGCACACGATGGACGAAGGCCGCTATGGCTCGGGCAAGAGCTTCCGCGACAGCATCCGCGATGCCGACAAACAGCAGCAGCTCATGGAAGGCGACAAGGATGTGCGCAGCATGGATTCCATGACCCGCGGCATCCGCGAGGCGGAAGCCGAATTCAACGCCGATCCCAGCGAAGCGGGCAAGCTGATGAAGCTCGTCGATGCCCTCGTGAAGACGGAGCAGACGGAGCACGAGCTGCGGGCGATGGAACTGCTCGATCAGCAATACCAGAACAACAAGCAGTTCCGCTTCCGGCTGGCGAGGGGACAGATCCGGATGCGCCAGCTCGCTCGTGAGGAACGCGCGCTGCGCGCCCAGGTGCAGGCGAATGCCGGGGACGCGGAGGTGATCGAGCGGTACAAGCAGTTCACCAGGGATCGCGCCGAGGAGGAGCTGAGCGAATATCAACAGGCGGCGGAGGCGTACCCGACGGATTCGCGATATAAATTCGAGGTCGCCAAGCGGCTGTTCCAGTTGGGGCGGTTCGACGAGGCGATCCCCGCGTTCCAGTCGGCGGGGCAGGATCCGAAATACCGCAACGATTCGCGAATGGCGATCGGGCAGGCGTTTCTGGAGGCCGGTTTTGTCGATGAGGCCTCGGAGACGCTCCGGGCGCTGATCGAGGAGTATCCCCTCAAAGGCGACACCAAGTCCAAGGAGATGTACTATCATTACGGCCGGGCCTTGGAGCAGGGCAACGACATGCCCAGCGCGATCAAGTGCTACAGCCAGGTCGCCCAGTGGGATTTCAACTACCGCGACGTGCAGGCGCGAATCAAGCGGCTTCGCAGCGGCGGAGCGACGCCGTCGGCGAAGTGACGGACGTTTTCCGGGATCGGATTCGGGCGTCCGGGGCATTGCGGGGGCAGGGCGAGGCATTGTGAGGCGGGGCGTTTTTCGCCGGTTATGCCTCTGGACAATCCCTCTGATTTAATTATGCTACTCCGCCTTCCCGTCGGATGGATACGCCATCGGCCGGGGGTTGACATCAGGAGACGAGTACAGTGGCTCATTCATTGTCCGCAAAGAAACGTGTTCGGCAGACCCTTAAGCGCCGCGCCCGCAATCGCGCCCGCAAGGATCAGGTCAAGGCGCAGGTCAAAGGGTTTCTCGGTGCGTTGGCGGCCGGCGATCTCGACAAGGCGAAGGTCGAGTTGAACAAGACCGTGCAGCGCCTGGATCGCATCGCCACCAAGGGCACGATCCACAAGAACGCCGCCGCCCGCAAGCGCAGCCGGCTCACCAAGCGGTTGAACGCGGTCGCCAAGGGCGAGATCAAGGGTACCGCGGCCGCGAAGGCCTAATCGCGGCCTGCCCACATGTTGCGAAGGCGATCCCTTCGCACGCCGACAGAATCCGTTTCGATCATCATTCAACACGGCATTCGGCATTAGGCGCCTGTCAATCCTCGACTCATCTCGAGGCTTGTCGCGTGCCCCGTGCCGGATGCCGTTTTTCTTTTGGAGCAAGACAGCCATGGCCGACGCCGACCCCAGTAGCGTGATGGAACAGATCGTCTCCCTCTGTAAACGCCGCGGATTCATCTATCCCGCCAGCGAAATCTACGGCGGCATCCGTGGCTTCTGGGATTACGGCCCGCTCGGCGTGCTTCTCAAGAACAACATCCGCGACGACTGGTGGCGCAAGATGGTCATCACCCCGCCCCTCGGACCGGATGGTCGCCCCATCGAGATGGTCGGACTCGACTCGGCCATCATCCAGCATCCGAAGACGTGGGAAGCCAGCGGGCATGTCGCGGGGTTCAATGACCCGATGGTCGACTGCCGTGAAACCAAGGCTCGGTATCGTGCGGACCATGTGAAAGTGCTGGCGCCTCGGGATGGTCAGGGCAACAGTTTCGCGTTTGTCGATGATCGCGAAGCCGCCGAGAAGAAAATCAAGCGCGATGCCCGCCGCAACCTCGCCGACTACGACGAGGTTGTCCTCACGACCCTTCCGCTCGACGCCTATGCGAAGATCGTCGGGCCGGACACGAAGATGGCGGGCACACTGACCGAGCCGCGGGCATTCAACCTGATGCTCGGGTCAGAAGTGGGGGCCGTCGATCCTCAGAAAGTTTACCTGCGGCCCGAAACCGCCCAGGGCATCTTCCTCAACTACAAGAACATCGTCGACACGATGCGCGTGAAGATGCCGTTCGGCGTGGCGCAGATCGGCAAGAGCTTCCGCAACGAGGTCACCCCGCGCAACTACATCTTCCGCTCGCGCGAGTTCGAGCAGATGGAGTTGGAGTGGTTCTGCCACCCCGACGACGCGCGCAAGTGGTATGACTTCTGGAAACAGGAGCGGATGAAGTGGTGGCGCGATCTGGGCGTCGCCGAGAGCCGGCTGCGCTTCCGCGATCACGACGACGATGAACTGAGTCACTACTCCAAAATGACGGTGGACATCGAGTACATCTATCCGTTCACCGCGCCCGATTTCGGCGAACTCGAAGGCATCGCGCATCGCGGATGTTTCGATCTCACGCAACACCAGGAGCATTCCGGGCAAAAGCTCGATTACTTCGACCAGGAGCTTCAGCTCAGGCTCAAGGAGGAGGGCACGGGCGACGAGGAGATCCGGGCCAAAAGCCGTTACATCCCCAATGTCATCGAACCATCGTCCGGGTTGACCCGTGCGGTGCTGGTGCTGTTGTGCGAGGCGTACACCCCCGATGAATCGAGGCCGAGCAAGGTCTTCATGAAGTTCGCCCCGAAGATGGCGCCGATCAAGGCCGGCATCTTCCCGCTGGTCAACAAGGACGGCATGCCCGAAGTCGCCGAAAAGCTCTACCTGGACCTGCGCACGAAGTGGACATGCGAATACGACGCCAAGCAGAACATCGGCAAGCGCTACGCCCGCAACGATGAAATCGGCACGCCATATTGCTTCACCGTTGATGGTCAGACCGCCCAGGACGGCACGGTGACCCTGCGCGACCGCGACACCGCCCAGCAACAGCGCATCGCGCTGGGGCAGGTCGAGAATTTCCTGCGCGACAAGCTGGGCGAATGACCGGGCGATGCGTTGAATTCCACCCGCGCGGTTATACTGACCGGGAAGCAGGGCGCTTCCTCTTGTCGTCACCATGTCCACCCAACTCGACATTCTCGCTCTCGAACCGTTTTACGGCGGGGCGCGGCGCATCATGCTGGAGACGCTGATCCGGTGCAGCCGGCATCGCTGGACCCTGCTGAAGCTTCCGCCTCGCCGCATCGAGCGCCGGCTGCTGGCGGCGGCGCACTGGTTCTCCGAGCAGTTGTCGCGGCACTGGGTCGGACAGGTGGACCTGCTGTTCACCAGCGAGGCGCTCAATCTCGCGGACCTCTTTCGGTTCGTCCCCGGATTGCTGCACAAGCCGTCGGTGGTCTATTTTCACAGCAACCAGCTTCCGCGCTCCAGCGCCAAATCGGACGGCAGGACGGATTTCGTCAATCTCAACACCGCGCAGGCCGCCACCGAAATCTGGTTCAACTCGATGTTTCATCTGCGGTCGTTCCTGTCGAACGCCACCGCGATGATCGGCCAGCAACCGGAGATCGCCGGGCAGAACCCGATGCAGGACATCGCGGGCAAGGCCCATCTCATGCCGCCCCCCATCGACCTGAACGCGCTGGCGCACGCGCGCCGGGAGAAAATCCCGCGTGACGGGCACACGTTTTTCATCGACACGCGTGATGCGGACATCTCGCTGCTCAACTCCGCCCTCGGGATGCTCGCGCGTCGCGGCGGAAAGGCGCGGCTGCTGACCGTCGGACCCATTGACGATCTCGCCACCGACTACCCGCGCACCACGCTTCCCGAGTCCGATGAGATGGCCCAGGGACGCGCCCTGTTGCAGTCCGAGGTCTTCCTCAGCGCGAAACTGGACGCGCCGTGCGATCACCATGCCGTCCGCGCGCTGACAGCCGGCTGCTGGCCCATCCTTCCGGCGACAGGGGTGTACCCTGAACTGCTCCCGGAATCCCTGCATTCGTCGTGTCTTTACAATGGCTCCCCGGACAAGCTCGTGGGGCGGCTGCAGGATGTGTGGCACATGGAACGCCCACGGGATTATCAGGAGGAGCAGAACCGCATCCTCAGGCAATTCGATCCCATCGCCGCGTGCCGCGCGATGGACAAGAGACTCGAGGAGCTTGTGGTGGGGCACTCCGTGGGAAAAAAGGGAACCCTTCGATGAAACGGATGATCGCCCTCATCATTTGCCTGATTACGGGCGTCGGCTTTGCCGATGAGCCGGCCGCGCCGACCACCGGGAATGTGGACCATCTTCGGGAAGTGATTGCGCGTCAGAACGAGGAGATCGCCCGCTTGCGCGCGGAGATTGAGTCACTTCGTCGGCAGTTGCCGCCGGCGACCCAGCCGGCTGGCGCGGAGACCGCCGCCGCGCCCGTGCCGGACCGACCGGACCGGGTGGTCGCCTTCGTCTGCGATGCCAGCGGGTCGATGATCCGTCAATGGCGCGGGCTGCGCGTGGAGATCGAACGGGCGATCAACGATCTGGACGATCGCCAGGAGATGATCGTTGTCGTCGCCCGAGGTTCGTCGCCGGCGGCGTTTCGCGATCAACCCGTCGGGGCGTCCCGGGCCAATCGTGTCCGGGCCGGCCAGTTTCTCGGAACGATCAAGCCGAACGGCCGCGCCGACCTCGCCGCCGCCGTGATCGAGGCGCTGAAGCGGGAACCGGATGTCATCTGGATCGCGACGGATGGACGATTCGATCATCACGAGGGGTTTCTCGCGGAGATCCGATCGCTGCTTGACGGGAAATCCACGCGCATCAACACGGTGCTCAGTTTCACCGGCTCGGCCGAAAATCAACGGATGCTCTGGCGTCTCGCAAACGACAACGGGGGCATCTGCATCGCCGCCAACGGCGCCATCGTCGTCGCGCCTCCGGACGGCGCGCCCGCGCCGACCAGCGTCTTCAACGAAGCCGATTGAAGGCCACCGCCGCTGGTCATGGGCGCGGTGCGGCATTCGTGGGATGCATGTTTGCGGGGGGTGTTGGCGGTCGTTAGGATGCGTCCGATGCAGTGGTTGTTACACGGTGACATGACGCCCGCGGTCGCGGAGGCGCTTCGGAGGCACGGACATGGAACCCATGCGGCGGGGGAGTTGGCGTTGCCCGGAGGCGCCATGCCGGTCGAGGTGCTGAAGGCGGCGCAGACCAGGCAATATGACATCATCACGACCGACGGCGCCCTGGCGGGCGCGCCGTTCGAACTGGATTACAGGTTCGCGCGCTCGATCGTGTTTCTGCAACTGGAAGGGGGCGACGTTGAACAGGATGACGCGGTGGACCGGCTGTTCCTGCGTCATAAACGGCTCGCGCCCCGGCGGCTTTACACGGTCACCGGCACGCGGGTCAAGGTGCGGCAATTGCCGGCGCGACAACCTTGAGCGAGATCGAGGAAGAAACCGCTCCCGCGGCGCGATCCGCAGGCAAGGTTGAAAGTTCATTTTTTACAGGAAGGTCATCTCAGAATGTCTCTGCTCGTCACCGGATCCATTGGAATCGACACGGTTGAAACCCCCTTCGGCAAACGCGATGAAGTCATCGGTGGATCGGCGATTTATTTTTCCTATGCCGCTTCATACTTCACGCCGGTGCGGCTGGTGGGGGTGGTGGGAGATGATTGCCCCAGCGCGTTTTTCGATGTCTTTGAAGGCGCTGATGTTGATACCGGCGGGCTGGAGATCCGCAAGGGAAGCAAGACCTTTCGCTGGCACGGCTCCTATGTGAAGGATCTCAACGAAGCGGTGACCGTCGAGGTGGACCTCAACGTTCTCGCGGAGCAGGCGCCGAAGATCCCGCCGAATTTCCTCGACAGCAGGTACGTCTTCCTCGCCAACACGCATCCCGTGCTTCAGCAGCAGATGCTGGCGTCGATGAGCGAGCCGCGGCTGGTCGTGGCCGACACCATGAACCTGTGGATTCAGACCGAGCGGCAGGAACTCGGCAAGCTGCTTGGAAAAATTCATGGGCTGGTGTTGAACGACGGCGAAGCGCGCCTTCTGACGGAGAAGAAGAACCTCATCGCCGCGGGGCGCGAGGTGCTGAAGATGGGTCCGAAGTTCGTCGTCATCAAAAAAGGCGAGCATGGTTGCCTGATGTGCAGCCAGAACGACACGTTCGTGCTGCCCGCGTTTCCCGCCGATCAGGTGATCGATCCCACCGGCGCCGGAGACAGCTTCGCCGGCGGGATGATGGGGTATCTCGCGACGCAGGGGAATTTCTCATCGAGCACCATCAAGCGCGCTCTCGCCTTCGGGACGGTCGTCGCGAGCTACACCATCGCCGACTTCTCCCTCGGTGGATTGAAGGCGACCGATCGTGAGAAGATCGACGAGCGGTGGTTTCAGTTCAAGAACGCGATGAATTTTTGACTCGCCGGCGGCGGCGGAGCGCGCGGCGGGGGATCGGCCTGGCTCCAGGCCGATCTCGATGTGAAAATTTCTTCAATTTTCACTGGCCGACCTGCCGATCGTTGGGTATAGTTTGACCGAACAAACACTGAACAGGGGCGGTCTGGTGACTTCCGTCGAGTTCAGTGGTGAGCGCCGCCGAGCGGCTTCGTGCGATCGGCGCGGTCACATCTGGGCGCGGGCAATGGATGTCCGCCCCGCACAAGTCACCGTCGCTTGCGATCGCGGACTGGCTTCGCGCCCCCGCGATTGAAGCAACGCCGGCTGACCCAAATACCCGGCGACATGAAAGGAGCCACTCGTGGCCAAGTCCATCGACAAGGCGGAGAAATCCGCGTCCGCGTTTTCCATTCCCGCAAAGCCCACGGCTTCCCCAATCCCCGCTCGCGAAGGCGCCCGGGATTCGGCGCTGAACCGCGCCGTTCAGCAGATCGAAAAACAGTTCGGCAAAGGGTCGGTGATGAAGCTCGATGGCAACAGCCGCGCGGCGATCGACGGGATCCCGACCGGAAGCCTGTCGCTCGATATCGCCCTGGGAGGCTTCGGCGTGCCGCGCGGACGGGTGCTGGAAATCTTCGGTCCTGAATCCAGCGGCAAGACGACGCTCACCCTGCACATCATCGCCGCGGCGCAGCACGCGGGCGGCGTGGCGGCGTTTATCGACGCCGAACATGCTCTCGATCCCTCCTGGGCCAAGCGCCTCGGCGTGAAGCTGGACGATCTTCTCGTCAGCCAGCCGGACACCGGCGAGCAGGCGCTGGAAATCTGCGAATTGCTCGTTCGCTCCAACGCCGTGGATGTGATCGTCGTGGACTCCGTCGCGGCATTGATCCCGCGGGCGGAGATCGAGGGCGAGATGGGCGACAGTCACGTCGGGCTGCAGGCGCGATTGATGTCTCAGGCGTTGCGCAAGCTGACCGGCGCCATCGCCAAGAGCCGGGCGACGGTCATTTTCATCAACCAGATTCGCGAGAAGATCGGCGTGATGTTCGGCAACCCCGAGACGACACCCGGCGGGCGCGCCCTGAAGTTCTATGCGTCGGTCCGCATCGATGTCCGGCGCACCGGCTCGATCAAGGAAGGCGACGTGGCGGTGGGGAACCGGACGCGGGCGCGCGTCGTAAAGAACAAGATAGCGCCTCCCTTCCGGGATGCCGAGTTCGACATCATGTTCGATCGGGGCATCAGCTATGAAGGCGATCTGCTCGATCTCGCGGCGATGGGGAACATCGTCGAGAAGAGCGGCGCGTGGTACAACTACAAGACCACCCGGCTGGGACAGGGGCGTGAAAACGCCAAGCAATTCCTGGTCGATAACAAGGATCTGGCGCAGGAGATTCGCCAGACCGTGCTGGAGAGCAAGGGTCTTGCCGCCGCGAGAGGGGCGGAGGATTCGGCCGACGCGGAGCCTGCGGAAGCCACCGCATGAAACGGAACCGCAACCCCCGCAGTCGCCGCTCGATCCCGCCGGGATTTTGAGCGGCGATCGCGGAGGGACCCGATTTTTGAGCGGCCTCGACCATGGCGACAAGCGGTTTTCGGTCTGAAAACCTCAACGCGGCGCGCGACCGGAACCGTGGTCCGGCGATTGCTTTCATGCAACTGAACCGTTGTAAACTTCACCGGTGAGTGGAGATTGCCGATGAAGAAAAAGTGCCGGGCAATCCGGGCTTTTGGGCGAATGGGGTCTGTTGTATCGGGATTGCGAAATGGCTCGTTCTTCATTGCGCATCGGGCGTGGCCCGGCGGCCGCACTCATCGTGGGCGCCTTGTTCCTGGCGCATGCGATCAGGACTTCCTCGAACCCTCCCTCCAATCTCGCGTTTGCCGAACGCAACCATTCGGTGAACAGCGACACGCTCAGCCTCGCGGGGCTGCAAGGCCAGTTCCTGCGCATCGCCGACAGGGTCTCCCCGTCCGTTGTCGCCATCTCCGTCGCCACCACGACCGTTGATGCCGCCGGCGCGTCGCAAAGCGATGCGATGACCGCGCAGCGTCTCGAGTCGCTTCTCAACAAGACCACCCGGATGGTGGGCACGGGATTCATCATCGACCCCGACGGGTATATTCTCACCAATGAGCATGTCATCGGCGCCGCCGAGCGGATCTGGGTGACACTGGACAATCGGAAGATTTATCCCGCGATCGTGATCGGGTCCGATCCGCGCGCGGATCTGGCGGTTCTGAAGATTCCCGCGGGCGGCCTGCCCGCCGTGTCCTTCGCCGCCGATCGCGCCTCCCGCGGGCAATGGACGATCGCGCTGGGCAATCCCTATGGGCTGGCGATGGAAGGGGAGATGTGCATGAGCGTCGGCGTGGTGAGCGCGACCGACCGCGCGTTGCCAAAGCTCGCGAGTCGGGAAAACCGGCTTTATTCCAATCTCATTCAGACGACGGCGGAGATCAATCCGGGCAATTCCGGCGGGCCGTTGTTCGATATTGAAGGTCGCGTGATCGGGATCAACACCGCCGTCATCCTGCCGCAGAAATCCACCAACGGCATCGGCTTCGCCATGCCGGTGACGCCGGGGCTGCTGGACCATGTGAACCGTCTGAAGGAAGGGCGCGAGATTGTTTACGGCTATCTCGGGGTGATGGTGAGCGACCCGACGGCACGTCAGCGTCGGGCGGCGGGCATTGCGGATGAACTGGGCGCGCGGATCGACCTGATCGAACCGGGCACGCCCGCAGCTGAGAGCCGGCTCCGGGTAAACGACCTGGTTGTCCGCGTGGACGACCAGCCGGTTCGCGATGGAGACGAATTCGTGCGCCTGATCGGCGCCGCGCCGATCGATCGGGTGACGAGGTTGCTGGTGCATCGCGACGGCCACAGGGTGAGCATCGACATCACGCCGCGCAAGCGCCGGCTTCCGTCCGTGGCGGTGACCCGGGAAAGCCAGCGGCTTCGCTGGAGAGGGATGTTGCTCGGGCCGGTCCCGCCGCACTGGGAATCGACCCGATCCCCCGGCGCGCGCGGGCTGATGGTGCTGGGTATTTCCCCCGACAGCCCGCTGGTCAAATTCGGGGTTCGCGAAGGCGCGATCATCACCTCCGTCGCCGGCCGTCCGGTCTCCAGCGTCGTCGAGTTGCAGCAGGTGGTGAACGACACGCCCGCCGAGCAGTGCGCCCTTGAAATCGTCAATGACGATGAAGCGGTCGTGGCGACGATCGAGTAGCCGGCGCGCCTTCGTTTCCAGAAAGGACGACGGACGCATCCATACAAAACCGCCGGTCGATCGACCGGCGGTTGTTCAGTTGGCAAAGGTGGGGAGATTCGATTATTGCGCCGCGTCCAGGGCCTCGCGGAAATCCTTCTCCTGGCGGAGGCCGACGAACTTCTGCGCCACCTCGCCGTTCTTGAACAGGATCACCGTGGGGATCGCGCTGATGCCGTACTTGATCGACACGTCGCGGTTGGCATCGGTGTCGAGCTTGCCGACCTTGACCTTGCCGGCGTAATCCTTGGCGAGCTTCTCGATCGTCGGCGCCAACATGCGGCAGGGCATGCACCATTCGGCCCAGAAATCGACCAGCACAGGCTGATCCGATTTCAGCACTTCCGCGTCAAAATTCTGATCCGTGAATTCCTTGATGCTCTCACTTGCCATGCAATACTCCTCAGGTTGCAAATTGTCCGGTGGATGATAGGAGTGACCGGGAAACGTGTCAACGCGGGGGAAATCCCGAAACGAAAGGGACGAGTCGGCCGGGGCGGCATCGCCCGCGCGGAGCGTTTTTCCGCGGCTCGGCGGGGGCTATGGATGCGCCAGCCGCGCCGCGGCGCTCGCCGGCTGCGCGGGTTGCGGCATGCCCGCGGCGCCGAGCACCTGGCCCTGAACGGCCTGGTTCACTTTGCGCAGCAGATCGACGAAATCCACCTGTGCCATGTTAAGCGCCTTGATCTTGATATGCGATATGATTCGTGATTGCAGCATTTCCAACTGCTGGCGCTGGGCGTCGGTGATCGCCATGCCCTGTTGTTCCTGCCGGCCGAGCGTTTCAATCTGGCGGTCGAATTCCGCGAGCAATCGACCGGCCTCGGGGTCTTCGCTGACGGCGCGCTGTGCCTGCTTGAATTTCTCCACCGCCGGATGCTGCGCCACAAGTTTGCCGAGCTTGTCGGCCTCGTCGAGAATCTGCTGGGTTTCCACCGCCATGCTGAACGCTCCTTGATTGCTGGATCGGACACTATAGCCGTCTGGCGCGCGGCGTCCAATGCCTTCCCAAGCTCTTTCCGGCTTTCCAGCCTTTTTCGGGGAAATGAGTATCCGCTTCAGTGGGGAGGAGGGCCTTGCGGGGCCTGGGCGTCGTCTTGCCTTCCATCGCCGGCATTCCTAGCGTCCATTTGAAATGCCTGTGAAACAGACTGAATTTCGGTTTCGTTTGAGCGTTCTCGATCAATCGCCGATCCCGGAGGGATCGACGGGCGCCGCAGCGCTGCGCAATTCGATTGATCTGGCGCGGCTGGCCGATCGCCTTGGATACGCGCGCTACTGGGTGGCCGAGCATCACGGGACGCCGGCGCTGGCGTGCGCAAGCCCGGAGGTGCTGATCGGACAGATCGCCGCCGCGACCTCGCGCATTCGCGTGGGCAGCGGGGGCGTGATGCTGCCGCACTAC
>CAYUNS010000031.1:13345-29163 GCA_964446155.1 uncultured Tepidisphaeraceae bacterium | reverse complement strand
AGAAGAGCCGGAAGACATAAGGCCGGGAATCGAGCCAGGCGCATGACGGTTCGGGCAAACCAGGTCCGTCCTCGTTTCATGCCTCGGGATCAATGAGATTGGGCATCAGGGATTGTTCCATGATGAGGAGACGAACCTCGTCTACAATCGGGCGCGCATGCTCCATCCGGTGCTGGGCAGGTTCGTGCCGCGCGACCCGCTTGAATATGTCGATGGAATGGGACTGTATGAATATGTGCGGAGTAATTCGGTCCTCCTTGTCGATCCATTCGGGTTGAATGTCATGCCAGACTGGATTGCTAAGGAGCAAGCCGCAGTAAAGGCCTATTTTGATGGGGCTGGTCCGTATCCGGGAGACGGGCCTATGGAGAGATGGGGACATCTTTATGCCCCTCAACCTCCTCCGCCGCCATTACCGGGAGGCACTATTGAGCCACTGCCGCCTGTAACTGGTGAACGATATCTGCAATGTGCAGAGTTTTGTGGTGCAGAAGTACTTGGTGACCTTCAGAGCCTTATCATCGGCGCAGCGGTTGTGGGAGGCGCTCCAGTGTTTACAAAGCGTAATGTACTTGGTGCATCTTCAAAACGAGTGGGAGAGCAAAGCGATTCCTAATGGGTATAGTATTGGACAGAGGGTTCCAGCACCTACATGGGCAGATTTCACAGCTAGATCAGCAAAGGCGGGAACAATAGCGCGACGGTGGATTCCCTATATAGGTCTTGTTGGGTTACTTAAGGATTATCTAGAATTTCGAGAATGCTTGGAAGATTGTTTGGGTTGTCCCCTCGTCGGCAGCGGATGAATTATGAATTATGACGAAGGTGATCTTCTCTTGTTCCAGGAGATAGTGAAGTTCCTCGAAGAGCATTCTTCGGTAGATCCGAGAGAGATTCAGATGGATACTCGCTTGGAAGAAGATTTGGGGATAACAGGCGATGACGCAGAAGATCTGTGTGTAGAGTTTTTCTCAAGATTCAACGTAGATCCAGAGGGTTTCGATATCTGGAAGCATTTCCACGGTGAAGCAGATGATTACCTTTTCTTCTTTTCGCCGTCCTCGGAGACGAAGCCACTGAAAATCAGCGACCTTGTTTCAGCGGCAAGGCGCAGAAGATGGCGTTCCACTTGACGCCGCACGTCTCCAGCGGTTCGAGGCGACGTTCTGGATGCGCCGTTACCTCAGCCAGAGCAGCACGCGGATGCGCTTCGTGTTCAACGCGGCGGATCAGGATGACTACGACCACATCGGGCGCCGAGTTGGCAAGGGTTGGAACGGAGGCGGAGGGAGTGGTTTTCAGGCGGGGAAAAGGTGTTCGATGGCGGAGATCACGGCGGGGTGGGGCTGGCGGCGGGCGTGGTCTTCGCCGGTCCAGATGCCGTGGAGATGGTCGGGGCCGTCGAAGGCGATCAGTTCGGCCGAAGCGCCGGTGGCGTGCCAGGCGGCGACGGCGTCCTGCGAATGGGACATCGGGACCAACCGATCCTTGCGGCTGTGAATGCAGACCAGCGGCGGAGCGCCGGGGCGCACGCGGGCGCAGGGGCTGATGTCGGCGATTTCCTCCGGCGTTGGGGGAGTGGAACGGCCGAGAAACCGCCGGCAGAAATCCACCGACTGAAAATGCGGGGTGATCGATCCATCGGGGAAATCCATTCGCGACGGCCCGCAGATCGAAAGGATCAGGCGGATGCGCTCCGCGCCCAGCGTCAGCCCCGTCATCATGGCCAGGTGTCCGCCCGCCGACGCGCCACAGACGATCAGCGTTTCCGGCGTCGTCAGTCCCTGGTCGGACAATCCTCCCCGAAGCATGAATTCCGCGGCCGATACGCAGTCCTCCAGGCATCCCGGCCAGGGGGCGTGATCGAGCAGCCGGTAGTTGATGCTGAAAACCGCGCGGTTGCGGGCCGCGAACAACCGGGCGAACGGCTCGATCGATTCCTTCGCCAGCGCATTCCATCCTCCGCCGTGCATGAGCAGGATCGGGGGATCCACCGCTTCGGCGCCGGGGAGGAACAGGTCGCCCACGCCGCGCGGGTGCGACGGACCATAGGGCAACTCGCGATGGATCGTTGTCATGAATGCCTCCGGCCGGCAATATAGCACGGAATGACGGGGGTCATAATCCGGCACGATCCAATGTCCGGGATCGCGATGTTCAAGGTTTTTCCGACGGGGTTGTACCTTTCGGGGAATTGCCCCCTATAATCCTGCCCATTCCTCTATTTCGACAGGAGCGTCGGCTCGTGTGCCGACAGAAGGACATTTATGCTTTACCCCATCGCATTTACCTGGCCGGGACCGTTTGAGATGCTTGTGATCGCGGGACTGGGTTTGCTCATTTTCGGCAAGCGTCTGCCCGAGGTCGGGCGAAGCCTCGGCAAGGGCATTGTCGAATTCAAGCGCGGATTGAAGGATGTCGAGAACGAGGTCGGGCAGATCGACGACGAGTCATCGCGTCCGAAACTGTCGGCGGGCGCCAAGTTCGATCCGTACACCGGCAAGCCGCTGACGAGCGAATCGGAAACCCATCCGCGGGGGGAATGAGCTTCTCCACGCGGCGAGGTCGCACGCGCTTCGAAGGGAGCCTCACATGCACCGCATCATTGTGGCCGTCGCCTTCCTGTTGACCTGTTCCATCGCGGTCGCCCAGCGCCCGGACGGGGCGCCCCGTGCGGCGCTCAACCGGGCGATGCCGGAAATCCGATTCACCCACGTCACGCTCGCCGAAGGGATCGACTTTTTGCGCGATGTCTCCGGGGCGAATCTCACCGTCAACTGGGCGGCGCTCGAGCTGGTCAACGTGACGCGCGACACGCCGATCAGCCTGCGGGCGAAATCCATCACGCTCCGCAAGGCGCTGTCGCTCGTTCTCGCCGAAGCCGCGCCGAGAGGCGTGCTGGGGTGGCATGTGGATGGTGGTGTCATCGAGATCACCACGTGGGAACGGGTTCATCAACGTCTCGTCATGATCGTTTATCCCGTTCACGATCTGCTGCTGGAGGTTCCCGATTTCAGCGGCCCGTCGTTCAATCTCGAAGCCAACAACAGTGCCGGCCGCAACAGCGGCGGCATTGGCATCGGCGATCGCGAAGGAAGGAACCGGATTTCCAAATCCCGGAGGGAGCGCGGCGAGGCTCTGGCGCAACTGATTCGCGAGGTCGTTCGGCCGGAGGTATGGCGGGAGAACGGCGGGCGGGCGTCCATCCGGTATTTCAACGGCAACCTGATCGTCTCCGCGCCGATGTCCGTGCATGAACTCATTGGCGGACGACGATGAGACCGTTCTGATATGCCAAGCCGGCTTTCCTTTCCACCGTTGTCCCCCAGCAAAGACCCCGCCGAGTATGCGCTGTTCTCGGGGAGCCTCTCGCGGTGGTTCTGGCGGATCTACACCCAGCGGCTCACTCCGGCGGGGCGATGGTTCGCCCTCGTCACCGCGATGTTCCTTTCCTATGGAGGCGCGTCGCTCCAGCTTCAGGGATACGTCCTGGCGGCTTATGCGGTCGCGGCGTGGGGCGTCGCGGGATTCGCCCTGTTGCTGTTCCGTCCAAAGGTGAGGCTCGAGGCGCGATTTTCCACCCGCATCTGCGCGGGGGAGACGGTTCCCGTCGATGTCGAGATCGAGCAGCTCGATCGTTTCCGGGGCGGGGATCTGGTCGTCGTTCCACACGCGCTGCCCGCGAGCGTGGACGCGATTCCGCACGACGGCGTCGTGCTTCCCGATCTGTCCAAACGGCAGAAAACCACGGTGCGGATGGCGCTGCGATGCACGCGGCGGGGCGCGTTCACGCTGCGCGGGTTCCGCGTCGAGACGGGGTTCCCGTTCGGGATTCTTCGCGCGCGAAGAACGTTTCATGAGACGCGGCGGCTGCTGGTCTATCCGAAGTTCAATCCGCTGGGGCGTCTTGCGCTGCCGACCGGTCGGCGGTATCAGCCGGGCGGGGTGGCGCTGGCGTCGCAGTTGGGGGAATCGTTCGAGTACCTGGGCAATCGCGAGTATCGCGAGGGGGACAATGTGCGCGACATCGACTGGCGGGCCACCGCGCGCGTCGGTCGACCGATCGTGCGCGAGTGGGTCGAGGAATACATGCTTCGCGTCGGGGTGATGCTCGACACGCATGTGCCCGGGGGATTGTCCGGTCGCGCCAGGACGGAACGCCGCGAGAACTTCGAGCGAGCCGTTTCCATCGCCGCTTCGGTCAGTGATTACATGGCGAGGCAGGATTACCTGGTGGACATCTTCGCCGCGGGACCGAATCTCCATCACCTCACCGCCGGTCGAAGCCTCGCGTATCTCGATCAGATTCTCGACATCCTCGCGTGCGTCGGGGAAAGCGAGACCGAGCCGTTTGACGTGATCGAGCCGCAGATCGCCGAACTGCTCTCGCGCATCTCGACGGTCATCTGTGTGCTGCTCGACTGGGATGAACCTCGCCGGGCGTTCGCGCACCGGCTTCACGCCCAGGCGACGGCCGTTAAAATCATCATCCTCCGGGACAAGCCCTGCACGCTCGATCCCTCCGAGGATGTCGCCCTTTTCGGGGCGATTCCGGTGGTCTCACGGGCCGATTACGAGCGGGGGATCGATGAGTTGTAGAAGTTCGCGGACAAGCTTTTTCCCGTGCATCGGGCGGTCTTCGTGGTGAAATGAATTCGAGTCGGAAATCCATGTCCGGAAACGAAACCATCACGGCGGGCGATGATCGCCTGCCGTGGTCGATGACGGCGGCGGCGATGGTGGCGATGGGAGCGCTGTTCATCACCAGTGGGCGTTTGGCCGTGCTGCCGGTATTGGCGTTGCTGCTGTCGGCATCGCATTTCACGTCCTGGAGGGCGCCGCGGGGTTTTGCCGTCACCTGGGGGATGCGGCTTGCGGCGTTGATCGTTGTCCTGTTGATCGTGGGTTGGCCGGACGATCAGGCGGGCGTGTGGTACGTCAACGCGGAGATCACCAACCGCGTCGGATGTTTTCTCGCGGCCGAACTGGTCGTGCGGGCGTGGACGCGGCGGGAGGTCAATCGCGTGCGCGAGGGGCGCGGCGTGGCGATGTTCATCATCGCGCTCATCATGGCCGCCGCGGCGAATACCTACGATCCCGAGCATATTCGTCTTCTCTCGCCGCTGTTTCTGTTCACGATCGTGCTGTCGCTGCGTTCCTTCTCACGGATGGGCCAACCGGATCGCGCCGCATCGTCGATGCGCGCCAGGCGGCTTACGCCCGGGGCGATGCGTCTTCTCGCGATTCTGCTCGCGACGGGACTGGGGTTCTCGTCGGTGTATGCGGTGACGTCCTACGAGCAGCAACTCACCCGGTGGGCGGTGCGGATGATGCGCGACAGCCATCGGGGGCAGACGTCGATCGGGCTTTCATCCTCGCCGCGCCTGCAATCGGTGTTCAATCCACAGGCGTCGATGAGGCGCATCCTGGTCATCGAGGGGCGGCTTCCCGGCGGGCATCTGCGGACGATGGCGTTCGACACTTACCACGGCGGTCACTGGTTGCCTTCGATCGGTGAGCGAACCTTCGGGCCGTTGCCGGAGGTTTCAGCGGCCGCCGAGGACGATGCGCGGACGATCCGGTTCATCCGCTTCGTCGATACGATGGACCTGCTCATCCTGCCGCTGACGGCGGCTTCCATTGAATCGGTTTCCGCGCTCGAGCGCGACGCGGCGGGGACGATCCGGGAGATGGCGCCCGTCGCCGTTTTTCCCTATGGGATCACCGCGTCGACGCATCCGGGATTTCAGGGCCTGCCGTCGCCGGCGCCGGCCGAGTCGGAATGGCCGCGGCTGCGGGCGATCCCCCCGTCGGTCGATCCCCGCGTGACGGAACTGGCGAGGGAAGTCGCGGGGGGCGGCGAGCCGTTGGCCCGCGTCATGCGCATCATCAATCACCTTCGTGGCAATCACGACTACAGTCTGAATTATCAGCCGGAGGGAGAGCCGCTGAGCGATTTCGTGCTGAACCGTCGGGGAGCGCATTGCCAGTATTTCGCCTCGGCACTGGTGGTGATGGCGCGGGCGGCGGGGGTTCCGGCTCGCTATGTGAACGGATATTACGCGCATGAGCCGCTGGGCGACGATGGAATGGTGGTGCGCGACCGCGACGCGCATGCGTGGGCGGAATGCTGGATCGAAGGCGTCGGATGGATGACGTTCGACGCCACGCCCCCGTCAGGTCGGCCGGATGAACGGTTCCCCGATGCGTCGGCCTGGCGCCGGTCGTGGGAGTGGCTTCACGATCTTCCCCGCCGCGTGCGCGAATGGATCGCGACGACGGAAACGACGACGCTGGCGATGATCGTCGGCATTCCGGTGAGTTTGTGGCTGGTCGGATGGATGCTCTGGAAACTGCATCGACGCCCGAAACGCCCCGCGCGCGGGGCCGGCGGCTATGCCGAGCCGCGCGCGGAACTGCTGATCGCGGCGCGCCGCTTCGAGGCGTGGCTGCGCGGCGTGGGCGTCACGAGCGTCGCCCACCGTACCTGGCGGGAGCATCTGCGGGCGATGTCGAGTACAGTGCCCGCAGATTCACGGGCGATGGAGTTTGTGCGCGCATACGACGAGGCGCGGTTCGGTGACGCCGGAGAGAAGGCCGTGGCGCGCCTGTCCGACGCGCTCGATCATCTCGAGGGGCAACGTCCGAGGCGCGCCACCTGAATGGGAGCAATCACCGCATGGACCGACTGACTGAAGGCCGATTCGCCGGGCACGTTCACAGGCTCGGCGCCAATCTCTCGACCGTCATTCGCGGCAAGTCCGAGAGCATCCGGCTGCTGCTGATCGCGCTTCTGTCCGGAGGGCACGCGTTGCTCGAGGATGTGCCCGGCACGGGAAAGACGACACTGGCGAAGTCTCTGGCGCGATCGATCAGCGGAGAGTTTCGGCGGGTGCAGTTCACGCCCGATCTTCTTCCGGCCGACATCACCGGCAGCAGCTTCTATCGCCCGCAGGACGGATCGTTCGAGTTTCGTGAAGGACCGATCTTCACCAACGTTCTGCTCGCCGACGAGATCAACCGCACCAGTCCGCGCACGCAGTCGGCGTTGCTCGAGGTGATGAGCGAATCGCAGGTCACGGTGGACGGCCGGCGCCGCGATCTACCCCGGCCGTTCTTCGTCGTCGCGACGCAGAACCCTTCGGAGTATCACGGAACCTATCCGCTGCCCGAAGCGCAGCTCGACCGGTTCGCGCTGCGGATCGGGATGGGCTATCCGACGCGCGAAAGCGAGATCGAGATTCTTTTCAGCCAGCAGGATCATCATCCGTTCGAGGACCTGGGATCGGTTGTGACTTGTGAGGAGGTCATACAGATGCAGCAGGAGGCTCGGCGGGCGCGGGTCGATCCGACGGTCGCGGATTACATCGTGCGGCTGGTGGAAGGCACGCGCGCCGACACGCGGCTGCGCCTCGGGATCAGCCCGCGCGGATCGTTGTCCCTGTATCGCGCCGCGCAGACCGCGGCGCTGCTGGACGGGCGCGATTACGTCACTCCCGACGATGTGCGGGGGCTGGCGATTCCGGTGTTGGCGCATCGCATCGTCCTGGACACCAAGGCCAAATACGGCGGGCAGCGCAATGACGGGATCATCCAGGAATTGCTCGACAACATTTCCGTGCCGCGCTGATGGCCGAATATTGTTGAACCGGCGTTTCCCCGATCGCGCCAGACGGTATAGTTTAACAGGATTAAGTATTGTGCGCTTCGTGGGTTATCATCTCGTTTTGATCGGCGGGCGCGATCGACAAAAATCAGGACCGCCTCTAACCAGCGGTTCATGTAGAGTGTCTTACTTATGGACTCGAAGGCCAAACCCGATCCGGCAGGCGGCGATTCGCCGACGGACGGGGAATTAATTGAGCAGGTGCTTTCAGGTCGCACCGAAGCCTTCGATGAGTTGATCCGGCGGTATCAACGGCAGGCGGTCGCGGTTTCATTCCGGCTTCTGGGCAATTCGCATGATGCCATGGAAGTCACGCAGGACGCGTTTTTGAAGGCGTACCGAAGTCTGGACAATCTCCAGCAGGCCGAGGCCTTCGGTGGCTGGTTGATGCGGATCGTTTCCAACCTGTCGTTGAATTACAGGCGGAGCCGAAAGGTTCGTCAGCAACTGCCGCTCAATGAAGCCTTTGCCCTGGGCGGCAACGCCGATCCGCAGGGCGCGGGAGGGGGCAGCGAGTGGATGGCGCGGTCCGGCGATCCGGTGCGGGCGCTGGAGGGCGAGGAACTGGGCCGCAAGCTTCAGGAAGCGCTCGGCCAGCTTCCCGAGAAGCAGCGGCTGGCGATCGTGATGTTCACGATCGAGGAATTGCCGCAAAAGGAAGTCGCCGAAGCCCTCGGTTGCAGCGTGGAAGCCGTCAAATGGCACGTTTTCCAGGGAAGGAAAAAGTTGAGGGAACTCATGAAAGACCACCTTTGATCGTGGAGTCGATTCCTCCAATCGCCGATGGATCGGCGGGGGAGAGATTGATCGGCGATTGGAAGTCGGAAACATCGGTAAACGCAATGACGCACGACGATTTTGAATTTTCGATCAGCCAGTACCTCGACGGCACGCTCGCGGAACCGCAGCGCACCCGGCTCGAGGAGCGGCTCGCGACCGATGCCGGCGCGCGGGCGCTGTTCGAGGATCACCAGGCGCTGCACAAGCTGCTCAAGTCATCGCCTTTGCCTGAGTTTCCATGGGAGAAGCTCCAGGCGGGCATTTCCGACGCCATCGAGCAAGAGTCGCTTCCGGCGTTCACTTATCCGATGCCCTGGGTGCGTCATGCGTCCAGGGTGGCGCTTGCGGCGTGCGTGGCCATCGCGGCGACGGTCGGATGGCGGCTGTCGACGCATGAGACCGTCATTGAAAATTCGGCCATTGCGATGATCGAAGGCCCGGAGCATGAGACGGCGGTCGGTCCAGCCATCGTCGAGGTCGCCCTCGATCCCGCCCCGGCTGATGAGAACGCCCGGCGTTTCACCGAGGTCGTCGTCTCCCGTCCCTCCCGCGTCATCATCGCCAGCGGTGACTGGGTGGAATTCGATGATTCGATGCCTTATTGATGCATAAAAGCCGCTGATGGCGGAATCCCGGCGTTGGGCGGATTCCATGCCGGCGGATTCCTTTTCCCCTTCCAGTGACAAACGCCTTCAAAAAAGCCACAATTCACCCATGAGATTTCCCACCTGCGCGCTTTTCGTCATTCTCTTTTTCGCGGCCTCGGCGACCGCCCAGCGGACGTCGGCGTTGATCAACGAGGCGCTGGACAAGCAGGTGAAGCTCGATTTGAAGACGACCTTGCCGCAGGCGCTCGAGATCATCGAGAGCGAGACCGGCGTGCGGATCGTCGTGGCGCCGGCGGTGTGGGAACTGCTGCCGTGGGGGGAGGAGACGAGCTTCACCGCGAAGATTGAAAATCAAACCCTCCGTCAGGCGCTTCAGGCCATCACGCGCAAGCTCGGGCTGGACTTCGCGCTGAAGGATGAATACATCGAGTTGCAACCCCTGCCCGCGTTGCGCCGGCTGGGGAGGCGATCGACCGTGCAGGAGATCCAGGCGCTGGACATGCTCGCATCCACGCCGATCCAGTTGCAGAGCAACGTGGGAACGGTGAAGGCGCTGCTGTCGGCGATCGATCAGCAGCTTGTGGAGATGAAATCGACCCATGTCGTCGAGAACCGGGCCGGCGACGCGATCAGCGACGCGACGGTGCGCGTGCCGCGCAACGCCACCCTGCTCCAGGGGCTGGAGTCGATCGTCAACCAGAGCGCGGGCACCTGGTATCCCTGGGGAGAGAGCCTCGTGATCGTCTCGAGGACCGATCAGATCCGCAATCAACTCAACAAGGCGCTGACGGCGCGTTTTGAAGGCGTGGACATTTCACAGGTGCTGCTGGAGCTGTCGCAGCAGGCCGGGGTCGAGTTCTCGATCGAGCCGGGGGCGCTGCAACGGATCGCGCCCGAGGCGCGCAATGTCCGGTTGCTGCTCGACAACGCCAGCATCCGCCAGGCGCTGGAGAACATCGCGGGTTTCACCGGGTTGGGCTATGTGATCAACGACAGGGGGGTGTACCTGTGGAACCAGTCCTCGACGCCGGGAACAGGGAATGCCGGATCTCCGGCCGCAACGGGCACTCGCGATCCAGTGATCGGCACGATCGAAATGGGCGATGGGCTGGAGATTTTTCTTCCCTCGTCCCAGGTTCCGCCCGATGTGCGAGACTATTTCGATCACGTCCGGCGGCAGCATATCGAGGCGATCCGCGAGCGGATGAAGGCGGAAAACTTCACTGCCGCCGCCACGCAGCCGGCCGGGGATTAGATGCGGATGGCTCATCGGCATGACGGCCAGCGCCGTGTAGTGGGGCGGCGTGTGTAAGGTGGATCACCCAGTCATCACGATTTTGCGGCGGTGGGGCGTCGTTTCAGCGGTATTTTCTCGACAGATACGGCGGATAATCGGTATAGTCGGCCTACCTTGTGTATCCGCGCGTCGGCGACGCGATGCGCGGTCTGGTTCTGATTCGTGACAGTCTCGTTCGTGATCGATTTCCCGGAACATCACGATGTCGAGAGCGTTCAGCCTCCGGCGACGGAGGCGGTTGGAGTCCTGCCCATGAGCACGTCGGTCGCATCCAGGAAACTGTGCAGCACTTGTGGTGTCAACGTCGCGGGTCAACCGCGAATGAAGGATGAATGGGGGACATACTGGTGCATCAAATGCGGGGAAAAAGCCCGCAAAAAGAAGCTGAAGTCCGCCGCGAGGCAGTCATCGCCCGCAGGGGGCGTTTCCTCCGGCGGAGGAACCTTCGATCTCGGGCATGTGAAATCGGAGGTCGTGCGGTTGAAGAAGCAGGTGATCGTGATCGGCCTGCTGCTGGTGGTCGCGGTGCTGCGCTTCAGCGGGGTGTTTTAGCCGTCGAGGGGGGCGCGGAAGAACACCGAGGGCGGCGGGGTCGTGTTCACTTTGTTTGACCCGGACCACCCTGTCCCCGCCAGAAGGCGGTCGCATCATCAGGGAGATCCGAGCGGGATTCGACGTGGAAATCGTAATAGAGGATGTTCCAGTACTTGCCGTGGCGGAAGTTTATTTTGTTCGGCATGACCAGGAGAGTGCCAAAGCTGGACCCTGACGACGTGAGGCCGGAATCCCCAAGCAGCACGGTCCCGGTGGGGTCTTTGACGGGACGGAAAATCAGGGTGTATGTTTCCGGGGTCGTCCCACTGCCCTGCTGGAAGCCAAAGGGGAAAAGCCGGCCCTGACGGTAGTTGTTATGTCCATACCAGTTTCGGAAGAAGTACCAACTGAGTCCGTAATTGGTCTGATACCAGACCGTGTTGGCGCGGGTTCTGGCGGCGGTTTCCGCGGGGCAGGAGAAAACACCTTCCAGGACCGCGGAACTGGTTGTCGGCGCCATGGGGGTGTTGATGTAGCCTTTTCTGACCAGAAGCGCCGGCCAGCGTCCACCTTCGAGGGCGACATCGGGCGGCAACCATCCCTGATTCTCGTTGGCGTACATCGCCATCACCATACCGAGCTGCCGCTGGTTGCTAAGGCACACCACGCTACCGGCCGCCTCGCGCGCCTTGTTCAAGGCGGGCAACAGTATTGCGATCAGGACGCTGATGATCCCGATGACGACCAACAGCTCCACGAGGGTGAAACCATGTCCTGCCTGTCGAACAAGTCCGGCGGAGCCTGAATTCTCTACAGGCGCCGGCATGCCATACCGCTTTGCAAGCTGCCATGTTGGAGATCGCATAGTCCAGGCCTCATCAAATGAATCGTTCGCTCACAAGGCTGGTGCGTTTTTATCCGCCGTTGTTGTTTTTCCTCCGGGATGGGCATCAGCGCCAATGAAAGGTTGTCGGTGCAGCCGTCGCCGGCATCACCCTGGAAACGGACACACAACCGTTCGATGGTCACGCTGGCGGCGTCACGATCACTCGGCACGCTTGCGCTTGCGGGCCAGCATCAGTGCCCCGCCGCCCAGGGCAAGAACGCCCATCGTCGCCGGTTCGGGGACGGCGATGATGGACACATCGTCGAGGTAGAAATATCCGTTGCCGCCTCCTCTTTGCTTGAAGGAGATGGCGTTACCGGCATCGTTGTTGAGCGGGCCTGCCGACAAATCCGACGCGATCAGTGTAAAGCCGTCGCCGCTGTCGAGATAAACATCGAACGTACTGGTGTCGAAATCAGTGACCAGTTTGACGCCATACCAACCCGTTTCGGTTACATCTCCAGCCTGGACGCCTCCAGTGCCAGTATAGAATGTGATAGCGCCACCACCGGAACCAATTGATCCGCCGGGGTTGCCCGTCGGAACGCCGGTGCTCAGGTTCGTGCCCAGCCTGAATTCCACGCTGGAGGTTCCAGCGACCCAGTAGGCATAAAATGAAGTCTCCACAATGCCGGAGGTAACGCTGACGCTGGTATTTTGGCCGTAGAGGAAACTGCTGTCACCAGTGGTCGGACGTCTCAGCCGCAGAGATTGGGTGCCGCTGTAAGCCTGGTCGGTGGTTACATTCGGCGGCCTGAAATCACCATTGAATACCCACCCACCCCCGACGCTTTCATCGTCACCGACCATTTCTGCATTGGTGATCTCCGTGCCATTGGTGAACGGGGACTCTTCAAACCCCTGGCTGAGAATGGTCGTGGCCATGGTCATTGCGCCAAATGCCAAAACACCCGTCGAGGCGGTCAATAAATGAACTGCTTTCATCCCTTATGCTCCTTTGCCGGTGAAATGGTCGCGGGTTCTGATTTAATCGGATCGGCAGTCCGATTTTGACTATAGACGATTAAAAACATACCCCCAATTTCCAGAATACCAACTCTCATTTTTGACCATTTGATGGACATTATTGACTTTATTGCTATTGTGCGACATCTTCAGGGTTCGTATGATTCACCGCGCATGCGGTGCGTCTGTTGTGGCTTCCGAGCGATCCGGGCCATGGGCAAACGTTTTCAATCGGTGAAAGAGAGCCATTGCATCCCGTCCGTGCACGATGAATGGGGAACAGGTCGGCGGCGGATGGTTGAATGGGGCACCTTGGACCTTCAAGAGCGAGAGATCGTTACATGACCAACAGCAGAAGCTGGGAGATTCGCGGCTTGTCCGTCGATATCGGTCGGCAGATGGAACGGCCGGACACGCTGCGCCGGATCATCGGCAGCGCGGCCGATCGCGGCTATAACACCGTTTTCCTCTATGCCGAAGGAGCGCTGGAGTATCGCAGCCATCCCAAGGTCAGCTCGAAGATACATTTGACCCAGGCGGAGTATCAGGAACTACAGGCGCTGGCGAGCCAAAAAGGCGTGGATCTCCCGCTGGTCATTCCCGCCTTCGGACATACCCGCTACATCACCCAGGCCATGCCGGAACTCGATGAATTGGCCGGGGGCAGGGTGGGCTACATGCGCGGCACCAAGCCGCAGATCTGCATCAGCAACCCCAGGTCGTATGAAGTGCTGCATGACCTCCTGTCGGAATGGGCGGCGATATCCACCAGTCCCTATCTGCATGTCGGAGGGGATGAAAGCTGGCAGGTGGGCGTGTGCCCCAGGTGCCGGGAACGAGCCGATCGCGAGGGGATCGGCGCGATGGTGGTGGGGCATTACAACCGCCTCAATGAGATGGTGAAGAGCCTGGGCAAGCGGTGCGTCATCTGGGCCGACATGCTGCTCTACTACGACGTGAAGGAGCTTGAGAAGCTCTCTCGCGACATTGTGCTGATGGACTGGAACTACGGCGACATGCGGCCGTACCCCCGCGTCCCCATTTATTATCACCGGGGGACCTCGACGCTTGATCTGTTTCTGGGTCTTGGATTCGAGGTGATCGTCTGTCCCAGGGCCACCGCGGAGTACGGAACCAACACGGTGAACATCGCGGAGATGAGCCGTTATGCCGAGAAATATCCGGTCAAGGGGATGGTCGTCACCACATGGGAACTGTCATCCCATTCGTGGGACCTGCTCACGCCGGCCGTGGATTACGGTGCGGCGGCGTGCGGGGATGGCGCGCCGGATCGCTTCGCTTTTCTGGAAACATGGGCGCGGGAGCATTTCGAGGGGGATCCCGACACGGCAATGCAGGTTGTGGACGTGGCCGGCAATTGCACCAAGGTGGGTGCCCTGGTCCAGGTGATGGATGCATTGGAATATGCCGTCAATCCCAGGGTGCAGGAGCAGATCGTGGTCTGTCGCCGAGGTCTGCGGTTGTGTGATGAACTGCGGCCCAGGACGCCCCAGGGCGCCCGCTATCAGCAGGATGCGAAACTGGTGATCGTCCGCGCGTTCCGCCGGCTGCGCATGCGTCAGGCGGTGAATGAACTGGCCTGTGCGCTGGTCATCGGCAACCTGGACGGAGCGCGGAAGGTGCTGGCCGAAGTCGATGAGATCGTGGCGGGCACGCCGGTACTGGCGGCGATGGAGCGGGCGACATGGGACCGGGATCGCTATCCCGACGACCCGCACACGGCGGATGCCCTGCTGCGCCACGAAGATAAGAGTCTGCGCGAGCTGGCGGCGGCATGTCGGGACGTGATCGCGGGACAAAATCCGGTACGGGAGGTCTTCCCCGAAGTGCTGGAATTGCGGATGGTGAATTCACAGCCGGCGTGGCAATACGTCCGGATCGAGGTGGCGAGCGAACCGGGGGTCTGGCAGAGCGCGTTCGAAGGAGTCAAATGCGTTTACATGACGCCGTTGGATCGGATGCACGTGAAATTGGAGGGGCGGGATATTCGATACGTCCGAATCACGCTGAACGGGTTTGGTGATCTGGGAGTGATGTATGCCCAGATATGGCATCCCGACGGCCGGCGGATCCCGCAGCGCATCGAAAAAGGCAGCGAAGGCGTCAGGCATCCGGAGCATCTGCTGCACGATGACTACTGCGCGGCCGAAATGGGAACCATCGAAACCGCCCGATATTTTCGGGCGGGCGTTGAACAGCCCGAAATGTCCATCACGATCGAATTGGGTGAGGATGGACAGTATCGGCCCGGGCGCGTGTAGGCCCGCTTCAGCGGACCATGAATTGGGGGATCGCGAGGCGGACCCTGCGCAATTCTTTGCGAAGGAGGAAGGCTGATTGGCCCTCATGGCCGAGCGTGAAGCGGTTCTTCAGCCTTGATGGGAGCAACCCGCACGGTCATCAGCACGGGATAGTGGTCCGAGGCGGTTCGGGTGTCGATGGAGGCGCCGTTCAGGTCCACGCGGCTCAAGACCTGGTAGTCGCTGACCTCCAGGGCGTCGGCGGGATGCACGAACACATAATCGATCTGCTTGTGCCCGGAGGGGAAGGTGGGAGGGGAATTTTTCCCGGCCTCGGGGATTGTCCAGAATTTTTCCAGTTCCCTGAGCGTATCGCTGTGCGGCACATCATTCAGATCGTCGGCCAGGATCAGCAGCGCGTCGCCATGGCCTTGTTCGGTGGCCCAGGCGGGAATGGACCCGGTTGATCGTCGCCGCCTGCGCCACAATCGCGACAGGTCCGCGGCGTATCACGGACCCTGCCCATCTTTTCATTTCGTCTGGCCGGGGCCACCCAAGCCGCGCCAGAAGACGGTATTGTGGTCAGGAATATCTCCGCGAGATTCAACATGGAAATCAAAATACAGAAGATTCCAGTGCCGGTTGTGGCGGAAATTCACCTTGTCCGGCCGGATCAACAAGGCTCCATAGTCGTACCCGGTGGAGGTCAGTCCCGAATCCCCGAGCAGGACCGTACCGGACGTGTCTTTGACGTAATGGAAGCTGCGAATGTACGGGCTGTTCGGATCGGTGGGCAGCCAACCCTGTTGAAAACCGAAGG
>CAYUNS010000031.1:8456-13335 GCA_964446155.1 uncultured Tepidisphaeraceae bacterium | reverse complement strand
TTGTTGTGGCCGTACCAGTTTCGAAAGAAGTACCCGTTCAACCCGAAATTGGTGCTGTACCAAACCGTATTGGCACGGGTTCGGCGTTCGGTCTCCGCCGGGCAGGAGAAAACACCTTCCAGAACCGCCGAACTATGGTTCGGCGCCATGGGGGTTTTGATATAGCCCCTGCTGACCAGCAGCGACGGCCAGCGGTCACTTGCCGAGGGCACACCGGCCACATCGCACGGCAACCATCCCTGACTGTCATGGGCGTACATCGCCAGCGCCATGCCGATCTGCCGCTGATTGCTCAGGCACACCACGCTATTGGCGGCCTCCCGCGCCTTGTTCAACGCCGGCAACAGCATCGCGATCAAAACGCTGATGATCCCGATGACGACCAGCAACTCGATGAGCGTAAAGGCGTTGTTCGCTGATTTTGAGGAATTTCTCCTTGTCATCGCGACACTCCTTTAGGCGCCGGGGGGCGATCATTCGCCCTGCGGGATTTTTTCGGCGCCTTCTTGGATCAGGATCACTCGGCCGATGTAGATGTTCGTCACATCCGGGCGATTCATCGGATGGAAGCGGATTTCCTTGCTGCCATCGAGGTCATGGACGCCCATGTCGAGCAACTGATAGGTTTCACCGGCGAGCTTTTTCAACGGGAACTTCCGGTGGCCGCCCGCTTCGCGGTGGCCCAGGTCGATGATGACGCTGCCGAACGCATCGCCTTCCAGGTCTGAATCCGGTGTCACATCGACGCGGGCATACAAATAGATGCGCCAGTTTTTGTGGTACGGCAGATACGGGCCGATCCGAACCTGGATCGACTCTTCCCCGGTATTGCCCACCGACATGGCGGCTTCTCCCAAAGGCGCGGCGGGGTCCTGGACCAGCTTGTTCGGGACGCCCTGGTATCGGTGGATGTCGTTTGCCGGGTAGTCGATCACCTGATACGGACCATAGCCCTGGGCGAACTCAGGCAATGGATTCTCGGGCGTGGCGCGAAGCCGTCGCCTCATCTGCGCAAAGCCCTCTTCCCGCGACACAGGCCCTTCGGAGAAGCCGGTGATGCCAAAATGTTTGGTGGTCGCTTCCAGCTCCTCGAACGCCTGGTCCAGGTCCTGGGGTCCGGCGAAGGTTTTGCCCGTCCTTTGGGCCTCGTGATGGAAATAGTTGAACTTGGCCAACGCGATGGTGTCCAACTGCAACCTCGCGCCGCGCAGGCGGTTGGTGAAAGTCGGATTGTCTTTCACGGCCTCCTGGGCCTGGGCGAAGAGCTTGTATCCCTGGTTGACCACGTCCAGCGTCATGAAGGTGAAGCCGGCGTTGTAAGTGCCCAGGCGGTATCGGTCCAGGGTGTTGAACGAATCCTGCACGCTTTGGATGTACTGCTTGATGAACGGTCCGGCGGCGCCGTAGTAGCCGTTGAGAAACTCATCCATCAGCTTGTCCTGATCCTGCGACGGATCCCACATCAGCTTGGCTCCCAGCCAGGTGCGCAGCTCGAGCAGATCGCCGGTTTTGCTGCGGGTTTGAGTGCCTCCCTGGTCGAACAGGCCCACGACATTGTGGTCGGCCCAGTACTTGTAATTCGGCCCGAAGGTGAACCAGTTGGGATGCGGGAACCATGACCAGCGAAAGTTGGTGGAATAGTAGTAGGTATTGATCATCGGCGCGATTTCCGACCAGTGAAGCATCTGATCGCGCGAACGGGCATTCCACTTGCTGTCGAAAAGGTGGCCGAAATCCGCGGTGATGGGCGCCACTTCGACGATGACGCCCGGACCGGGCGTCATGTTTTTGGGAGGGGTCGCGCACCACCAATAGGCCTGATACTCGACGGTGATGTCGGGATAGACCTCGTGAATCCGCCGGGCCATCTCGTTGACATACTGCAACATCAGGGCCGAGGGTGATCCATGTTCCTCGATGATCGCCAGGCTCTTGGCGTCCTTGGGGTAGTACGAGTTGTCATTCATCCACAACGCGATGCTGTCGGCGTTGGGTCGCTGCCTGATCCGCTCGATCGCCTGTTTGGCGGCCTCCTCCAGCGCCTCGGGGTTGGTCATGACCATCTGCCAGCCATCCCGCGCATGCGGCGTCTCGGATTCGGACGTGCAGGGCAGGTCGCCGTTGTTTTTGTCGGTGTACCACTCCGGGTGGTCCTTGAAGTATTTTTTGACCGGGAGCAGGTCCGAGAACGCGCAGCGAAGCTGGATGGAATGTCCGCCCCAGTCCTCGTTCTGCTTCAGATAGGTTCCGTATTGCCGCAGGATGGTGGCGAATTCCGGGCTTTCGTTGATGTCATAGGTGCTGTTGGCGCGAAGCTTGAATTGCGGCGTATAGACCACGTCCAGCGATTCGACGCCGAGCGTCGGCCGGTGCGGGATGTCAAACTCGCTGGAGGTCCAGAAGCGGCAGCCGAGGGTCTCCAGGAATTCGAAAACCGAGTAGAGCGTTCCGCGGGGTCGCCCGCCGGCCAGGATCAGGTTCCCGTCCACGGTCTTGAGGACGATTCCATCGTGGCCCAGCGCTTTCCAGTCCTGCTCGGGCAGCAGTTCCCTGACCCGCTTGCCCTGACCGACCAGGATTTGGGGGGCATTGGCGGCGACTTCGTTTTCGGACTTGATGACGAATGTGGCGTCCGTGATCTGTTGCAGATATTTCTGCAACTGCTCGGCCGCCGTCTTCTCGGCCGGGATCGCATCTTCCGCCAGGGCGATGGTGTATTGCGTCTTGCCCTGATCCGCCAGGGTCACGACCACCTCCGCGGCCAGGGATGTTTTGACCGCTCCGGTCAAAACCAGGGCCAGGATGGAAGCGGCGACGATGGCTTTCAACGGTAGAGATGCTCTATTTTTAACCATAACCACGAACATATTGCACAATACTATGCATTTCCATGGATTCTTTTAACCAATACATGGATATTGTTGACTTCACGATGTTTTCGTGGATTGTCGGAGCGGGGGGCGCCCGAGGCGGGCGCGGCGCCCCGCAGGTCAGAACACCCGATTCAGCAAGGCCTCATTGCGTTCAAATCGCCGGAGATTATCGAGAAAATGTTCGACGAGGCGATCGAATTCCCCGGCATATCCGCCGGCGGTATGGGGTGTGATGCGGCAGTGGGGCGTTCGCCACAGCGGATCATCCGGCGCGATTGGCTCGGGGGTGGTGACATCGAGATAAGCGCCCTGGATCGCGCGGGTTTCGAGGGCGGTGCGCAAGGCGGCCTGATCGACCGTGTCCCCTCTCCCGATGTTGTAGAAGACCGCGGATGATTTCATCCGCCCGATGCGGTCGGCGTTGAAGTAGTGCGTCGTCTCACGGGATGCGGGGAGGATGTTGATCACATGGTCGGCCAGGGGGAGCAGGGCGTCGATTTCGTCCATGGCGACGACCTTGATCGGCTCGTCGCCGCGGACGCTTCGCCGCACGCCGATGAGATTCATCCGAAACGGAGCGAGCAATTCGGCGAGGCGTCGCGCGATGGCGCCGAAACCGACCAGCAGCGCGGTTTGTCCGGTCAGCAGGAAGGAATCGGCGCGCAGGGGAAGGGAAGGCCACCCGTAATCGCCGCGCTGGTTGTCCAGGGACTCGGGCAGCCGTCTTGCGGTTGCGAGCATCATCGCCAGGAGATGTTGGGCGCAGGGTTCGTCAAAGACGTGAGAACTGTTGGTGAGGCATCCGCGACGTTCGCGCAGGGCGATTTTCAGGTCGTCCCGGTCGTATCGCGCATAGCCCGCGGTGGTGAGGTGAATCCACCGCAAACGAGGCAATTCGAGGGCTTGTTGCGGATTGGGCTGCCCGAAGGCGATGTCGGCGTCGGCGAGCAGGGGGTCCCTTCCCGCGCCGGCGAGGTTGGAGGCCTGGATCGACGAGGCGGACACGAGCCTGTGCCCTTGGAGGCCGTTTTGCAAGGCCGCCCCGGCCGCGCCGGAAAGCTGAATGTTGCACCAGATGGTAAGAGGTTGAGGTTGCATGAATGCGAGAGATAACCGAGTCCCGGACGATTGGGTAGGTCGGGAATCGTGCCGCGGGAATGAGCGCGTTATGGACCGGGGATGAAAGGAAGGATGAAATTGGGACCGTCGGGGCGATTGACAATGGTACGGCGCGATTTATACTCTCCGCCCTTCTACGCTCCCGGTGCGCGCCGTCTCCATGGGGCGGCGCTAATACGCGATACGTGAACGGATTGGATTGGCGAACGAAGCCGGTTCGCGACCGTCGCGGTGTCGCAAGCGAGCAGGAAGACGGCTCGCTGCCATAGCTCAGTGGTAGAGCGCCACCTTGGTAAGGTGGAGGTCCAGGGTTCAAGCCCCTGTGGCAGCTTGGCGGCATCCGATCGAGGGTGTAGGCAGAGGGCAGGGTGCAGCACAAGGTTGGCTGCGCCCTGCCTACTGCCTACGATACATCCCGAGTTTGGATGTCGAGGTTGGAATGGAATTGAGTGGCGGCTTCGACAACCGCCGGTGAACATCAGCTTTCTGGAGGCCAGACATGGCAAAGGGTGTATTCGAACGTAAGAAGCCGCACGTGAACGTGGGCACCATCGGTCACATCGACCACGGCAAGACGACGCTGACGGCGGCGCTGAGCGCCCGCTCGCAGGCGAAGTTCGGCACGACGGCCAAGAGCTACAAGGACATCGCCAAAGGCGGAACCGAGCGCGACGCCACCAAGACGGTGACGATCTCGGCCGCCCACGTCGAGTACGAGTCCCCCGAGCGTCACTACGCTCACGTGGACTGTCCCGGCCACGCGGACTATATCAAGAACATGATCACCGGCGCCGCGCAGATGGACGGGGCATGGGTCCGTCGGCGGCGCTGACGACGAGGATCGCCCCGTCCATCTGCGCGGCGCCGGTGATCATGTTCTTGATATA